>CAYUJV010000143.1:0-2845 GCA_964445085.1 uncultured Burkholderiales bacterium
AGGCGGGCGCGTGCGCGCGCGCGTGATCGACGCCAAGGGTCCGGGCGAGACGCTCCTGCTGAGCGCGCGCGAATCGGCGCAGGCGAGCCTGGGCTATTCCGCGGAGGCGGGGCTGTTCGCGGCGTGGTCGGAGAAGGCAGGGAATTTCTGGCGCGTGGCGGTCGCGCGCCTCACGCCGGTGGGCGATGGCCTGAAGCGCGGCCCGGCTTCGCTCGTCGAGCCCGGCAAGCTGGAGGGGGACCAGTCCTATCCCAGCATCGCGCCGCTCGGCGCCGGCCAGCTGGTGGTGGCGTGGGAGGACCGGCGCGCCGGCCACACGCTGATCATGGATGCGGTGTCCCTCGACGGCGGCGCGCACTTCACGGCGCCGACGAACGTGAACGAAATCGTCTGGCGCGGCCAGTCCGCGGGCTTCGGGCGCGGCACCGGCGTGATGCGCGTCGCCCTCGGTCGCGATGGCGCGAACGGCGTCGTGGCGGTGTGGGCCGACAAGCGCGATTTTCTCTCCGCCTACGACGTGTACGCAGCCTTCGCGCAGGGGCCGCGCTTCCAGTTCGGCGCCAACGAGAAGGTCCAGGACGAGTTCGGCAACAACATCGCCCAGTGGCACCCGGCGATCGCGGCGAATGCCACCGGGCGGGCAGTTGCGGTGTGGGACGACGACCGCGACGGCACGCCGGACGTGTGGCTGTCCTGGCGCGACCCGCAGGGGTGGAGCGACGACCTGGCGGTGCCCGGCGCCTCCGGGCCCGGCGTGCAGTCCGACCCGAGCATCGCCATGGATGCCGCAGGCAATCTGTACCTGGCGTGGGTGGAGAAGGGCGACCTCAATGCCCCCTCGCGCCTGCGCTATGCCTTCGGCCGCCTGATCAAGCCCTAGCCGCCGACCGCCACCATGTCCGGCATGCCGACGTAGCGCGGCAGGGCCTGAATGCGGCCGAGCCAGGCACGCAGCGCCGGGTAGCCGTCCAGTTGCAGCCCGGCCTGGGGCGCCAGCGCGGCGTAGGGGTAGCAGGCGAGGTCGGCAATGGTCGCGTGGTCCGCGGCGAGCCAGGGCGCATGCGCGAGCCGGCCCTCCAGCAGCGCCAGCGCGGCCCGTCCGGTGGCCTGGCACGCTCCCACATCCCAGGGCGCGCCGAACCGCAAGGCGGCGCGGGCGCGCGCCAGGCCATACTGGATTTCGTTTTCCGACACCGCGAGCCATTGCATCACGCGCGCCAGTGCCAGCGGCGCGCTGGGCAGCCAGGCTTCCCCGCCGTGGCGCCGCGCGAGGTAGACCAGGATCGCCTGGGAATCCCAGATCACCTCGCCCTCGTCTTCGAGCAGCGGCACCTGGCCGCGCGGATTGAGGGCGAGATAGGCGGGCGTCCTGTGCGCGCCGGCCGCGAGATCCACGCTCACGATTTCATGCGGGAGGTCCAGCTGCGCGAGCAGCATGCGCACCTTGTGGCAGTTTCCGGAACGCGCTGCGTCGTAGAGCCTCATTTCAGCTTTCTCCTCGAGAGTGCTTCGGTGGCACGAAAATGATGCGCCACGCAAACGGCCTGCGTCATGCCTGGGCGCGTCGCCACTCGCGCCGCGGCGTAAGTCATTGAAAAGCCGACGAGCGGACGTTGGCATGCTGTTTGCGAATGGGCTTGGCGGCATCCTGTCACAGGATCCCTACATGCACGAGGAACACAGCATGCAAGACCAGGCCGCATCGCTTACCGAGTCGCGCCGTCGCCGGGTGGCAGGCGGCGGCATCAGCGGCGCGCGCGCAGGCGAAGCATGTGCGGCGAGCCACGGTTGCACGAGAGAAGGAGCCGGGACATGACGGAGTTGAGCCAGGCATCAGCGCCGGGAAGTCGGCGCAAGGCGTCCGAGATGGAGCGCCAGGTGGACGCACGCATCCAGGAGATCTGCGATCAGCTGCACCGCCTGGAGGCGCTGATCTCGAGGACGGTCGCGGTGCCGCCAAGCGCGGCGCGCGGGGCGGAAAGCCAGCCCTTCGTATTCTTCCGCCCGCCGTTCGATTGAAGCGCGCCGCCTACTCGTAGCGCAGGTAGTGCTCCGCCGGCGCGTCCGCGCCGAAGCGGGCGACCAGGGCTTCGATTTCCGCGAGCAGGGTCTGTTCGTCGTCCGGATCGATGTCGCCGTCGCCGACCAGGCGGGCGGTGAGGCCGTGCAGCATGGATTCGTGCACCGACCCCAGCGTCGGTATCGCGGGTTCGTCCTGGCCGTCGAGTTCGGCCTGGATCACGCGCGACAGCGCTTCGCTCGCCTCCACGGCTTCGAAGTCCAGCGCCGGCATGTCCTCGCCGTATTCCTCGATCAGGTGATCGAGTTCGAGGCTGAGTGCATAGTCGCTGCCAGGCGGCAGCCGTCCGGCATCGATCAGGTCCGCCACCAGGCCGCGCGCGATCGCGAACCGGACCATCGCCAGGGTCACCACCTCCTCGTCCTCCACCGCGTTGAGCACGGCCTCGATCACGGTCGACAGCATGCTGCTCACCCGCGTGGAGACATCGACACTCCGGCCCATGATTCCCTCCTTCCGGCTTTCAGTCAGACCGGATGCGCTGGCCGCGCACCCGTTGCAGCCATTATAGGAGGCGGTCGGCGGCTTCGCTGGAGGCGGCGGTCAGGGGCGTCCGCGCCGCGGTGAAGCCGGGCGTCCCTGCGGCGAGCGGGACGGGCCGCCAGCGTGGGTGGGCCGCGCCTTGGGCGGGTTCTGACGCTTGCCGCGCGCGTCGTGGCTGCGCCCGGGACTGTGGCGCTGATGCTCGGAGCTGCGCAGCTGGATCGGCTGCGGGCGCGCGTTCGGGTCCGGCTCGAAGCCGGGCACGGTCTCCCGCGGCAGCTT
>CAYUJV010000143.1:2893-6435 GCA_964445085.1 uncultured Burkholderiales bacterium
GCACACCAGCGAGATCGCCTCGCCCTCGGCGCCGGCGCGGCCGGTGCGGCCGATGCGGTGCACGTAGTCCTCCGGCACGTTGGGCAGCTCGTAGTTCACCACGTGGGGCAGTTCGCTGATGTCGATGCCGCGGGCCGCGATGTCGGTGGCCACCAGCACCTGCAGCTTGCCGTCCTTGAATTCGGAGAGGGCACGGGTGCGCGCCCCCTGGCTCTTGTTGCCGTGGATGGCCAGCGCCGGGATGCCATCCTTCGCGAGCTGCTCGGCCAGCCGGTTCGCGCCGTGCTTGGTGCGGGTGAACACCAGCACCTGGAACCACTGGTTGGTCTTGATCAGGTGCGCGAGCAGTTCCCGCTTCTTGTCGCGGTCCACGCCGTAGACCCGTTGCGCGATGGTGTCGGCCGTGGCGTTGCGGCGCGCGACCTCGATCAGGGCCGGCTTGTTCAGCAGGCTGTCGGCCAGCGCCTTGATCTCGTCGGAGAAGGTGGCGGAGAACAGCAGGTTCTGCCGCTGCTTCGGCAGCAGGGCGAGCACCTTCTTGATGTCGTGGATGAAACCCATGTCCAGCATGCGGTCGGCTTCGTCCAGCACCAGGATCTGCACCCCGGACAGGTCGAGGGTGCCCTGCTGCACGTGATCGAGCAGGCGGCCGGGCGTGGCCACCAGGATGTCGACGCGGCTCTTCAGGCGCGCGATCTGCGGGTTGATGCTCACCCCGCCGAACATCACCATGGAGGCGAGCTTGGTGTGCTTGCCGTAGATGCGCACCGATTCCTCCACCTGCGCGGCGAGCTCCCGCGTCGGGGTGAGGATCAGCGCGCGCACCTTGGGCCGGCCGGAGGAAGGGCCCTTCACCGACTTGTCCGACAGGCGGTGCAGAATGGGCAGTACGAAGCCGGCGGTTTTGCCGGTGCCGGTCTGCGCCCCGGCCAGCAGGTCGCCGCCGGCGAGCACGGCGGGAATCGCCTGCTGCTGGATGGGGGTGGGGGTGGTGTAGCCGTGTTCCGTGACGGCGCGCACGATTTCCTCGGCCAGGCCGAGATCGGAAAACTGCATGAATACTCCGGAAGTAAAATATCGGCCTGCCGCCGGAATGCCGGCGCCAGTCTGAGGCAGATGGGGGATTGCGAGGGAGAAACCGGTCGCGGCAGGGAGACTGGAGCGCTTGCCGCGCCGCGCATCATATCAGGGCGGGAGGGACGCGCCTAGGAATATTTTCAAAAAAACCGCATTTAGCATTTGCAATTCCGCCAAGCTGCCTCCATACTCCCGCCAGCGAGATGTTCAAGCAGCCAGTATTAGCTCGTTACGCTGTGCCTCATTTTGGTGTCCGGTACTCCAGTTCGTCAGCTCTTCACGTCTTGATTCTCGTTACCCGGGCAATGCCCAATCTCAATTGTTTATTTAGGAAAATCTAGACATGGCAACTGGTACTGTTAAGTGGTTCAACGATGCTAAAGGTTTTGGCTTCATCACCCCGGACGGCGGCGGCGACGATCTGTTCGCGCACTTCTCCGCCATCCAGGGCAGCGGCTTCAAGACCCTGGCCGAGAACCAGAAGGTGACTTTTGACGTCACCGAAGGCCCCAAGGGCAAACAGGCTTCCAACATCCGTCCTGCCTAAGCCGGCGGTGGTGTGAACCTCGAAAAGCCCGGCTCCCCGGGCTTTTCGCTTTTGTAAACGGGCGCGGGCCGGCGTCGTGCCGGCCGCCCGAGCAGGAGAAAGCATGGCAAAGGAAGAACTCATCGAATTCGAAGGAACGGTAGTCGAAGTGCTGCCGGACACGCGCTTCCGCGTGGCACTGGAAAATGGCGTGGAAGTGATCGCTTACGCCTCGGGCAAGATGCGCAAGTTCCGCATCCGCATCCTCGCCGGCGACAAGGTGACCGTCGAGATGTCGCCCTACGACCTGACCAAGGCGCGCATCAGCTTCCGCCACAAGGACGAGCGGCCGGCAACCGGCGCCGCGGCCGCACCGGCACGGCGACGCTAGCGGCCCTTTCCCCGGCTTCATTTCTTTCGCCGCTCCCTGGCGCCCCGCCCTCGCGGCCCCGCCGCGCAGCCGCACGGCTGCGGCGGTTACACCGGGTTCATCCGAGGAACCCCTGCTCCGGCGCAGCGTCCCAGCGTCAACTAAACTGAATCGACTGCGTTGGTTTTGCTGTGGCCGCGTTCCGGCCCTTTCCTGTTCCTGCGCCGAGAGGTGACCATGCCCCGACTGTCCCGAATTCACGCCCTGGCCACCGCCTTGCTGCTGTCGCTCGCCTGCAGCGTCGCCGCGCTGGCCCAGGAGGAGGACAAGGAGGCAATCAGTCCGCTGCGGCTGAGTTATGTCGGCGGCGAGGTTTCGTTCTGGCGCTACGGCGCCGAGGACTGGGTCGAGGCGCGCATCAACACGCCGCTGGCGGTGGGCGACGCGCTCTATGTCGGCAACGATTCGGAGATGGAGCTGCAGCTGGGCGGGCGGGCCTTCGTCCGCGCCGACGACGACACCCAGCTGACCCTGGTCAATCAGGATCCGGATTTCCTGCAGCTGCGGGTGACCTCCGGCCGCGTTTCCCTCGACCTGCGCACGCTGCCCACCGGCTACGCGGTGGAGATCGACACCCCGAATGCGGTGTTCACCCTCGACCGCGCCGGCTACTACCGGGTGGATGTGGACGGCGACGTGCATTTCATCACCCGGCGCGGCGGCCGTGCGGTGGTGATCCCGGCAGGCGGCGAGGCCATGGCCATCCAGCCATCGGAGGAAATCGTGGTCGAGGGCACGACGCCGGCGCGCGTCGCCACCTATGTGGCGCCGGAGCTCGACGGCTGGGACCGCTGGAACTACGACCGCACCAATGACCTGATCGACGCGGTGAGCGAGCGCTACATTTCCAGCGGCGTCGCCGGCGCGGCCGAGCTCGACCATTACGGCAGCTGGCGCGTGGTGCCGGAGTACGGGACGGTGTGGGTGCCGGACGCCCTGCCTGCCGGCTGGGCGCCCTACAGCACCGGCCGCTGGATCTGGGATCCGTATTACCAGTGGACCTGGGTCGACGATGCCCCCTGGGGCTGGGCGCCGTTCCATTACGGGCGCTGGGTCTACATCAGCGGCTACTGGGCCTGGTGCCCGGGGCCGGTCACCGTCAGCCGCCCGGTGTATGCACCGGCGCTGGTCGCCTTCTACGGCGTCAGCGGCAGCCTCTCGGTCAGCATCGGCATCGGCAATTCCGGCCTGGCCTGGGTGGCCCTGGGCTGGGGCGAGCCGCTGATTCCGTGGTGGGGCCGTACCGGCTTCATCGGCCGGCCCTGGTGGGGCGGCTGGGGCGGGCCGCGCGTCGTCAACAACGTCGTGATCAAGCAGACCACGGTGGTGAACGTGACCAACATCACCTACGCCAACCTGCGCGTGGCCGATGCCGTGATCGCCACCTCGCCTGAGCGCTTCGGCCGCGGCGCGGTGCACGACACGCCGGTGCGGGTGCGCGAACGGGAGCGCGAGCTTGCGCACATCCGCGGCGCGCTGCCGGTGCAGCCGGATGCGGTGCGGGCGGTG
>CAYUJV010000144.1:0-6222 GCA_964445085.1 uncultured Burkholderiales bacterium
GAACCGAAGAAATACCAGAAGTTGAAGTTCTTCGGCGCGTAGTATTCGGACAGGTGCTCCTTCCACATCGCGGTCAGCGGGAAGCGCTCATCCACCCAGCCCAGGAGTTGTTGCATTTTGGTCATTTCTTACGCTCCCTTGGTATCTTCGCCGATCATGATGCGGGTGTCGCTGATGTAGCGATAGGGGGGCACGACCAGGTTCGTCGGTGCCGGCGAGCCCTTGAACACGCGGCAGGCCAGGTCGAAACGCGAACCGTGGCAGGGGCAGTAGAAGCCGCCGGGCCAGTCGGGACCGGTTTCGGCATCGGACACCGCCTGCAGCTTGGGACTGGGAGAGCAGCCGAGGTGGGTGCAGATGCCGACCGCCACCATGAACTGGTCCTTGATCGCGCGGTGCTGCTTGCAGTAGTCGGGCTGGACGGAGCTTTCCGACTTGGGATCGCTCAGGCGGTCATCGTGCTTGTCGATCAGGGCCAGCATGTCCTTGCTGCGGTGGATGACCCACACCGGCTTGCCGCGCCACTCGAAGGTGGCCATGCTGCCGGACTCGATCTTGCCGATGTCCGCTTCCACCGGCGCGCCGGCTGCCTTGGCGCGCTGGCTCGGGTTCATGCTGGCGATGAACGGCCAAACCGCGGCCAGGGCGCCCGCACCACCGACAACCGAAGTCGCGAGAATCAGGCGGCGCCGGGTGCGATTGACTTCATTGTTGCTCATATCCCGTCCCTAGTCGAAATGGTGAGAAAAACAAAAGCCGCATTTTACCCAAAACTGCGCGGCGATTAGAAGCCCCTCAGGCGCTTTTCCTTGCAATTCCACGCATTAAACGGGGTTGGGAATGTCGATAAAGCGATGCTCAAGCCCGAAATGGGCCGCGAGGTGCTCGCCCAGGGCCTGGATGCCGTAGCGCTCGGTGGCATGGTGGCCGGCGGAAATGAAGCCGACGCCCGACTCCCGCGCGAAGTGGAAGTTGTGCTCCGAAGCCTCCCCGGTGAGGTAGGCATCGACGCCGCAGGCCGCCGCCTGCTCGAAATGGCCCTGGGCGCCGCCGCTGCACCAGCCGATGCGCGCGATGCGCTTGTCGGGGTCCCCCACCACCAGCGGCGGCCGCGCCAGCACCTCGCCCACCCGCTGCGCCAGCGCGCCCAGATCCAGCGGCGCGGCCAGCCGCCCAACGGCGATCAGTCCCTGCTCGCCCACCCACTCCTCGACCTCGAAGCCCAGGCGCGCGCCCAGTTGGGCGTTGTTGCCCAGTTCCGGATGGGCATCCAGCGGCAGATGGAATCCGAACAGGCTGATGTCGTGATCCAGCAGCAGCCTGATGCGCTGGCGCTTGACGCCGACGATGGGGGCGGCTTCGCCCTTCCAGAAGTAGCCGTGGTGCACCAGCACCGCGTCGGCCCCCACCGACACCGCCGCCTGCAGCAAGGCCAGGCTGGCGGTGACGCCGGTCACGATCCGGCGCACCTCGGGACGGCCCTCGACCTGCAAGCCGTTGGGGCAGTAGTCGCGGAAGCGCGGGACGTCCAGCAATTGCCGGGTATAATGGTCCAGTTCCTTCAGTTGCACGCCTAACACCTTCTTCGACAATGAAAAAACTCTGGCTACTGTTCGCCCAGTTCACCACCCTGTGCGTCGCCGCGCTGCTGGTCATCACCGTGTTCCGGCCCGACCTGCTGAAGCCCCGGACCGGCCCCGCCACAGTGGCGCAGCCGAGCCCGGCGCCGGTGATGGTGGCGCCCCCCAGCGGCCCGGCCGCCCCGGGGCCCGCATCCTACCGCGCAGCCGCGAAAAAGGCGATGGCAGCGGTGGTCAACATCTATACCAGCAAAGAGGTGCGCGTGCCGCAGTCGCCGCTGATGAGCGACCCGCTGTTCCGCCGCTTCTTCGGCGACCAGTTCCAGCCCCAACCCCAGCGCGTGGCAAGCCTGGGCTCGGGCGTCATCGTCGACCCGCAGGGCTACATCATCACCAACCATCACGTGGTGGAGGCCGCCGACGAAATCGAGGTGCTCCTCGCGGACGGGCGCAGCGCGCCGGCGAAGATCGTCGGTTCCGACCCGGAGACCGACCTGGCGGTGATCCGCATCAAGCTGCCGAACCTGCCCAGCATCACCTTCGGCAATTCGGACCAGCTCGAGGTCGGGGACGTGGTGCTCGCCATCGGCAACCCCTTCGGCGTGGGACAGACCGTGACCATGGGCATCGTCAGCGCCCTGGGACGCTCGCACCTGGGCATCAACACCTTCGAGAACTTCATCCAGACCGATGCGCCCATCAATCCGGGCAATTCCGGCGGCGCCCTGGTGGACACCAACGGCAACCTGGTCGGCATCAACAGCGCGATCTTTTCCAAGAGCGGCGGCTCGCTGGGCATCGGCTTCGCCATTCCCGAGACGCTGGCGAAGCAGGTGATGCAGCAGATCATCCAGCACGGCGGCGTCGTGCGCGGCTGGATCGGCGTCTCCATGCGCGACATGTCGCCGGAACTGGCCCAGGCCTACGGCCTGCCCAACGTGCAGGGCACGCTGGTGGTCGGCGTGCTGCGCGGCGGCCCGGCCGACCAGGCCGGCATCCTGCCCGGCGACATCCTCACCGCCCTCGACGGCAAGCCCTTGACCGATTCCAGCTCCACGCTCGGGCAGATCGCCCAGCTGCAGCCCGGCCAGCGCGCCAAGGCGACCCTCATCCGCCGCGGCCAGGAGCGGAGCGCGGAAATCGTCATCGGCAAGCGCCCGCGCATGCAGCAGCGGCAGGACGAGGGACCTTGATCCCGGCGACCCGCATGAACCGCGCCCGCGGCTTCTCGCTGATCGAGATGGCCGTGGTGCTGTTCATCGTGGTGCTGCTGCTGGGAAGCGTGCTGGTGCCGTTCGCGACGCAGGTGGAGCAGCGGCGGATTGCGGAGACGCAGAAGACGATGGAGGAGATCAAGGAGGCGCTGCTCGGCTACGCCATCACCCATGGCCAGCTGCCCTGCCCTGCCACGCTTGCCAGCAACGGCGTGGGACAATGCCCGGCGACTTCCGCGACCGCGTTCGCCGGGCTGCTGCCTTGGGCGGATTTGGGGGTCGCCAAGAGCGACGCCTGGGGCCGCATCTTCCGCTACAGCGTCTCGCGCAACTACGCGGCCCCATTCACGATTACGCCCAACCCGCCAGCCCGCGCCATCACCATCCAGACACGGACCAGCACGGGCGCGCTCATCAACCTGAGCAACGCGAACGACATTGTCGCCGTGGTAATGTCACCCGGCAGCAACGGCTTCGGCGGCACGAGCGAAGCCGGCACGCCGATTCCCTTCCCGGCGGGAATGCCGCCTACCTATCTCGACGAACCCGCAAACGCCGTCGCCAGCACGAACTTCATAACCCGGCCCGCAACGAAGACAAGCGGCGTATGCAAGGATGGTGGCTCGCCGGCCTGCGAATTCGACGACATCGTGACCTGGCTCTCGCCCAACGTCCTGTTCAACCGCATGGTCGCCGCGCAGCGGCTGCCTTGAGGGCATTCAACCCTCGTTCGCCACCACCAGCTTCAGTCGCGGCCGCAGCTCGAAACACACCCGCCCCACTTCGTTGTGGGCGATGTGCAGCTGATAGCCCAGCTGCTCCGCCTGGCGCGCGGCCTGGTACAGACCGATGCCAAGCCCGGTGCTCGACGCCACCGGCGCGTCGAACAGCCGGTTGGCAGTCTCCGCACTCATCGGCGTGCCGGTGTCGCACACCGTGAATGCCCGCCTCGGGCCGGACAGCAGGCTCACCCGGATCAGGATGCCCGGCTGCGCGGCGCGCTTTTTCAACGCGTTCTGCAGCAGATTGTCGGCGACGCTGTCGAACAGCTCGCCCGGCACGAGGGTGCCGTTGACCTCGCCGTCGGCCTGAAACTCGATCTGCTGCTCCTCGTAGCGCGTGCGCAGGTTGGACCACCAGGCACTCGCGGCAATCTCCTCCTTGCCCACCGCGTGAGGCGCCTTCAGTTTGCGCAAGGTCTGCCCCAGGCGATCGGTGATCAGCGGCAGCTGGCGCTTGATCAGCGCCTGCAACGCCTCCGCCTGGTCGGCCTCGCTCGACTCCGCGGCCGCGCACAGGGTGGTGAGGGATTGCAGCAGGTTCTTCACGTCGTGGGTCAGGCGCGCGCCGGTTTCGTGGATCGCCTGCACATAGGCGTTCTGCCGTTGCAGTTGCTCGCGCAGCTTGGCGTCGTAGAAGAACTCGATCAACTCCAGCAGCAGCTTGGTGTGCATGGTCAGCGCCGGCGCGGTGTGGCCGCGCGTGTACAGATCGAGGGTCAGCCGGTGCACGGAAAACTCGATGCAATGCGCCGTGGGCAGGCCGAATTCGCCGCGGTCGTCCAGCGTGCGCCAGCTGCCGCCGGACACCCAGGGCAGATGCTCGATTTCCTGCATCGCCTTGCGCAGGAAGGCATCCGCCTCACGCTCCTGCTCCGACAGCCGCGCGAGGTTGTGCAGCCACTGCTCGAAGGGCAGGCCCACGCTGAGCAGGTAGCGCGACAGCAGCTGCCCGAAACCAGCAAAGCCGGCGCGCGGCTTCCACAGCCAGGCCAGCACCAGCAGCACCGCGCCCACCGCCACCAGCGTCCCTGCCAGCGAAAGCAGATAGTGCTCGCGGCTGATCACCTTGATGGCGAAGCTGCCCAGCACCAGCACCATCACCAGCAGGAACAGCATCAGGCTGTAGATGAAATCCACCACATGGGTGGTGGTCGGCGACTCGGCATCGTGGCCGACGAAGAAGATCGCAGCCGGGAACACCAGCAGGCCGTAGCGCATGAGCAGCGCCACCTCCTGGAATTCCGCGTAGTCGCCGAACAGGTGCGGCACCACCCAGCCCAGGAGGATGCCCAACAGGTAGGTCACCGCCAGCATGGCCGCCATGCGCGTGCGCCGCGCCTCGATGCCGAAGGCGCGCCCGCCGATCAGGCCGATCTGCACCCCCAGCCACACCGCCGCCAGCCACCAGTTGGCGCCGAGCACCAACAGGCCGCCCACCGCCATCACGCTCAGCGCCGACGCGGGGCTCAGCGCCTCGTCGGCGCGCCATACCGGCTGCCACATCAGGAAGAAGCCGAAGTGGGCGAGCAGGAAGGCGCGCGCCCACCACGCATCGACGCCCCACGCGAGCGATGCATGCAGGGTCAGCAGCATCAGCCCCATCCACACCTGGGGCCGCGCCGCGACCCATTCCTGCAGCCCGCCGCGTTGAGTTTCCGTCATTTCAGTGTCCCGTTTCGTCACGCGCCGCGCGTGCATTCCCATCGATTCTGCTACCATCCTGCCATCCCAGCCGCGCGGAAACTGCCCCCACGGCCATGCGCCAAACCCTCGCCATCATCCGCTATACCGCACTGGAAACCCTGCGCGCGCGCACTGCCCTGTGGGCGGCCGCCACCTTGCTGCTGCTGCTCGCCGCCAGCTTCTTCGTGCGCGAAATCGCCATTGCCGACAGCCACCGCTTGCAAACAACGTTCCTGGCCGCCGCCGCCCGGCTCGCCTGCGCCCTGATCGGAAGCGTGCTCATTATCAGCGCCGTGGTGAGGGAGTTCAACGAAAAAGGCCACCTGCTGCTGCTCTCCCTCGCGCTGGGGCGCAATCGCTACCTGCTGGGAAAGTTCTTCGGCTTCCTGCTGCCGCTGACACTGCTGTGCCTGGGGGCCGGCGTCCTGGTGGCCGCGGTCGCAGGCATTGCGCCGGCCGCGACATGGGGCCTGAAGCTGATGCTGGAAGTCGCCGTGGTGGCCGCGGTCAGCCTGTTCGCCGCACTCAGCTTGCGCCAGGTGCTGCCCGCTTTGCTGGTCAGCCTGGGCTTCTACCTGCTCGCGCGCGGCATCGGGAGCATCCAGCTCCTCACCCACTCCAGCCTGGGCCCGGGCGGCGCGGGCCAGCACCCGCTGGCCTGGACGGTGGATGGGCTCGCCCTGCTCCTCCCACGGCTGGACCTGTTTGCCGCCTCCGCCTCGCTGGTGGGCGCGGCCCCCGCAGGCATCGCCGTCGCGCTCACCCAGGGCGTGCTGTACTGCGCCCTGCTTCTTGCCGCCGCCGGCATCGACCTGGCGCGGCGCGACCTCTGACCCCGCCATGTTCGGCACCGCGACGCGCCCGGCGCCGGCCCGCCTGACCGCCCTGTTCCTGTTGCTGCTGGCCGCGCAAATCGGCTGGCGCGCCCTGCAGCCGGCGCCGGTCGCCCGTGCCGAATCCCTC
>CAYUJV010000145.1:0-4763 GCA_964445085.1 uncultured Burkholderiales bacterium
GCCATCGCCTTCGCCGAGACCGGCCACCTGTGCCTGTCCACCCTGCACGCCAACAGCGCGAACCAGGCCCTGGACCGCATCATCAACTTCTTCCCGGAAGACCGGCGCGATCAATTGTTGATGGACCTGTCGCTGAACCTGAAGGCCTTCGTGTCGCAACGCCTGATCCCGCGCCGCGAGGGCAAGGGCCGCGTCGCCGCCATCGAGATCATGCTCAACTCGCCGCTGATCGCCGACCTGATCTTCAAGGGCGATGTGCACGAGATCAAGGAAGTCATGGCCAAGTCGCGCGAGATCGGCATGCAGACCTTCGACCAGCACCTGTTCGAGCTGTACGAGGCCGGCCTCATCAGCTACGAGGACGCGCTGCGCAACGCCGACTCCCTAAACGACCTGCGCCTGCAGATCAAGCTGCACGGCCAGGAGGCGAAGGACCGCGACATCATGTCGGGCATCGACCACCTGGATCTGATCTAGCGGCTTGCCGCAAAGCTACTGCGCGGGTGGCGCGCGCATTTGCGATGCTCGCTGTACTCCCTTGTACAGGTGCGCTTCTCGGCGGCCAGCCGGGCTTGCTCGCGACCTTTTGCAGAGGTTCCCTAACCTTTGTCTGGTCGGTTGCTCCCAGCGACGAGCTTGATCTCGTACAGTCGGCACTCCAGCGGGCCGTTGAACAGCGGCGTCTTGCGCGAGGGCTTGAGCCGCATGAGCTTGGGCAGGCGCGTGTCGGCGGTGAAGATGTAGGCAGTCCAGCCGGCGAAGCGCTGCTTCAGCACCGTCGCCAGCTTCGGATACAGCTCCGCCAGCGCCTGCTGGTCGCCGATGCGCTCGCCGTAGGGCGGGTTGGTCACGAGAATGCCGCCCTGCGCCGGCGCTTCCACGTTCAGCACGTCGCACTGGCTCAAGGTCACCACCTCGCCCAGGCCCGCCTCGCCGAAATTCCGGCGCGCATCATTCAGCGCAAAGCCCGACACATCGCTGCCGAAGATGGGCAGCTTCTCCACGGGCCGACGCGCGTCCGTCGCCTCGCGCCGGATTCTCGCCCAGGCCTTGGCGTCGAGATTCTTTAGTTGCTCGAACCCGAAGCCGCGCCCCAGCCCCGGCGCGATGTCCAGGGACATCATCGCCGCTTCCATCAGGAAGGTGCCGCTGCCGCACATCGGGTCGAGCAAGGGGATCCCCGGCGCCCAGCCGGCAAGCTTCAGGATGCCCGCCGCCAGGTTCTCGCGCAGCGGCGCCTCGCCGGTGGACTTGCGCCAGCCGCGCTTGAACAGCGCCTCGCCCGAGGTGTCGAGATAGAGCGTGACGCGCTCGGCGTCGAGGAAGGCGTGGATGCGCACCTCGGGACGCCGCGTGTCCACGTCCGGGCGGCTGCCGCCGGCTTCGCGGAAGCGGTCGCAGACCGCGTCCTTGATCTTCAGGGTGATGAAGTTGAGGCTCTTCAGCGGGCATTTCTGCGCCGCGGTGTTGATGGCGAAGGTCTGACCCACATCGAAGTAACGCGCCCAGTCCACGGCGTAGGCCAGTTTGTAGATGTCGTCCTCGGTGCGATAGGCGCCGCCGGCCACGCGCCAGAGCACCCGGCTGGCGACGCGGCTCCACAGATTGGCCCGATAGCACAGGGTGAACTCGCCCTGGAAGCCGACGCCGCCGTCGGTGACGGCGACTTTCTGCGCGCCGAGGGCGGCGAGCTCGTCGGCCAGCGGCTGTTCCAGACCGCGCGGACAGGGCGCGAAAAATGCCTCCAGCTGCGCCATCAGAAGGGCTTCACCACGACCAGGATGACCACGGCGATGAGAATCAGCACCGGGAATTCGTTGAACCAGCGGAACCAGACGTGGCTCCTGGCATTGCGATCGTGCTTGAAGTCGGCAAGGAGCTTGCCGCACCAGAGGTGATAGAGGATGAGCACGGTGACCAGTGCCAGCTTGAGATGGAGCCAGCCGCCGGTGATGCCATAGCCCAGCCACAGCCACAGCCCGAGGGCCACGGTGATGATGCCACCGGGCGTCATGATGCCGTAGAACAGCTTGCGCTCCATGATCTTGAAGCGTTCGATCGACGCTGCGTCCGAGCTCATGGCGTGATAGACGAACAGCCGTGGCAGGTAGAATAGGCCCGCGAACCAGGTGACCATGAAAATGATGTGGAACGCCTTGACCCAGAGCATGTCGGACTCCCCTGAAAACCCCGCACCCAAAACCCAAATGATACCGAAGAAACCCGCATGAACCTCAAACCCGCCCTGCAACGCCACAAAGGCAAGCTCGTTCCCCTGCTGCTGATCGGCCTCATTGCCTACATGTGGTTCCGTCCCCCGGCCTGGGTGCAGGACATGAACGAACCCTTGCCGCCGATTCCCTTCACCACGCTGGACGGGCGCCAGGGCAGCCTCGACAGCCTGCGCGGCAAGGTGGTGCTGGTGAATTTCTGGGCCACCTGGTGCCCCTATTGCCGCCACGAAATGCCCGAGATGCAGGCATTCTATCGGGACTACGCGGCCAAGGGCTTCGAGATCGTCGCCTTCAGCGTCGACGACGACGCGGGCAAGGCGCAGGAATATTTTCGCGCGGCGGGCTACCGCTTTCCCGCCGCCATGGCCGACATCTCCACCCAGCAGGCCTTCGGCGGCGTGAGCCGCATCCCCACCTCCTTCATCATCGACCGCGACGGCAAGCTGCGCCACAAGGTGAACGGGCAGGTGTATTACGGGCGCTTGAAGGGGTTGGTGGAGCCGCTGCTGAAGTAGGGCCGGCGCGCCGCCGCGCACCACCCGATCCCATGCGCTAAACTTCCCCCAGACCCCCTCTGGAGCCTCCCATGAAAAAGCCCCTCGCGATCCTCCTGCTCGGCTTTGCCGTCACTGGCGCCGCCGTCGCCGCCTCCCTCGCCGACTACACCGACGCCCAGACGGTGAAGGGCCTGAAGGAAGCGCTCACCCAGAGCGCCGCCGGCGCCGTGGCGAAGCTGGGCAGGACGGACGGCTTCTTCGGCAACGACAAGGTAAAAATCCCCCTGCCCGAGTCGCTGCAGCGCGTGGAGGGCCTCATGCGCACTTTCGGCATGGGCAAGCAGGCCGACGAGCTGGTGCTCGCCATGAACCGCGCGGCGGAAGCGGCGGTGCCGGAAGGCAAGAAAATTCTCCTCGACGCGGTCAAGAACATGTCCTTCGAGGATGCCAAGGGCATCGTCACCGGCGGCGAGGATGCCGCCACCCAGTATTTCCGCCGCACCACCAGCGGCCCGCTGCACGACAAGTTCCTGCCCATCGTCGCGAAGATGACCCAGCGCGTGGCCCTGGCGCAGAAGTACGACCAGTACGCCGGCAAGGCCGCCCGGTTCGGCCTGGTGAGCGAGAAAGACGCCAAGCTCAACGAATACGTGACCGACAAGACCCTGGACGGCCTGTACCTGATGATGGCCGAGGAGGAAAAGGCCATCCGCAAGGACCCGATCGGGCGCGGCGGTTACTGGCTCGGCAAGATCTTCGGCGCGGTGAAGTAGCCCCGCCGTGCTGGCGCTGGCGGGGCTGTTCGCCGCCTCGTTCTTTTCCGCGACCCTGCTGCCCGGCCATTCCGAAGCGGCGCTACTGGCCTTCCTGCATTTCCACCCCGAGCAGCTGTGGCCGGCGCTGGCCGTCGCCACCTGCGGCAACAGCCTGGGGGGCATGAGCTCCTACCTGATCGGCCGTCTGCTCCCGGAGAGAGGGCTGGAAAAGGCCGGCGCGCGCGGCATCGCCTGGGTCCGCCGCTACGGCAGCTTGTCCCTGCTGCTGGCGTGGCTTCCCGTGGTCGGCGACGCCCTGCCCCTGGCCGCGGGGTGGCTGCGGATCAACCCCTGGCTGTGCGCGCTGTTCATGACCATCGGCAAGTTCGCCCGCTATGCCGCTCTGGCCGCTCTCGCGGGGCATGTCGCGCTCCGCTAAAATGGCGTTTTGCCGGATTCCGTTTCATGACCGCCCGCCTACGGGAAATCCCCTACAACTACACCTCCTTCTCCGACCGCGAGATCGTCATCCGCTTTCTGGGCGACGACAGCTGGCGCGTGCTCAACGCGCTGCGCGGCGAACGGCGCACGGGCCGCTCGGCGCGCATGCTGTTCGAGGTGCTGGGGGATCTGTGGGTGGTCACGCGCAACCCCTACCTGCAGGACGACCTGCTCGCCAACGACCGCCGCCGCGCCGCGCTGATCGGCGCGCTGCGCCACCGCCTGAATGAAATCGAGGCGCGCCGCCAGGGCAACGAGGCGGTGGCGCAATTGCTCGCCGCGGCCCGTGAGGCGGTGAACGCCTTCGAGGCGGAGTTCGAGCACACCCGCCTGCTGCGCGCCCGCGCGTTGAAGAAGCTGTCCCGCATCACCCGCCGCGACAACATCGCCTTCGACGGCATGAGCCGGGTGAGCCACGTCACCGATGCCACCGACTGGCGCGTGGAATATCCCTTCGTGGTACTGACCCCGGACACCGAGGCCGAGATGGCCGCGCTGGTGCGCGCCTGCATCGAGCTGGGGCTGACCATCATTCCGCGCGGCGGCGGCACCGGCTACACCGGCGGCGCGGTGCCGCTGACGAAACTGTCCGCCGTCATCAACATCGAGAAGCTGGAAGCCCTCGGGCCGGTGGAGCAGCGCACCCTGCCCGGCGCGGACCGCCCCTGCGCCACCATCCGCTGCGGCGCCGGGGTGGTGACGCGGCGCGTGATGGAAGCGGCGGAGGAGGCCGGCCTGGTGTTCGCGGTGGACCCGACCTCCGCCGACGCCTCCTG
>CAYUJV010000145.1:4794-6037 GCA_964445085.1 uncultured Burkholderiales bacterium
AGGCCGTGCTGTGGGGCACCGCCAACAACAACCTGGCGTCGTGGCGCATGGTGACGCCGGACGGCGAATGGATCGAGGTCGAGCGCCTGGAGCACAACCTGGGCAAGATTCACGATGTGGGCGTCGCGCGCTTCCGCATCACGCGCTATGGCGAGGACGGCAGGACCGCGCGCGGAACGGAAATGCTGGAGATCCCCGGCGAGCGCTTCCGCAAGACCGGCCTGGGCAAGGACGTCACCGACAAGTTTCTCGCCGGCCTGCCCGGCATCCAGAAGGAGGGCTGCGACGGCATCATCACCCAGGCCACCTTCATCCTGCACCGCATGCCCAGCCATACGCGCACCGTGTGCCTGGAATTCTTCGGCCAGGTGCACGAGGCGGTGCCGGCCATCGTCGAGATCAAGGGCTATCTCGATGCCCATGCCACTGCCCGGCTCGCCGGCCTGGAGCATCTCGACGCGCGCTACGTGAAGGCCGTGGGCTACGCCACCAAGGCCAACCGCCCGCAGCGGCCGAACATGGTGCTGATCGCCGACGTGGTGTCGGACGACGAGAACGCGGCGGGCGAAGCGGCGTCCCACATCGTGCGCCTGGCCAATGCGCGCGGCGGCGAAGGCTTCATCGCGGTGAGCGCGGAGGCGCGCAAGAAATTCTGGCTCGACCGCGCGCGCACCGCGGCCATCGCCGCCCACACCAACGCCTTCAAGATCAACGAAGACGTGGTGATCCCGCTGCCGCGTTTGGCCGACTACACCGACGGCGTCGAGCGCATCAACATCGAGCTGTCCATCGCCAACAAGCTGGCGCTGCTCGACGCGCTGGAAACATTCTTCCAGGGCGAACTGCCCACGAGCCGCGACGAGGATGCCTTCGCCGACCCGGACATGATGGAGGCGCGCCGCGCCCGGGCGCTGGAACTGCTGGCGAAGGTGCGCGAGCGCTGGCAGTGGCTGCTGGCCAATCTGGATGCGCCGCTGTCGGCCTACGCGGAGAAGTTCGGCGCCGCGGAGAGCACCGCACCGACCGTGTTCCGCGCGCTGCAGGACCACAGCCTGCGGGTGAGCTGGAAGCGCGAAGTGCGGCGCGAGCTGCACGCCCTGTTCACCGGCCGCGGCTATCAGCTGGTGCTCGACAGGTGCGACGACATCCACAATCAGGTGCTGAAGAGCCGGGTCTTCGTCGCCCTGCACATGCACGCCGGCGACGGCAACGTGCACACCAACATCCCGGTCAACTCCGACGA
>CAYUJV010000146.1:0-6001 GCA_964445085.1 uncultured Burkholderiales bacterium
CCAGCCGAGCTCGTCCTTGTCGCGGGCGATCCATTCCCGTTCCTCGGGCAGGAAGCCGGAGTTCTTCTGGTTCGACTTCCAGTTCTTGAGGTCGATTTCCTGGTGGGCGATGTTCCAGTCGCCGCAGAGGATCGCCTCGCGGCCGCTTGCCTTCAGCGCCTGCAGGCGCGGGAAGAAACGCTCCATGAAGCTGAACTTGGCCTGCTGCCGCTCCTCCGAGGACGAGCCGGAAGGCAGGTAGAGGGAGACCACGCTCAGGGGCCCGAAGCGCGCTTCGAGATAGCGCCCCTCGGCGTCGATGTCGGGAATGCCCAGGCCCTCGATGATCTCGTCCGGCTGCTTCCGGCTGTAGAGGCCGACGCCGCTGTAGCCCTTTTTCTCCGCATAGTGGAAATAGCCGAAGAACCTGTCCGGTTGCAGCATCTCCCGCGTGAGGTCGGTGGCCTGGGCCTTGAGCTCCTGGACGCAGACGACATCGGCGTGCTGCCGGTGCATCCATTCGAAGAAGCCCTTGTTGGCCGCGGAGCGGATGCCGTTGAGGTTCGCGGTTATAATGCGCAAAACTTACTCGCTTATTTTTATGGACAATTTTCGGCAGGAATTCATCGAGTTCGCGGTCCAGAAGCAGGTGCTGCTGTTCGGCGAATTCAAGACCAAGGCCGGGCGCCTGAGCCCGTATTTCTTCAACTCCGGCCTGTTCGACGACGGCGCTTCCATGGGCAGGCTCGCCCGATTTTACGCGAAAGCCATTCTGGCGTCGCAGCTCGAGTTCGACATGCTGTTCGGCCCGGCCTACAAGGGCATTCCGCTGGCGGCCACGATCGCGGTCGCTCTGGCCGACATGGGCCGTAACGTCCCCTTCGCCTTCAACCGCAAGGAAGCCAAGGATCATGGCGAGGGCGGGACGACGGTGGGGGCAACCCTAAAGGGAAGGGTGCTGATTGTCGATGATGTGATCTCGGCGGGCACTTCGGTGCGCGAGTCGGTGAACCTGATCCGCGCCCACGGGGCGACGCCCTGCGGCGTGGCGATCGCCCTCGACCGCCAGGAGCGCGGCCAGGGCGAGCTGTCCGCCGTGCAGGAGGTGTCGCGGGACTATGGTCTGCCGGTCATTGCCATCGCGACGCTGGAGGACCTGATCGGGTATTTGCGGTCGAAGCCCTCGCTTGCGCCGGAGTGTGAGCGGGTGCTGGCCTACCGCAAGCAATATGGAACCAAGACATAGGAAACGCGCATGAAACGACTGTTGATTCTGGTGATGCTGCTGAGCTGTTCCGCCGCCCCGGCCTGGGCCGCCAAGCAGATGTACAAGTGGGTCGACGACAAGGGCAAGGTGCATTACGGCGACACCATCCCGCCGGAGTACGCCAAGGACGAAAGCAAGGAGCTGACCAAGAGCGGCCGGGTGATCAAGGAAACCCCGGCTGCCGCCACGCCGGCCCAGCTGCGCGCGCGGGAGGAGCAGGCCGCCCGGGAGAAGGAAGACAAGGAAAAAGCCGACGAGCAGCGCCGCAAGGACAAGGCCCTGCTTGGCAGCTACACGACCGTGGGCGAGATCGACCTGGCGGAGAAGCGCAACGCCGAAGCCATCGACCTGCAGATCAAGAGCAACGAGCTGCGCATCAAGTCGGTGCAGGGCCGGCTCGACGGACTGAAGAAACAGGAGGCGGGATTTGCCGCGCGCAACCGGCCGGTGCCGCCCGACCTCGCCGCCGACATCCGCCAGGCGGAGTCGGAGATCGTCCACCTCAATAACAATATCGCCGATGCGAATCGGGACAAGGAAGCCCTGCACGCCCGCTATGCCGCGGACCGCAAGCGCTACATGGAGCTGAAGGGCATCGCCAACCCGGCCGCGCCCGCTGCCGGCAAGCCCTGATCGCGGGGCGCCGCGGACCGAGATCTCAGGCGCCCAGCTTCTTCTTCAGCAGCTCGGTGACCTGCTGCGGGTTGGCCTTGCCCTTGGTGCCCTTCATCACCTGACCCACCAGCGCGTTTAGCGCGCGCTCCTTGCCGGCGCGGAATTCCTCCACTGACTTGGCATTGGCGGCGATCACTTCGTCGACGATCTTCTCGATCGCGCCGGTGTCGGTGATCTGCTTCAGGCCCTTTTTGTCGATGATGGCGTCGGCATCGCCCTCGCCATTCCACATCGCCTCGAACACTTCCTTGGCGATCTTGCTGGAAATGGTGTTGTCGAGGATGCGCGCGATGAGGCCGGCGAGCTGCGCCGCACCGATCGGGCTGTCGGCGATGTCCCTGCCCTCGCGGTTCAGGGCGCCGGCCAGATCGCCCATCACCCAGTTGGCGGCGGCCTTGGCATTGGCCGCGCCCACCTTCGCCACCACGTCCTCGAAATAGGCGGCCATGGCCTTGGTCGCGGTGAGCACGGTGGCGTCGTAGCCGGAGAGTCCATACTGCGACATGAAGCGGGCGCGCTTGACGTGGGGCAGCTCCGGGAGCGTGGCGCGGATGCCCTCGATCATCTCCTCGGACACCTTGAGCGGCAGCAGGTCCGGGTCCGGGAAGTAGCGGTAGTCGAAGGCCTCCTCCTTGGAGCGCATGGAGCGCGTCTCGTCTTTGTCCGAGTCGTACAGGCGCGTCTCCTGATCGATCTTGCCGCCGCTTTCAATGATCTCGATTTGGCGCGCGACCTCGTACTCGATGGCCTTCTCCAGGAAGCGGAAGGAGTTGAGGTTCTTGATCTCGCAGCGGGTACCGAACTTGTCCGAGCCTTTGGGGCGCACGGAAACATTCGCATCGCAGCGGAAGGAGCCTTCCTGCATGTTGCCGTCGCAGATGTCCAGATACTGCACCAGGGAATGCAGGGTCTTGGCGTAGGCCACGGCCTCGGCGCTGCCGCGCAGGTCCGGCTCGGACACGATTTCCAGAAGCGGCGTGCCGGCGCGGTTCAGGTCGATGCCGGTCATGCCGTGGAAGTCCTCGTGCAGGGACTTGCCGGCGTCCTCTTCCAGGTGGGCACGGGTGATGCGGATGACTTTTTCCTGGTCGCCCACCTGGATCGTCAGCGTGCCTTTTTCCACGATCGGCAGCTCGTATTGGCTGATCTGGTAGCCCTTGGGCAGGTCCGGGTAGAAGTAATTCTTGCGCGCGAACACCGACTCGCGGTTGATGTGGGCGCCGATGGCCAGGCCGAACTTGATCGCCCGCTCCGCCGCGCCCTTGTTGAATACCGGCAGCACCCCGGGCAGGGCGATGTCCACCGCGCAGGCCTGGGTGTTGGGGGCCGCGCCGTACTGGGTGGACGCGCCGCTGAAAATCTTGGTGCGGGTGGAGAGCTGGGCATGCACTTCCAGCCCGATGACGACTTCCCATTCCATAAGAAAAACCTTTCGCCACAGAGTCACAGAGACACAGAGCAAACCAGGGAGATCTCGAATTTCTCTGTGCCTCTGTGTCTCTGTGGTTAGATTTTGAGTTTCAAATTCCTTGCGGCATGCGCAAATGCCAATCGGTCGCCTTCTGATACTGGTGGGCGACGTTGAGCATTTTCGCTTCCGCAAAATAGTTGCCGATGATCTGCATCCCCACCGGGCGGCCGTTGGCGCCGAAGCCGACGGGGATGGACATGCCGGGCAGGCCGGCCAGATTCACGGCGATGGTGTAGATGTCGGACAGGTACATGGACACCGGATCGTCGGCCTTCTCGCCGAGGTTGAAGGCGGTGGTGGGCGCGGTCGGGCCCATGATCACGTCGCACTGCCGGAAGGCCTCGGTGAAGTCCTGGGCGATCAGCCGGCGCAGCTTCTGCGCCTTGATGTAGAACGCGTCGTAGTAGCCGGCGGACAGCACGTAGGTGCCGATCAGGATGCGCCGCTTCACTTCCGCGCCGAAGCCCTGGGCGCGGGTCTTCTTGTACATGTCCATCAGGTCGGTGTACTCGGGGGCGCGATGGCCGTAGCGCACCCCGTCATATCGTGCGAGGTTGCTGGAGGCCTCCGCCGGGGCGAGCACGTAGTACACGGGAATCGAGAGCTGGGTGTTGGGTAGCGACACCTCGACCACCTGCGCGCCCAGCTTCCGGTATTCGGCGATGGCGGCCTCGATGGTCTGGGCCACGTCGGCGGCCAGGCCTTCGGCGAAGTATTCCCTGGGCAGGCCGATTTTCAGGTCGGCCAGCGGCTGGTCCAGATCGCGCGCATAGTCCTCCTTCGGCCGGTCGAGGCTGGTGGAGTCGCGGCTGTCGAAGCCGGCCATCACGTTCAGCAGCAGGGCGCAGTCCTCGGCGCTCTTGGCCATGGGCCCGCCCTGGTCGAGCGAGGAGGCAAAGGCGATCATGCCGTAGCGCGACACCACGCCGTAGGTGGGCTTGATGCCGGTGATGCCGGTGCAGGACGCCGGCTGGCGGATGGAGCCGCCGGTGTCGGTGCCGGTGGCGGCCGGCGTCATGCGCGCCGCCACGGCCGCCGCCGAACCGCCGGAGGAACCGCCGGGCACGGCATTGCGGTCCCAGGGATTCTTCACCTTGCCGAAGAACGAGGTCTCGTTGGACGACCCCATGGCGAACTCGTCCATGTTGGTCTTGCCCAGGTTCACCACGCCGGCGGCGTTGAACTGTTCGACCACATGGGCGTCGTAGGGGGCGGTGAAGTTGCCGAGCATCTTCGAGCCGCAGGTGGTCCTCCAGCCCTTGGCGCAGAAAATGTCCTTTTGCGCCACCGGAATGCCGGTGAGCGGCCCGGCCTGGCCGGCGGCAATCCGCTTGTCGGCGGCGTCGGCCTGGGCCAGCGACTTTTCGCGGTCCACGGTGATATAGGCGTTGAGGTCCGGATTGAGCTGGTCGATCCGGTCCAGGAACGCCTGGGTCAGCTCGCGGCTGGAGATCTTCCTGGCGGCGAGCTGGGCGGCGAGTTGCTTGAGACTATCGTTGATCATCGGAAGCTCGTTGTTGAGCCTGTAGCCCGCAGCCTGTAGCTTGTAGCGACTAGTGCGCGCGCCGCGCGCAACCTTTGCTACTGGCTACCAGCTACCCGCTACAAGCTGGTTACTCAATCACCTTGGGCACCAGGTACAGCCCGGCTTCCACCTGCGGCGCCACGGCCTGGAAGGCCTCGTGCTGGTCGGTCTCGGACACCTGGTCCTCGCGCATGCGCAGATAGACGTCCTGGGCGTGGGCCATCGGCGCGACGCCGTCGGTGTTCACCGCCTGCATCTGTTCCACCAGGTGCAGGATGTTGGACAGCTGGGTCAGGACCGGGGCCACTTCCGCCTCGGTGATTTCGATCCGGGCGAGGTGGGCGACGCGCTTCACGTCGGCTTCGGAAAATGACATGGTTTTCACCACTTTTCGTTAACGAAACAAGCCCTATAGGGTATCATACGGGGCTACTTTCTCGCACCCTCTCACGGTACTCACACATGTTCGGATTCCTGCGCGGCTACTTCTCCACCGACCTCGCCATCGACCTCGGCACGGCCAACACCCTGATCTATGTCCGCGGCAAGGGCATCGTGCTGGACGAGCCTTCGGTGGTGGCCATCCGCCAGGAAGGCGGGCCCACCGCCAAGAAGACCATCCAGGCGGTCGGGATCGAGGCCAAGCAGATGCTGGGGCGCACCCCGGGCAACATCACCGCCATCCGCCCGATGAAGGATGGCGTGATCGCCGACTTCACCATCACCGAGCAGATGCTCAAGTACTTCATCAAGAAAATCCACGGCTCGCACCTGTTCGGCCCCAGCCCGCGCATCATCATCTGCGTGCCCTGCGGCTCGACCCAGGTGGAGCGCCGCGCCATCCGCGAATCGGCCATCGGCGCCGGCGCGCGCCAGGTGTATCTGATCGAGGAACCCATGGCGGCCGCCATCGGCGCCGACCTGCCGGTGGCGGAGGCGACCGGCTCCATGGTGGTGGACATCGGCGGCGGCACCACCGAAGTGGGCGTGATCTCCCTGGGCGGCATCGTCTATGCGGCCTCGGTGCGCGTCGGCGGCGACAAGTTCGACGAGGCCATCATCAACTACATCCGCCGCAACTACG
>CAYUJV010000147.1:0-5989 GCA_964445085.1 uncultured Burkholderiales bacterium
CCTTCAACCCCGGGCTCTCCCAGTAATGGCTGGTACGGCTACTGGGGGCAGGTCACGCGCTGTTGCGAAGCAACGGTGCGGTTACAGCGCGAAATTCGATGAGTCATACGAGGCAAAAACAACGCCGTAAGGCGGGCAGGATGTGTGAAGTAGGCCCACCCGCAAGCGGGTTGTCCTTCTTCACTTCCCCTTATTCGCGCCGGGGGCGCTCAACGGGGCATCCTGCTCTGCGAGGCTGCCGGCTACCGCCGGCTGGAGAGCGAATGGACGACGAGAAGAGAGTCACGCGGAAGAGCAGCCCGCCCATCAAGGTGTACTGCCTTCCTGAAGAGCGCGAACTGATCGAGGCGAACGCCAAGAGGGCCGGGGTCAGCGTGGCGCGCTACCTGCGCGACGTGGGCCAGGGCTACCAAATCAAGGGCGTCATGGATTACGAATACGTGCGCGAGCTGGTGCGCGTGAATGGTGACCTTGGCCGGCTGGGCGGCTTGCTCAAGCTATGGCTTACCGATGACCCGCGCACGGCCCGCTTCGGTGACGCCACGATCCTTGCCCTGCTGGGTCGGATCGAAGCCACCCAGGACGAAATGAGCCGGCTCATGAAGTCGGTGGTGCAGCCGAGGGCCGAGCCTTGAGCTTTTTAGCGGCTAAAGAGCCAGGGGCCGGCCGATGATCGCCAAGCACGTACCCATGCGCTCGCTGGGCAAGTCCGACTTCGCCGGCCTGGTGAACTACGTTACCGACGCGCAGAGCAAGGATCACCGGCTGGGCCAGGTGCAGATCACGAACTGCGATGCCGCGTCCGTGCAGGACGCCATCACCGAGGTTCTGGCGACCCAGCACACGAACACGCGGGCCAAGGGCGACAAGACCTATCACCTGATCGTCAGCTTCCGGGCCGGCGAGCAGCCCAGCGCCGACACCCTGCGGGCGATTGAGGAACGAATCTGCGGCGGGCTGGGCTATGGCGAACACCAGCGCGTCAGTGCCGTTCACAACGACACCGACAACCTGCACATCCACATCGCCATCAACAAGATTCACCCGACCCGGAACACGATGCACGAGCCGTACTACTCGCATCGGGCGCTGGCCGAGCTTTGCACGACCCTGGAGCGCGACTACGGGCTGGAGCGGGACAACCACGAACCACGCCAGCGCGGTGCCGAGGGCAGGGCGGCCGACATGGAGCGGCACGCGGGCGTGGAAAGCCTGGTCGGCTGGATCAAGCGGGAATGCCTGGACGAGATCAAGGGCGCGCAGTCCTGGCAGGAGCTGCACCAGGTCATGCGCGACAACGGCCTGGAACTGCGCGAGCGTGCGAACGGCCTGGTGATCGAGGCCGGCGACGGAACGATGGTCAAGGCGAGCACCCTAGCCCGCGACCTTTCCAAGCCGAAGCTGGAGGCCCGGCTTGGCCCGTTCGAGGCTGCGCCCGAACGGCAGACACGAACCAAAGCGAAGCGGCAGTACCAGAAAGACCCGATCCGCTTGCGCGTGAACACCGTCGAGCTGTACGCCCGGTACAAGGAGGCACAGCAGCACCTCACGGCCACCAGGGCCGGCGCGCTGACCGAGGCGAAGCGCCGGAAGGTTCGGGCCGTCGAGAACGCCAAGAAGGCGGCGACCACCAAACGGGCGGCGATCAAACACCTGACAGATGGCCGGCTGACTAAGCGGCTGCTTTACAGCCAGGCCAGCGCCGCCCTGCGGACCGATCTGGAGGCGATCCACAAGCGCTACGACCAGGAGCGGACGGCGATCTACCAAGCGCACAGCCGGCGCACTTGGGCTGACTGGCTCAAGCACCAAGCCCAGGCCGGCGACGGCCAGGCGCTCGATGCGCTGCGCGCCCGCGAGGCGGCCCAGGGCCTCAAACGCAACACCATCCAGGGCAACGGTCCCGCCAAGCCCGGCCATGCCCCGGTGATCGACAACATCACGAAGAAGGGCACGATCATCTACCGCGCCGGCAGCTCGGCCGTGCGCGATGACGGCGAGCGCTTGGCCGTATCCAGCCAGGCCGACCGCGCCGGCGTCGTGACAGCGCTGCGCCTAGCGATGGAACGCTACGGCGAGCGCATCACCGTCAGCGGCAGCGTGGAGTTCAAGGCCGCCGTGATCCGGGCGGCCGTGGATGCTCAGCTTCCCATCACGTTCGCCGATCCGGCCCTGGAGAGCCGGCGGCAGGCCGAGGTCACCAAGGCACAGGTCAAGCGCCGGCCGAGTGTGCCGGCAGTCGGCCAGGAACCGCCGCCACATCGCCGGCACGGCCTGTGCACGCTCGGCCAGCTCGACAGCCTGCACATCGAGGGTAGGGCCCAGCGGCCGACTCAGGCCACCCATATCCCGACTCCGCCAGCGGCCAAGATGCAGAAGTTGGCACCGTCTGAGCTGGAGAAGCGCGAGGCGCGGCTACGGGCGCAGATGGAAGCCAAGAAGGCGAAACGCCAGGGTAGGAAGGGGCGCGGCGTTTGATACTTGCATGGGTGACTGCATAGTTCTATGATTGCAGTCATGGAAAGCAAGTGAGAGGTTTTGAATTATGGCAATTCTGACTGTAAGGAATGTGCCGGATGACGTGCATCGCGCTTTGCGCGTGCGGGCGGCCCAACATGGCCGCAGCACGGAAGCGGAGGTGCGCGAGATTCTGGCGGCCGTGGTCAAGCCGGAGAAGCGCGTGCGTGTGGGTGAAGCCCTAGCCGCCATCGGCCGCAAGATCGGGCTGACCAATGAGGATTTCGCCGTGTTCGAGAGCGTGCGCGACAAGACGCCGGCCAAACCGTTGAGCTTCGACTGAATGATCGTCCTGGATACCAACGTCGTTTCAGAGGCGATGAAGCCGGAGCCGGACGCGGCCGTGAGGGCCTGGCTGAACGACCAAGCGGCGGAAACCTTGTACCTGTCCAGCGTCACGCTGGCCGAGTTGCTGTTTGGCATCCGGGCGCTGCCGGCGGGCAAGCGCAAGAACATGCTCGACCGCGCTCTGGCTGAGCTGCTGGAGCTGTTCAAGGATCGGGTCTTGCCGTTCGATACGAATGCAGCGCGCCACTATGCCGACCTGGCCGTGACGGCCAAGAACGGCGGGCGCGGCTTCCCGACGCCAGACGGCTACATCGCGGCCGTTGCAGCCTCGCGGGGCTTCATCGTGGCATCGCGCGACACATCGCCCTATGAAGCGGCTGGCGTGACTGTCATCAACCCTTGGGAGGATGTATAGGGCCAGGGACACCCGTAAGGGCCGAGAACAGAATCACCGAAGTCCGGGCCTCAGTGCCAAGGGCGATACCGATTAGCTAGTGGCGTAGCTCTTCGATGAAACCTTGCCGTGGGCAAGCGCGAGCTTGGTCAAGGCATTGCCTTTCTTTCATCGAATGGAGATTGCGACCATGAAGCACGTCCGTTTTTTAGCGGCTAAAACCGCGCTCGCTGCCGTCCTGGCCGGCAGCATCATCATCACCCCGGCGCAGGCCGGCATCCCCGTCATCGACGGCGGCAACCTGGTGCAGAACGTCATGACGGCCATCGAGTCGGTGGCGCAGACGCTCAAGCAGATCGAGCAGTACCAGACCCAATTGCAGCAGTACGAGAACATGCTGCAAAACACGATGGCCCCGGCGGCCTACATCTGGGATCAGGCGCAGTCCACGATCAACGGGCTGATGAACGCCGTCAACACGCTGGACTACTACAGGAACCAGCTCGGCAGTCTCGACGCCTACCTGGGCAAGTTCCAGGACGTGAGCTACTACCGCAGCTCGCCGTGCTTCTCGGCCGCCGGGTGCTCGGATGCCGAGCGCGCCGCGATGGAGCAAAACCGCCGCCTGGCGAGCGAGAGCCAGAAGAAGGCGAACGACGCGCTTTTCAAGGGTCTGGAGCAACAGCAGCGCAACCTTACCGCCGACGCTCGCCAGCTCGAACGGCTCCAGTCAGCGGCGCAGGGTGCGACCGGTCAGATGCAGGCCATCGGCTTCGCCAACCAGCTCGCCGCCAACCAGGCAAACCAGCTCCTGCAAATCCGTGGCTTGCTGATCGCGCAGCAGAACGCCGCGACCGCCAGGATGCAGGCGCAGGCCGACCTTGAGGCGCAACAGCAGGCCGCCGGCGCGACTTCTAGGGAATCCAGGATCGAGCGAACGGCCAGCCCGAGAAACTGGCTCGAACTGACCCGCTGACGGAGGCCCTGCACCATGAAGAAAACGATGCTGCTTGCCGGCCTCGTGGTGGTGCTGGTGGCCGGCTGCGACAACAAGCCGGTCATCCCGCCCACGCCAGAGGTCAATGACACCAATTGCCAGATCGAGGCGATCAAGAAGATCGAG
This sequence comes from uncultured Burkholderiales bacterium, assembly GCA_964445085.1. Lineage (GTDB taxonomy): Bacteria > Pseudomonadota > Gammaproteobacteria > Burkholderiales > Thiobacteraceae > Thiobacter. The sequence continues at coordinate 4,323 of CAYUJV010000147.1, forward strand.
GATAGGGCCACGCGCGAGAAATTCGCCGGGCTGTGCTCGCGTCGGTCTCCGGCTGCCGGCGGCATCGCGCCGACCGAGAAGCCCATGAACTGGCTCGAACTGGCCGACCCGAAAGACCAGAAGGGGGTGAAGCCATGAAAGCACTGCACAAGGCGGCGCTGATCGGCGGCGTCACCCTCGCGCTTTACTCCACCGCTGCATCGGCCCAGCTCACCAACCAGGGGATGCTTGACCAGGTGGTGACGGAGTTCGCCACGCGAGCCACGTCCTGGCAGACGGTGGTGATGAATGCCGCGATGTTCCTGTTCTGGACGCTGGGCACGATCTCGCTGGTTTTCACCTTCGGCTTCATGGCGCTGCGCAAGGCTGACATTGGCGAGTTCTTCGCCGAGTTCATCAGGTTCATCCTGTTCTTCGGCTTCTTCCTCTGGCTGCTGCGCAACGGCCCGGCCTTCGCCAACTCGATCATCCAGTCACTGGCCCGGATCGGCGAGCAGGCGTCCGGGGTGGCGTCGGTGACACCCTCGGGCATTGTGGATATCGGCTTCATGATCTTGAAGCAGGCATTCAGGAACTCGTCGATCTGGTCGCCCGTGGATAGCTTCATCGGTGTGGCCTTGAGCGTCGGCATCCTGATCCTGCTGGCTGTTGTCGCCGTGAATATGTTGCTGCTGCTCGTATCGGGCTGGTTGCTGATGTACGCCGGAATCTTCTTCCTCGGCTTCGGTGGAAGCCGTTGGACTTCCGACATGGCGATCAACTACTACAAGACCGTGCTGGGCGTGGCCGTGCAGATCATGACGATGGTGCTCCTGGTCGGCATCGGGAACGACCTGCTTTCCAGCTTCTACGCCAGGATGAACACCGGCACCCTGAACTTTGAAGAGCTGGGCGTGATGCTGGTTTTCTGCGTGGCGTTGCTCATGCTGGTCAATCGTGTGCCTCCGCTTGTCGCCGGCATCATCACCGGCTCGGGTATCGGTGGCGCTGGTGGCATCGGCAACTTCGGTGCAGGTGCTGCCATCGGTGCGGCTATGGGCGCGGCGAGCATGGCTGCCGGAGCGGCAAGTGTGGCTGGCGCGGCCGTGATGGGCGGTGCGGCCTCGGCCGCCGGCGGCATGTCGGCGATCAAGGCAGCGTTCGAGAAGGCAGGGTCTAGCGCCGGTGGCGAATCGGGCGGGATGCCCATGTTTGGTGGTGGCGGTGATTCCGATGCTGGATCGTTCGCGCAGGCGGCGGGCTTTGGTGGCGGCGGTTCCAGTGCCGGCACAAGTACGCCGCTCGGCCAGGCGGCCGGCTTCTACAGCTCGGGAAGCTCCAGCAGCTCGGGCAGCAGCGGCGGCGACTCGAAGGGCGGCGACAAAGCCGGCTCCAGCTCGAAGGGTGGTGGCGATGACGGCGGCTCGAAGGCCAGCGGAGGCGGCGACGTTGGCGGCCAAGCCGGCCGAGGTGCGGGAAGCCTTCTCGCTGCGACGGCTGCGAACCTGGCGCAAGGCATTGGCGACGTTGCGAAAGCCAAGGCGGCCAGCATCCGCGACGCCGCCGCCGAACGCATCGCCGACACCACCGGCGGGAAGATCGCCGCCGCGATCCGGGCGAGCAGCCAGACAGACCGGCTCCATGTCGTTTCGTGTGGAAAGCAACACTGTCACTGGGGCATCGCCGGC
>CAYUJV010000148.1:0-5937 GCA_964445085.1 uncultured Burkholderiales bacterium
GACCTGGCCTCCGCCCTCGCGACGGGCGGCTGCGGCCGCTGCCGCAGCCAGTCCGCATAGCCGCCGACGTATTCGTTGACCCGGCCTTCGCCCTCGAACACCAGGGTGCTGGTGACCACGTTGTCAAGGAAGGCGCGGTCGTGGCTCACCAGCAGCACCGTGCCGGCGTAGTCGATGAGCAATTCCTCCAGCAGTTCGAGGGTGTCGGCATCGAGATCGTTGGTGGGTTCGTCGAGCACCAGTAGATTGGATGGCTGGGTGAACAGCTTGGCCAGCAGCAGGCGGTTGCGCTCGCCGCCGGAGAGTGCCTTCACCGGCTGGCGCGCGCGGTCCGGCGTGAACAAAAAGTCCTGCAGATAGCTCAGCACATGCTTGGGCTGGCCGTTGATGGTGAGCATGTCGCGGCCCTCGCCCACGTTGTCGCGCACGCTCTGCTCCGCGTCGAGCACCGCGCGGTACTGGTCGAAGTAGGCCACGGACAGGTTGGTGCCGCGCTTGAGCCGGCCGCGGGTCGGCGCCAGCTCGCCCAGGAGCAGTTTCAGCAGCGTGGTCTTGTCGGCGCCGTTGGGACCGATGATGCCCACCTTGTCGCCGCGCAGGATGGTGGTGGTCAGGTCGCGAATGACGGTTTTCCCGGCGTAGTCGAAGCCCACGCCCTCCGCTTCCACCACGATCTTGCCCGAGCGCTCGGCCTCCTGGATCGCCATGCTGGCCGAGCCGACGCGCTTGCGCCGCTCGGAAAATTCCTCGCGCATTTTCTTCAGCGCGCGCACCCGGCCCTCGTTGCGCGTGCGCCGCGCCTCCACTCCCTTGCGGATCCATACCTCCTCCTGCGCCAGCTTCTTGTCGAACTCGGCGTTGGCCTTGTCCTCGGCCGCGAGCAGCTGCGCCTTGCGCGCGAGGTAGGTGTGCCAGTCGCCGGGGAAGTCGGCGAGCCGGCCCCGATCCAGTTCGAGGATGCGCGTGGCCAGCCGCTGCAGGAAGGCGCGGTCGTGGGTGATGAACAGCAGGGTGCCGTTCCAGTCGAGCAGGAATTCCTCGAGCCAGGTGATGGCCGCGATGTCCAGGTGGTTGGTGGGCTCGTCCAGCAACAGCAGGTCCGGCTCCGCCACCAGGGCGCGCGCCAGCATCACCCGCCGCTTCATGCCGCCGGACAGGCCGGCGATGTCCAGCTCCGGGTCGAGCTGCAGCCTGGAGAGCACGGTGTCCACCCGCTGCTTGAGCGCCCAGCCGCCGGCGGCTTCCAGCTCGTGCTGGCAGGCTTCCAGCTCCGCCAGCTTCTCCGGCTGGGCGGCGATCTCGTGCGCGAGGCGGTGGTAGCGCTCCACCAGCCGCCCGGCCTCTCCCAGGCCTTCCGCCACCACATGAAACACGCTGCCGGTGGTGCCCAGCGGCACCTCCTGCGCCAGCTGCGCCACGCGCAGGCCCTGGGCGCGCACGATGGCGCCGTCGTCCGGCTGGATTTCCCCGGCGATCATGCGCAGCAGGGTCGACTTGCCCGCGCCGTTGCGTCCCACCAGGCACAGGCGCTCGCCGCGTTCGATGGCGAAGCTCACGCCATCCAGCAGGGGCGGATGGCCGAGGCTGAGGACGACATTGCGAAAAGTGAGAATGGGCATGGGGTGAAGGGCGCGCAGGCAGGACGCGCATTGTAACCGAGAGGCGTCCTGTCCCGGCCAAACGTTTAGGAACCTCTGCAAAAGGTCGCGAGCAAGCCCGGCTGGCCGCCGAGAAGCGCACCTGTACAAGGGAGTACAGCGAGCATCGCAGGCGGGCAGACGGGCTGCGCAGTACTTTTGCAGAGGTTCCTTTATAGTTCAGGGATGCTCTACCGAATGCTCGCCGACGGCGTGCTGCTGCTCCATCTGTCGTTCATTGCCTTCGTGGTCGGTGGCGGCCTGCTGGTTTACCGCTGGCCGCGGCTGGCCTGGCTGCACCTTCCCGCCGCGCTGTGGGGCGCGCTGATCGAGTTTTTCGGCTGGATCTGCCCGCTCACGCCGCTGGAAAACGCCCTGCGCCGTCAGGCCGGCGGCAGCGGCTATGGCGGTGGCTTCATCGAGCACTATCTGTTGCCCGTCATCTACCCCGGGGCCCTGACGCGGGAGATTCAAATCGGCCTGGGGCTTGCCGTGGTAGTCATCAACGCGGCGGTGTACGGCCTGCTGTTGTGCCGCCGGCGCCGATATTTTCGTCATTGAAATCACGCTCTTGCCCCCGTGCACGGGCATGCCTATCATGGCGGGAAGTGTCGCCGGGGCCGCCTCCCAGGCTGGCCCGGGACGCTGGAGGAGATTCTCATAACAGGGTTGCAGGAAAAAGGCCCGCTCTGGCTGCTGGAGTCGGCAGCCGACGCCATGTTCATCGCCGATCCCGCCGGACGCATCGTGCACGCCAATGGGGCGGCATCGGCGCTGTTCGGCTATGCGCCGGCGGAATTCGCCGGCCTGTCGGTGGAAGACCTGATCCCTGGGCGGTTTCGCGCCGGGCATGCCGCCCAGCGCCGCGCCTACGCCGCGCATCCGGGCAGCCGCGCCATGGGCGCGGGGCTGGAGCTGTACGGCCTGCGCAAGGATGGCGGCGAGTTTGCCGCCGACGTGAGCCTGAGCCCGCTCGAGGACGGCCACGTGCTCGCCACGGTGCACGACATCAGCCGCCGCAAATCCGCCGAGAGCGCCCTGGCCGACCAGACGGCGCGGCTGGCGGCCATCGTCGAGACCGCGGTGGACGCCATCATCACCATCGACGAGCGCGGGCTGATCGACTCTTTCAATCCCTCGGCCGAGCGCCTGTTCGGCTACAGCCGCGAGGAGGTTTTGGGCAGGAACGTGTCGATGCTCATGCCCGCCCCCTACCGCGAGCAGCACGACGGCTATCTGGCCCATTACCTCGCCACCGGCGAGAGACGCATCATCGGCATCGGCCGCGAGGTGGTGGCGCAGCGCAAGGACGGCACGACCTTTCCCATCGAGCTGGCGGTGAGCGAAATGCAGGTCGGCAAGCGCCGCATGTTCACGGGGCTCGTGCACGACATCACCCAGCGCAAGCAGATTGAGGAGCGCCAGGCGCGGCTGATCCACGAGCTGGAAAGCGCCAACGAGGAACTCAAGAACTTCGCCTACGTCGTCTCCCACGACCTGAAGGCTCCCCTGCGCGCAATCGGTTCGCTGGCGGACTGGATCGCGGCCGACCAGTCGGAGAAGCTCGATGCCGACGGCAAGGAACACCTGCGCCTGCTGATCCAGCGCGCGCGGCGCATGGACAGCCTGATCGACGGCATCCTGCAATACTCGCGCGTCGGCCGCGTGCGCGAGACGGTGGCGGACGTGGACGTGAATGAGATCGTGAAGGAAGCCCTGGCCATGCTCGCGCCGCCCGCGCACATCAAGGTCGAGGTCGCACCCGATCTGCCGGTGGTCCGCGCCGAGCGCACCCGCATCCTGCAGCTGTTCCAGAACCTGCTGTCCAACGCGATCAAGTACCTGGACAAGCCGGAGGGCCTGATCCGGGTCGGCTGCGACGAGCACGCCGACGAGTGGGAGTTCAGCGTCAGCGACAACGGCCCGGGCATCGAGCCGCGGCATTTCAAGCGGATTTTCCAGCTGTTCCAGACCCTCGCCCCGCGCGACCGGGTGGAGAGCACCGGCGTCGGCCTGGCGCTGGTGAAAAAAATCGTCGAGCTGTACGGCGGCCGGGTGTGGATCGAGTCGCAGGTCGGCGCCGGCAGCACGTTTTTCTTTACCTTGCCGAAGAGCGGCATAACCTAGCAGGAGCAGTAGATGAAGACCACATGCAAAGCGATCTTGTTGGTGGAGGATGACGAAGTGGACGCCATGACGGTGCGCCGCGCGCTGAAGGAGCTGCATGTCTCCAATCCGCTCGCCCAGGTCGAGAATGGAGAAGAGGCCCTGGCCTTCCTGCGCCAGCCGGACCAGGTGATGCCCTGCCTGATCCTGCTCGATCTCAACATGCCGGTGATGGGCGGCATCGAATTCCTGCAGGCGGCCAAGAACGATCCCCTGCTCAAGCGCATTCCGGTCGTGGTGCTGACAACCTCCGACGAGCAGCAGGACAAGGTCGCCAGCTTCGACCTCGGCGTCGCGGGCTACATCCGCAAGCCGGTGGACTACCAGCAGTTCGTGGAAGCGGTGCGCAAGATCGACGCCTACTGGACCCTGAGCGAGCTGCCGCAATGAACCAGCCCTCCGTGCGCGTGCTGCTGGTGGAGGACGATGCGGTGGACCGCATCGCCTGCCGCCGTGCGCTGCGCGCGGAGGCGGACTACGCATTCGAAGTGGCCGAGGCCGACACCGCGCGCGACGGCCTGCAGCAGGTGCGCGCCGAGCCGCCGGATTTGATCCTGCTCGACTACCACCTGCCGGACATGCACGGCGTGGAGTTCCTTGCCGAGCTCGCCGCGGACACCGGGGAGGTCGAGGTGCCGGTGGTGATGCTCACCGGCGCCCAGGACATCGCCATCGCGGTGGATGCCATGCGCCGCGGCGCGCGCGACTACCTGATCAAGGACACCGAGGGCGACTACCTCAAGCTGCTGCCCATGGTCATCCACCGCGTGCTGCGCGAGGCGCGCGCCCTGACCGACAAGCGCGAGGCCGAGGCCAAGTACCGCAGCCTGATCGAGCAGATCCCCGCCATCGCCTACACCGCGGCGCTGGACGTGCCGGGCAAGCTGCTCTACGTCAGCCCGCAGATCGCCCGCCTCGGCTTCACGCCGGAGGAATGGTGCGCGAGCCCGGACGGCGTGCTCAACCGCATCCATCCCGACGACAGGGCGCGGGTGCTGGAGGCCTTCGCCCGCAGCTACGAATCGGCCGAGCCGCTGCGCTGCGAGTACCGCCTGCTCACCCGCGACGGCGACGCACGCTGGTTCCTCGACGAGGCCAAGGTGGTCACGGACACGAGCGGGGCGCCCCTCTGCCTGCAGGGCGTGCTCATCGACATCACCGAGGACAAGCGGCGCGAGGCGGAGCTGGAATACCACCGCCGCCACCTGGAGGACCTGGTTTCCCAGCGCACCGCCCAGATCGAGAAGCAGACCGGCTTGCTGCGCGACGCCAATGCCAACCTGCTGCGCGAGATCGACGAACGGCGTGAAGCGGAAGGCCGCTTCCGCCTGCTGCTGGAATCCGCGGGCGAAGGCATCTATGGGCTGGACACGCAAGGCCGCTGCATCTTCGTGAACGAAGCCGCCCTGGCCATGCTCGGCTATGGCCGCGACGAACTGCTCGGACGCGACACCCATTCGCTGCTCCATCATACCCACGCCGACGGCAGCCCCTACCCTGCCGATGCCTGCTCCCTCTACGACGCCTTCCGCAAGGGCCGCCCCAGCCACGGCCTGGTGGAACTGCTGTGGCGCAAGGACGGCAACTCCTTTCCGGCCGAGTACTCCGCCCACCCCATGCGCGAGGGCGGGCGCATCACGGGCGCGGTATTCGTGTTCCGCGACGTTAGGCGTGCACAAATTAAATGCGACGAATGATCACATTCCATGCGACAAGGAACGTCGCATGGAATGCGGACAAAGCGGATCAGATCGTGACGCCGGCGCTCCAGCCGGTCGTCTTGTAGGCCGAGAGCACGGCCTCGTCCTCGATGAAGCAGAGCCAGCCGACCTTGGGGGTGTAGTACTCCCAGGCGCTCGCCACGCGGACGGCGATCTGGTCGGTCTTGCCGGTCCAGTCGCCGGTCGCGCCTGACGGGATGATGTAGCGGTCGCCGTCGGCGGGGCTGGCCGGCGGTGCGGTCAGGTCGCGGTCTTTGACGGACAGGCCGACCACTGCGCCGATGCGCTTGAGATTGGCGTCCATGCCGGTGTTCCAGCCGGATTCGCCTAGCGTCCAGCCGTAGGTGAGTCCGAGGTTGGGATCAGTGCTTGCCATCAGATGCCTCCGTAGTATTTGCCATAGTTCAGACCGT
>CAYUJV010000149.1:0-5045 GCA_964445085.1 uncultured Burkholderiales bacterium
GGTGACCTTCGACATCGACGCCAACGGCATTCTCCACGTCTCGGCCAAGGACAAGGCCACCGGCAAGGAGAACAAGATCACCATCAAGGCGAATTCCGGCTTGAGCGAGGAAGAGATCCAGCGCATGGTGAAGGACGCCGAGGCCCATGCCGCGGAAGACCACAAGCAGCGCGAACTGGTCGATGCCCGCAACCAGTGCGACCAGCTGATCCACTCGGTGAAGAAGACCCTGACCGAGCAGGGCGACAAGGTCGCGGCCGACGACAAGGCCAAGATCGAAGCCGCGATCAAGGACGCCGAGGAAGCCATCAAGGGCAACGACAAGGCCGAGATCGAAGCCAAGATGAACGCCCTGGCGCAGGCCTCGCACAAGCTGGCGGAACAGATGTACGCCCAGCAGGGTGGTGCGGCCGGCGGCCAGCAGGCCGGTCAGCAGGCTTCCGGCAGCGCGAAGGCCGACGAGGACGTGGTCGACGCCGAGTTCGAAGAAGTGAAGGACAAGTGAGCTGGTAGCTTGTAGCCAGTAGCTGGTAGCGAGTTGTGCATGGGCGGCTTGACCGCCCATGCGCATATTGAAAACCACTACACGAAGCTACAGGCCGCCCCCTACAAGCTACAGGCTGAAGAATGAAACGCGACTATTACGAAGTGCTGGGCGTCAACCGCGACGCCTCCGAAGACGAGCTGAAGAAGGCCTACCGCAAGCTCGCCATGAAGTACCATCCGGACCGCAATCCGGACAGCAAGGAAGCGGAGGAGAAGTTCAAGGAAGCGAAGGAAGCCTACGAGATTCTCACCGACGCCAACAAGCGCGCGGCCTATGACCAGTACGGGCATGCCGGCGTGGACCCGAGCATGGGGGGCGGCGGCGGATTCCAGCATGGCTTCGGTGGCTTCGCCGATGCCTTCTCCGACATTTTCGGCGACATCTTCGGCGGGGGCGGCGGCCGCCGCAGCAACGTCTACCGCGGCGCCGACCTGCGCTACAACCTGGAAATCACCCTGGAGGAAGCGGCGCGCGGCACCGAGACCAAGATCCGCATCCCCACCATGGAGGCCTGCGAGACCTGCGGCGGCACCGGCGCCAAGCCGGGCACCCAGCCGGTGACCTGCTCCATGTGCGGCGGCCATGGCCAGGTGCGCATGCAACAGGGCTTCTTCTCCATCCAGCAGACCTGCCCCACCTGCCATGGCAGCGGCAAGACCATCGCCGAGCCGTGCCGGGAATGCCACGGCGCCGGCCGCATCAAGAAGCACAAGACGCTATCGGTGAAGATTCCCGCCGGCGTGGACGAAGGCGACCGCATCCGCCTCGCCGGCGAGGGCGAGGCCGGCATCAACGGCGGCCCCGCCGGCGATCTGTATGTCGTGGTGCAGCTGAAGGAACATCCGGTGTTCAAGCGCGACCGCGACGACCTGCACTGCGAGATGCCGGTGAGCTTCACCACCGCGGCGCTGGGCGGCGAGATCGAAATCCCGACGCTGGACGGCCACGCCAAGATCAAGATCCCGGAAGAAACGCAGTCGGGCCGCGTGTTCCGCCTGCGCGGCAAGGGCATCAAGGGCGTGCGCAGCCACGAGCACGGCGACCTCTACTGCCATGTGGTGGTGGAAACCCCGGTGAACCTGAATGCGCGGCAGAAGGAATTGCTGCGCGAACTGGAAGCCATCAGCCGCGGCGAGGAGAACAATCCGCGCGCCAAGGGCTGGATGGACAAGGTCAAGGAGTTTTTCGGGCAATAACCTCTACCACAGAGACACAGAGGCACAGAGAAAACCTTAAAGCCTGAAACGCAACGGCCGCCAAGGCGCAAAGAGAAACAATGGACTCTTTGCGTCCTGGCGGCCTTTAGCTTGAAACAGACTTTGTTTTTCTCTGTGCCTCTGTGTCTCTGTGGTGAGCGCCCTTCTATCGCCGATCAAAAATTAGGCTTCGGCGACGCCTCCTGGTAACGCCGCACGCCCGCCAGAATCTCGGCCCTCGCCTCGTCCGCGCCGACCCAGCCTTCCACCTTCACCCACTTGTTGGGCTCCAGGTCCTTGTAGTGCTCGAAGAAGTGGGCGATCTGGTTCAGCAGCAAGGGCGAGAAATCCTCGGGCTTCTTGATGGCCTGATACAGGCCGCACAGCTTGTCCACGGGCACGGCGATCAGCTTGGCATCCACCCCCGCTTCGTCCGTCATCTTGAGCATGCCCACCGGGCGGCAGCGCACCACCACGCCGGTGATCAGCGGCACCGGGGTCACCACCAGCACGTCCACCGGGTCGCCGTCTTCCGACAGGGTGTGCGGGATGTAGCCGTAGTTGCACGGATAGTGCATGGCGGTGGACATGAAGCGGTCCACGAACATCGCGCCGGTTTCCTTGTCCACCTCGTACTTGATCGGCTCGCCGTGCTGGGGGATTTCGATGATGACGTTGAAGTCGTTCGGCACATCGCGGCCGGAGGTGACTTTGTCCAGGTTCATGGTTCAGGTCCTTCTTCAGATCTGGCCGCGCACCGCGTCGGCCCAGTTGTTGGGGGTTTCGTAAATGCGCACCCGCTCCAGCCGCAGATGGTTGCCGTAGACATCCACGTAGGCCGCGTCCAGCACGCGGAAGGCTTCCGCCGCCAGATTCTCCGCCGTGGGCACGCTGTTCATCACCACCGTCTTGTGGTCCGGCAGGCTGTTCAGGAAGCCCAGCACCTCGGTATCGCCCCGATAGACGAGGAAGGCATGGTCCCAGACCTTGGCGATCTTCTCCAGGGCGATGTTCTTCACGTCGGCGAAGTCCATCACCATGCCCTGCTCGGACAGGCCTTCGGTGTCGATGATGTCGCCCGACAGGGTGATCTCCAGGGCGTAGCGGTGCCCGTGCAGATGCCGGCACTGGCTCTTGTGGTGGGGAATCCGGTGGCCGGCGTCGAACTCGATTCGGCGGGTGATCTGCATGGCGGGGTCCGTAAAAGCAGGGCGCGATTATACCATCGGCCCCCGCCGGCTTCGGCCCGGGCTTTGGCCCAGCCTTTGGTCCAGCTGGCGCAAACCGCTAGAATGAAGCCCTCATGACCCGTTTGACCACGCCGCTCAAGACCACCGACCACCGCCGCGACATCGCCGGGATGACCTACGTCTATCCGGTGGTGTCCCGCCGCGCGGGTGGCGTCTCCGTCGGCGTCAACCTCAACCCCAACAATGCCTGCAACTGGCGCTGCATCTACTGCCAGGTACCGAACCTCACCCGCGGCGCCGCACCGAAGATCGATCTCGCCAAGCTGGAGGCGGAGCTGCGCGCCCTGCTCCACGACATCGTCCACGGCAGCTTCATGCAGGACTACGTGCCGGAGGACGCACGGCGGCTGAACGACATCGCCCTCTCCGGCAACGGCGAGCCCACCAGCGCCACGGAATTCGAGCAGGTGATCGAGCTGATCGGCCGGGTGATGCGGGAATTCGGCGTGCTGGGGAAGATCAAGCTGGTGCTCATCACCAACGGCAGCCTGATCGGACGCCAGAACGTGCAGCGCGGGCTCGCGCACATGGCGCAGCTGGGCGGCGAAGTCTGGTTCAAGCTGGACTCGGCCACGCGCGAAGGCGTACGTCGCATCAACGGCAGCGCGCAGTCGCCGGAAAAGCACCTGAAGAACCTGGGACTGGCGGCCGCGCTCTGCCCGACCTGGGTCCAGACCTGCGTATTCGCACTGGACGGACAGCCGCCCAGCCCCGAGGAGCGTGCGGCCTATCTCGCCCTGCTGCAACAAGCGCTGCTGTTCGAAACGCCCCCCAAGGGTGTATTGCTGTACGGCCTGGCGCGCCCGTCGATGCAGCCGGAAGCGGCCCGGCTGTCGGCCCTACCGCTGGAATGGCTGGAGCGCTTCGCCGCCGAGATCCGGCGGCTGGGCTTGGAGGTGAAAGTGAGCCTTTAGGCGGGGCGGCTCAGGAAGCCGGCTCGTCCTTCTTGCCCGCCTTGGCAGCCTTGCGCAGGCTCTTGTAGAGGTCGGGGTGGGATTCCTTCAGGTAATCCAGAATTTCCACGTCCTCTTTCTTGATCCGGCTCAGGTCGATCTGCTCCACATGCACCAGACGGAGCAGTTCCTTGACCGGCTTCGGCATCTTGCGGCCGCTCTCGTAGCGGGAGCCGCCGCTCTGGGTCACGCCGATCTTGGTCCAGAAATCCTGCTGATTCAGACCCAGCTTGCGCCGGATCTCGCGGGGGTTGATGACTTTGTCTAAGAGTTTCATATCATGCGCCTTAAGTTTTTAAGTACAGAGCCATTTAGTTATTTTTTTCTAGCATCTTGCAACATTAATGCCAGGTCTCTTTTGGACACCGATTCTACCAATTATCGGGCGCCCCGGCCAATGAAATGCCCTTCTCCGGCTCGTCCGCTCCCGGAAATGCGCCCACTTTTCGAAAAGCAAGCTTTAGGGGAACGTCATATTCGAGAACATTCTGTCCGATTTTTTGACATGCCCCCGGCGCATTTGTTTCCCTAGCGGTTTCCGGTAAAATTTCTAATTTTTTCGGGATTGCCAATGGCACTCATCGTACAAAAATACGGCGGCACCTCGGTCGGCAGCATCGAGCGCATCAAGAACGTCGCGCAGCGCGTCGCCCGTTTTCGGGCCCAGGGTCACCAGGTCGTCGTCGTGGTTTCCGCCATGAGCGGCGAAACCAACCGCCTGATCGCGCTGGCCAAGGAAATCCAGAGCCAGCCCAACCCGCGCGAACTGGATGTGCTGGTGTCCACCGGCGAACAGGTCACCATCGCCCTGCTGTCCATGGCGCTGATGGAAATGGGCCTCAAGGCCAAGAGCTACACCGGCGCCCAGCGCATCCTCACCGACAATGCCTTCACCAAGGCGCGCATCCTCAGCATCGACGAAGAGAGAATGCGTGCCGATCTGAACAGCGGCCATGTGGTCGTCGTCGCCGGCTTCCAGGGCGTGGACGAGCACGGCAACATCACCACCCTCGGCCGCGGCGGCTCCGACACCACCGGCGTGGCCCTGGCGGCCGCGCTCAAGGCCGACGAGTGCCAGATCTACACCGACGTGGACGGC
>CAYUJV010000149.1:5122-5828 GCA_964445085.1 uncultured Burkholderiales bacterium
GCTCCAAGGTGCTGCAGATCCGCTCGGTCGAGTTCGCCGGCAAATACAAAGTCAAACTGCGCGTGCTTTCCAGCTTCGAAGAAGAAGGCGAAGGCACCCTGATCACCTTCGAGGAAGAAGCCATGGAACAGCCCATCATCTCCGGTATCGCCTTCAACCGCGACGAAGCCAAGCTCACCGTGCTCGGCGTGCCCGACAAGCCCGGCATCGCCGCCCACATCCTCGGCCCCATCGCCGACGCCAACATTGACGTGGACATGATCGTGCAGAACGTCGGCCACGACGGCACCACCGACTTCTCCTTCACCGTGCACCGCCACGAATACAAGAAGGCGATGGACGTGCTGCAGATGGTGAAGACCGCCATCGGCGCGCGCGAACTCATCGGCGACGACAAGATCGCCAAGGTGTCCCTGGTCGGCGTCGGCATGCGCAACCACGCCGGCATCGCCGGCAAGATGTTCAAGACCCTGGCCAACGAGAACATCAACATCCAGATGATCTCCACCTCCGAGATCAAGATCTCCGTGGTGGTGGAAGACAAATACATGGAACTGGCCGTGCGCGCGCTGCACCAGGCCTTCGAGCTGGAAAAGGCCCCGTCGTAGTTTGACCGTGTCGGGATACCTCGGGTATCCTAGCGCCCTTTTTTGGAGACGTGGCCGAGAGGTCGAAGGCACTCCCCTGCTAAGGGAGCATACGGGCA
>CAYUJV010000150.1:0-5733 GCA_964445085.1 uncultured Burkholderiales bacterium
TGAAGGCGAAGTCGCGCGCCAGCGCCAGCCGCCCCGTGGCGGTGAGGCTGCCGGCGCCGGCGCGCAGCAGCGCCCGTCGCACGTCCAGCACGTCACCGCGGCGATCGAGTTCGGCTTCGTAGCCGAAGCGCCGGTCGGCGAGGCGGGCGTCGAGTCGTTGCGCGCTGCGGTCCGCATGCAGGCTCAGGCTCCCCCTGAGCTGCGTCGGCGTGAGGCTGGCGTGGGAGGCGCTCAGGTCGAGGCCGCCGGTGGCGAGCCGGGCTTCGACGCCTTCCGGACGAAGGCTGGCGTCCCCCGTGAGCGGCGCGCCGCGATCGAGCTGAATGTCGAGCCGGTCGAGCCGCAGCTGCGAGAGATCGCCGGCGAGGTCGGCGCGGGCGGTGCGCAGCGGGACGCGCTGCGCCGACAGCGGACCGGGCAGGGCATTGGCGAGGGCGAGCTCGCCGGTCAGCCGGGCGTCGCCCGCGCTGTGGACGTGCAGGCGGCCACTCAGCAGCATCGCGGGCCAAGCGGCGTCGAAGGCGCGGCCATCGAAGCGTGTGAGCTCCACCTCCAGCCGCGGCAGCGGACTCGGCTCGAATGGCCGCAGCTCGGCGTCCGCGCGGGTGGACAGCCACGGCGCCGCGGCCTCGATCCGTCCCGTGAGCTGCAGCAGCGTGCCGGCGAGGGTGAGGCTGAGATCGGGCAGGCGCGGCGCCTGCGCCTGGAAGCGCGCGCTGCCCTGGAGGGGGAAGGGGCTGCGGCCGTCCAGATCCAGTGTGGCGGAGCCGGCGCCCCAGGCCGATTCCGCCTGCTGCAGGAGCAGGCGGTGATGACGACCGTCGCTGTCGAAGCGGGCCCGCAGCCGGCTGAGATTGACCTGATTCGCGCCGGATCGGAACTCCAGCCGTCCGATCTCGAGCGCGCGAATCTGCAGCGCGAGCGGCAGCGTCAGGTCCTGCGGCGCCTGCAGCGGCTGCGCGCTCGGGACATGGCGCACGCGCACGGCAGCGGCGGCGAGCCGGTCGATCACCAGATCACCGCGCAGCAGCGGCCACAGGGCAAACGCCACGCTGCCGCCGCTCGCATCCAGGTCCAGGTTGGAACTGGCGAAGCGAATGCGCTCGATGGCGATGCTGCCGAGCAGGGAGCCGCGCACGCCCTCGAACTGCAGCCGCCCCTGGCTGGCCTGGGTCAGCCGCGCCAGCGCCCAGTGCAGGCTGGCCTCGCGCCCCGCCAGCCACGCGCCGGCCGCGCCAAGGGCGAGCAGCACCAGCAGCGGGATGAGCAGGCGCCGTCTCAAAACGCGATCCCCACCGAGAAGTGCAGGCGCAGCTCGCGCACCGCCTCGCCATAGGCGAGGTCCAGGTTCAGCGGCCCGAGCGGGCTCCGCCAGCGCAGGCCCACGCCGTAGCCCTTCACCGCGGAAAAGTCCTGCCACCGGTCCACCACGTTGCCGGCATCGTAGAACACCGCCACACCCCATTGCTCGGTCACCGGGTGGCTGGCCTCGATGCTGGCGACGGCGATGTAGCGCCCGGGCACGATGGCCCCGTTCTGCTCCACGCCGAGGCGGCCATAGGCGTAGCCGCGCACCGACTGGCTGCCGCCGGCGCGGAACAGGTAGTCGTCCGGAATGTTCAGGCGCGAGCTGGCGTTCACCGCGCCGAGCTCGCCGCGCAGGACCAGCGTGCCGCGCGCACCCAGGGGCCAGTAGGCATTGGCCTTGCCGTAGAGGCGGGTGAAGCGCTGGTCGGAGATGGTCTCGTCCAGGGCGCCGCCGGCCTGGAGATTCGCCACGAAGCCCTTGCGCGGGTAGAGCGCGTCGTCCAGCACGCGCCGGGTCCAGGACAGGTTGAGCGGCATCGAGGTGACCTCGCCGGCGAACTGGCCGGCCACGTCCTTGCGCTCGTTGCGCAGCTCCAGCGACAGGCTCCATTCCGAATCGAAGCCGGTGCGCAGCAGGCGCGCGCCGAGCGCGGTGGCGCGGGTACGGTCGTTCTGGATCTCGGTCTGCTTCACCTGGGCGTCGAGCCGCGGCTGCAGTCCGCCGAAGATCGGGAGCAGGTACAGTTCCGTCGCCACCGACTGCTCGCGCTGGTCGAGCTTGAGCGCGCTGCGCGAACGCCAGCCGGGACGGAAGGTGAGGTTGTCCTCGTAGCGGAATTCGACGCCGGCGCCGGTATCGGTGCTGTAGCCGATGCCGATGCCGATGCGGCGCGCGGTGTTCTCGACCACGCTCACCTGCACCGGCACCTGCTCCGGATGGGCCGGATCGGTGGCGGTGGTGACGAACACGCTGCGGAAATAGTTGGTGCGCTGCAGCCGCCGCTGCAGGTCGATCAGCTCCTGCTCGCTGTAGCGGCTGCCCGGGCGGATGCGGTTGAGGCCGGTGACGATGGAGGGCGGCAGCTGGTCCAGCCCGTCGATCTGCAGCGGGCCGAAGGTGAACGCCGGCCCGCTGTCGAGCACGATGCGCAGGTCGACGCGCCGGGCCTCCGGATCCACCACTGCCTGGCTGTCGGCGATGCGCCCGGCCGGATATTCGTCCGCGCGCAGCGCCTGCACCAGGGTCTGCTTGGCCTTGTCCCAGTCGGCGTCGCGGAACACTTCGTCGCGGCGCAGGGGCAGGCTGCGGCGCAGGGCCTGGCGGCGCTCCTCGTTGTCGGCGCCGGGGCCGGCGAGCGGGCCGCGGAATTCGAGGTCGATGCCGCCGATGCGCGACGGCGGCCCCGGGTCCACGTCGAAGCGCGCCACGCCGGGAGCGGCCGCGGACTCCGGACGCGGCGTGACGGTCGGCGAGAAGTAGCCCTCGGTCATCAGCAGCGAGCGGATCTCCTCCGGCGTGCGCCGCACCAGGTAGCGGAAGCGCGCCTCGCTCAGCGCCGGGTCGGCGATCTCGGCGAAAATCTGCAGGTTCCGCTCCAGCATCGGCTTCAGCTCGGGCGGTGCATTCAGTTCCACCACAAAGGATGCGGCGAGCGCTTGGCCGGCGCCCACGAGCAGGCACAGCGCCAAGGCGCTGCCCCGGAGTGCATGCGCGAGCAGGCGGAAGACTGAACGCAGGATGTTCGACACACTTCATTCTAAGCCAGTGCAGCAGGGTGCTGGCCGGGCCCGGCAGGACGGGGCCGCACCGGCGCCGCGCCCGCTCGGCGACCGTCAGCGGCCAGGTGCGCCTCCGGCCCCGCTTGACCCAGATCAATTTTTTGCCGCCCCTGCCTTGACACCACCCCAAGGGCTTGTATATTGCGCATATCAAGACCGCAATATCCAGTATCGGTCCGGAAACGCTTGAAAGCGGGCGGAGGAGGGGCATGGTGGAGGGAATGGGCGAGGTGGAGGCTAGGCCGGTGGTGCAGCCGCTGCCGGCGGCGGTGATCAAGCGCGACGGCAGCCGCGCGGTGTTCGATGCCGGGAAGATCCGCTCCGCCATCCGCCGCGCCGGCGCGGCGACCGGGGAGTTCGACGATGCCGAGGCCGGCCTGCTCACCGCCCAGGTGACCAAGGTGCTGATCCACAAGTTCGGCAGCACGCCGCCGACCATCGAGAAGATCCAGGATGTGGTGGAGCACACGCTGATCGCCGCCAACCACCTGAAGACCGCCCGTGCCTACATCGTCTACCGCGAGCAGCACAAGCAACTGCGCGCAGACCGCAAGACCCTGGTCGATGTCGCGTCCTCCATCAACGAATACCTGGAACAGCAGGACTGGCGCGTCAACGCCAACGCCAACCAGGGCTATTCCCTGGGCGGCCTCATCCTCAACGTCTCGGGCAAGGTGGTGGCCAACTACTGGCTGAGCCACGTCTATCCGCCGGCCGTGGGCGAGGCCCATCGCGCGGGCGACATCCACATCCACGACCTGGACATGCTCTCCGGCTATTGCGCCGGCTGGTCGCTGCGCACCCTGCTGCACGAGGGCCTGAACGGCGTGCCGGGCAAGGTGGAGGCGGGGCCGCCGCGGCACCTGTCGAGCGCGGTGGGGCAGATCGTGAATTTCCTCGGCACGCTGCAGAACGAATGGGCGGGCGCCCAGGCGTTCTCCTCCTTCGACACCTACATGGCGCCCTTCGTCCGCAAGGACCATCTGAGCTATGCCGAGGTGCGCCAGTCGATCCAGGAATTGATCTACAACCTGAACGTGCCCTCGCGCTGGGGCACCCAAACGCCCTTCACCAATCTCACCTTCGACTGGGTGTGCCCGGAGGACTTGCGCACGCAGGTGCCGGTGATCGGCGGCGAGGAGATGCCCTTCACCTATGGCGAGCTGCAGGCCGAGATGGACATGATCAACCGCGCCTATATCGAGGTCATGACGGCGGGAGACGCCAAGGGGCGCGTGTTCACCTTCCCCATCCCGACCTACAACATCACCCCCGACTTCACCTGGGACAGCGAGAACGCCGAGCTGCTGTTCGCCATGACCGCCAAGTACGGGCTGCCGTACTTTCAGAATTTCATCAATTCGGAGCTGAAGCCGAACATGATCCGCTCCATGTGCTGCCGGCTGCAGCTCGACCTGCGCGAGCTGCTCAAGCGCGGCAACGGGCTGTTCGGCTCGGCGGAGCAGACCGGCTCACTGGGGGTGGTGACCATCAACTGCGCGCGCTTGGGTTATCTGTACAAGGGCGATGAAGCGGCGCTGTATGCGCGCCTGGATGCGCTGCTGGAACTGGCGCGCGACAGCCTGGAGATCAAGCGCAAGGTGATCCAGCGCCACATGGACAACGGCCTGTTTCCCTACACCAAACGCTACCTGGGGACGCTGCGCAATCACTTCTCCACCATCGGCGTGAACGGCATCAACGAGATGATCCGCAACTTCACCGCCGACGCCCACGACATCACCACGGAATGGGGCCATGGTTTTGCGCTGCGCTTCCTCGACCACGTGCGCGCGCGCATCACGGCCTTCCAGGAAGAAACGGGGCACATGTACAACCTGGAAGCGACGCCGGCGGAGGGCACCACCTACCGCTTCGCGAAGGAGGACCGCAAGCGCCATCCCGGCATCCTCCAGGCGGGGACGGAGCAGGAGCCCTACTACACCAACTCGTCGCAGCTGCCGGTGGGCTTCACCGATGACCCGTTCGAGGCCCTCGAGCGCCAGGAAGATCTGCAGCGCAAGTACACCGGCGGCACCGTGCTGCACCTGTACATGGGCGAGCGCATCTCCAGCGCGCAGGCGTGCAAGACGCTGGTGCGCCGGGCGCTCACCCGCTTCCGTCTGCCCTACATCACCGTCACGCCCACCTTCTCGATCTGCCCGGTGCACGGCTATCTGGAAGGCGAGCACGAATACTGCCCGAAATGCGACAGCGAACGCCTGGCCGAGAAGCGGCGGCGGCTGAGCGCCTGACCTGGAAGGAGGAGGTGTCATGACCGAGTGTGCAAGTCCCGAGCGCGAGGTGGAACTTTCGCCGGAGGAACGTCAGCCGTGCGAAGTGTGGACCCGGGTGATGGGCTACCACCGTCCGGTGGCGTCCTTCAACATCGGCAAGAAGGGCGAGCATCACGAGCGCCGCTTCTTCCATGAAAGCGTCGCCCGCCTGCGCCAGGACTGAGCCGGGCGCGCTGCAGGTGGGCGGCTTCGTGCCGCTGTCCACCACGGACTATCCGGGTGCGCTGGCGGCGGTGGTGTTCTGCCAGGGTTGCCCGTGGGCCTGCGGCTATTGCCACAACCCGCACCTGATCCCGCGCGCGGCGGGTACGGACGCGCCGGATGCGGGCGCGCCGGCCTGGCCCGACAT
>CAYUJV010000151.1:0-5731 GCA_964445085.1 uncultured Burkholderiales bacterium
CTTCGCCGTCGACGTCTTCGGCGACGATCATCAGCGGCGTGCCGGCCTTGGCGACCTGTTCCAGCACGGGCAGCAGGTCACGGATGTTGGAGATTTTCTTGTCGAACAGCAGCACGAAGGGGTCTTCGAGCACCGCCATCTGCTTGTCGGGGTTGTTGATGAAGTAGGGCGAGAGGTAGCCGCGATCGAACTGCATGCCCTCGACCACGTCGAGTTCGTTTTCCAGGCCCGAGCCGTCTTCCACGGTGATCACGCCTTCCTTGCCGACCTTGTCCATCGCGTCGGCGATGATCTGGCCGATGGGCGCGTCGGAGTTGGCGGAAATGGAGCCGACCTGGGCGATTTCCTTGCTGGTGGTGCAGGGCTTGGAAATGGCTTTCAGTTCTTCGGTGATGGCGGCGACGGCCTTGTCGATGCCGCGCTTGAGATCCATCGGGTTCATGCCGGCGGCCACGTATTTCATGCCTTCGTTGACGATGGCCTGGGCCAGCACGGTGGCGGTGGTGGTGCCGTCACCGGCCACGTCGGAGGTCTTGGAGGCGACTTCCTTCACCATCTGCGCGCCCATGTTCTCGAACTTGTCCTTCAGTTCGATTTCCTTGGCGACGGACACGCCGTCCTTGGTGATGGTGGGCGCGCCGAAGGAGCGGTCGAGCACCACATTGCGGCCTTTGGGGCCGAGGGTCACCTTCACGGCGTCCGCCAGAATGTTCACGCCGGCGACCATCTTGTGGCGGGCGGAATCACCGAATTTCACGTCTTTAGCAGCCATTTATGTTTCTCCTAGAAGTCTGTTCACCACGGAGTACGCGGAGGTCACGGAGGAAAAGCAATTCCAAGAACTCCGCATCCTCCGTGGCAAGAAAATTGAATTTACTTTTCCACCACGCCCATGATGTCTTCTTCGCGCATCACGAGCAGTTCTTCGCCTTCGACCTTGACGGTCTGGCCGGCATACTTGCCGAACAGCACCTTGTCGCCGACTTTCACGTCCATGGGGAGCAGCTTGCCGCTGTCATCGCGCTTGCCGGGGCCGACGGCGATGACTTCGCCCTGGTCCGGTTTCTCGGTGGCGGAATCGGGGATCACGATGCCGGAAGCGGTCTTGCGCTCTTCTTCCACGCGCTTGACGATCACGCGGTCATGCAGGGGACGAATTTTCATTCTCGATTCTCCTTAAACTGAAATCAATGTACGCTCAAACTCATTTGGTTTCTTCAGATACCAGACCATGCGGCCGTGGCCAAGCACAGACCCGGGATCGGAATCCGAACCGGGCCGGCACATGAATGGTGCGTTCGCGCTGTTAGCACTCGATCGCGAGGAGTGCTAATGATAGGCATCGAAAGGGGAAATTTCAAGCGTCGGCCCCGGCGAGCCGCCGGAGGCACGACAGGGAAAACGCCCTTCCCCGGCCGGGAAAGGGCGTTGGCGGGATCAATACTCCATTTCCGGCATGGCCGGCGCCGCAGCCTTCTCTTCCTTGGGCGCCTCGGCGATGCTGGCGTCCGTGGTCAGGATCAGGCCGGCGACCGAAGCCGCGTTCTGCAGGGCGGAGCGGGTGACCTTGGTCGGGTCCAGCACGCCCATCTCGACCATGTCGCCGTACTCGCTGGTGGCGGCGTTGTAACCGAAGTTGCCGCTGCCTTCCAGCACCTTGTTGACCACCACCGACGGCTCCTCGCCGCAGTTGGCCACGATCTGGCGCAGCGGCTCCTGCAGCGCCCGCAGCACGATCTTGATGCCGCAGTCCTGGTCGTGGTTGTCGCCCTTGAGCGCCGCCACGGCCTTGGAGGCGCGAATGAGCGCCACGCCGCCGCCGGGCACGATGCCTTCCTCGACCGCGGCACGGGTGGCATGCAGCGCGTCCTCGACGCGGGCCTTCTTCTCCTTCATCTCGACTTCGGTCGCGGCGCCGACCTTGATCACCGCCACGCCGCCGGCGAGCTTGGCCACGCGCTCCTGCAGCTTCTCCTTGTCGTAGTCGGAAGTGGCTTCCTCGATCTGGGTGCGGATCTGCTTCACCCGCGCCTCGATCTTGTCCTTCTCACCCGCGCCATCGATGATGATGGTGTTCTCCTTGTGCACCTCGACGCGCTTGGCGCGGCCGAGGTCCGCGAGCTTGGCCTTCTCCAGCGACAGGCCGACCTCGTCGGAGATGACCGTGCCACCGGTGAGGATGGCAATGTCCTGGAGCATGGCCTTGCGCCGGTCGCCGAAGCCCGGGGCCTTGACGGCCACCACCTTCAGCACGCCGCGCATGGCGTTCACCACCAGGGTGGCGAGCGCTTCGCCCTCCACGTCCTCGGCGATGATCAAGAGCGGCTTGCCGGCCTTGGCCACTTCCTCCAGCACCGGCAGCAGGTCGCGGATTCCGGAGATCTTCTTGTCGTGGATCAGGATCAGGGCGTCATCCAGGACGGCGGTCTGCTTGTCCGGGTTGTTGATGAAATAAGGCGAGAGGTAGCCGCGGTCGAACTGCATGCCCTCCACCACTTCCAGCTCGTTCTCCAGGGACTTGCCGTCCTCGACGGTGATCACGCCTTCCTTGCCCACCTTGTCCATCGCATCGGCGATGATCTGGCCGATGGAGGTGTCGGCATTGGCGGAGATGGCGCCCACCTGGGCGATCTCCTTGCTGGTGGTGACGGGCTTGGAGATTTTCTTCAGCTCGTCGACCACTGCGGTCACCCCCTTGTCGATGCCGCGCTTGAGGTCCATGGGGTTCATGCCGGCCGCGACGTACTTCATGCCCTCCTGCACGATGGCCTGGGCCAGCACGGTGGCCGTGGTGGTACCGTCACCGGCGATATCGGCGGTCTTGGAAGCGACTTCCTTCACCATCTGCGCGCCCATGTTCTCGAACTTGTCCTTGAGTTCGATCTCCTTGGCCACGGTCACGCCGTCCTTGGTGATGACAGGGGCGCCGAAGCTGCGGTCGATGACCACGTTGCGACCTTTCGGGCCGAGGGTCACTTTCACCGCGTCGGCCAGGATGTTCACACCCTTGTAGATGCGGCTGCGGGCACTGTCATGGAATTTGACGTCTTTTGCACTCATGCTTTTTCCTCCTGGAACTCAATGAACGATCAGGCGGCTTTCTTGGCCGCGCCCTGGTCGGCCTCGATGACGCCCATGATGTCTTCCTCGCGCATCACGAGCAGTTCTTCGCCTTCGACCTTGACGGTCTGGCCGGCATACTTGCCGAACAGCACCTTGTCGCCGACTTTCACGTCCATGGGGAGCAGCTTGCCGCTGTCATCGCGCTTGCCGGGGCCGACGGCGATGACTTCGCCCTGGTCCGGTTTCTCGGTGGCGGAATCAGGGATCACGATGCCGGAAGCGGTCTTGCGCTCTTCTTCCACGCGCTTGACGATAACCCGGTCGTAGAGGGGACGAATATGCATATCCATATCTCCTTTGCGATTGCGAATTACCTTGGATTTTCGGTTGAACCCCGCGCGGCGGCAGCGGGCGCGACGGCCCGGCGCGGCGGCGGCTCATGCCAGCCGAACGGCTGGCCGCGATTTATCTGGGGCCGGTCAGGGAAATTTCAAGGGGGCAGGGGGCGCCGTCAGGGCAGGATGATGCGACCGATGCGGCCGAGCCGGTACACGGTGCGGGCAGCCTTGCGTCCGGGCGCCAGCCCCGCGACGCGCTGGGGTGGGATCGGGCAGGGCGGCCGGCGGCTGCCATCCGGTGCCAGGGTGTCGTCATCCGCCGTCGCCGCCCACAGGCCGCCGCGCACAGGGCGGAACAGCCAGCGCACATAGCCCTTGGCGGCACCCGCCTGCAGCAAGGCCTCCCGATCCGGGGTCTCGGCCAGAAGCAGGGCCTCCGCGGCCCCCCGCTCCGGATGCGTGCCGAAGGCCTGCTGGCATTCCAGGGCCTCCCGTGCCGACGCTCCGACCCAGTTGCAGGCTCGGCGCTCGTCGCGTTCCAGATCCCAGGCGCCAAGCTGCCAACCGGCATCGAGCATGGCCCGGTCGATCTCCTCCAGAGACTGCCAGCGGTCGTTGATTTGCAGGGCGGAGCCGGGGACCGGGCGCCGTCCCTGCTCCGCTTCCACGCGACGGAAGCCGTGCCAGTGAAGGAACAACAGCAGCGGCGTGTCGGCCCGCGGCACAGCGGTGAGGGTCACCGCGTACAAGGGCAATCCGACACTGGCGATCTGCGCGGCGATTCTGTGGAAGATTTCCATGCATGCCCCCTGCTGCAAGCGACGGTAAAAAATCTAGCAAACCCCAGGGCGGGAATGCAATGGCGGGCGGAGCGGCGCCCCCGCTGGGGTAGAATCCGGCTCGTCCCCCACCGAAAAGGAAGATCGATGTCCAACGCCGACTGGGTGGCGCGCAGCCTGGGCGCCGTCTGGCACCCCTGCACCCAGATGAAGCAGCACGAGACCCTGCCGCTGGTCCCCATCGCCCGCGGCCAGGGCGTGTGGCTCCATGACTTCGACGGCAGGCGCTATCTGGACGCCATCAGCTCCTGGTGGGTGAACCTGTTCGGCCACGGCAATCCGCGCATCAATGCCGCGCTGCGCGACCAGCTGGAGACACTGGAGCACGTCATTCTCGCCGGATTCACCCACGAGCCGGTGGTGCGGCTGTCGGAACGCCTCGCCGCGCTCGCGCCGGGCCGACTGGGGCACTGCTTCTATGGCTCCGACGGCGCCTCGGCCACCGAGATCGCGCTCAAGATGAGCTTCCACTACTGGCGCAACAGCGGGCGCACGCAGAAGACCGGCTTCGTCAGTCTGGCCAACAGCTACCACGGCGAAACCATCGGCGCGCTCTCGGTGACCGACGTCGCCCTGTTCAAGGACACCTACGCGCCCCTGCTCCGCCAGACCCACCAGACCCCGAGCCCGGACTGGCGCCTGGCGCAACCGGGCGAATCGGCCGAGGCCTATGCGCTGCGTTGCGCCGACGCGCTGGAGCGCCACCTGGCCGAGCACCACGCCAGCACCGCCGCGCTCATCGTCGAGCCGCTGATCCAGTGTGCGGCGGGCATGGGCATGTATCACCCGGCGTATCTGCAACGCGCGCGGGAGATCTGCGACCGGTTCGAGGTGCATCTGATCGCGGACGAGATCGCCGTGGGCTTCGGGCGCACCGGCACGCTGTTCGCCTGCGAGCAGGCTGGCATCGCGCCCGACTTCCTCTGCCTGTCCAAGGGCATCACCGGCGGCTACCTGCCGCTGTCGGTGGTGCTGACCACCGATACGGTCTACGCCGCGTTCTACGACGCGGATGTGCGCCGCGGCTTTCTGCATTCCCATTCCTACACCGGCAATGCCCTGGCCTGCCGCGCCGCGCTGGCGACGCTGGACATTTTCGAACAGGACGACATCCTGCGGAAAAACGCCGAGACCGCCCGCCGCATGAACCACGCGGCGGAACCGCTGCGCACCCACCCGCGGGTGCAGGGCTTCCGCCACACGGGCATGATCTGGGCCTTCGAAGTGGCGGATCCGCCGGCCGATTTCGGCCAGCGCTTCTACCGCGCCGCGCTGGAAAACGAACTGCTGTTGCGCCCCATCGGCAGCACGGTGTATTTCATGCCGCCCTATGTGATCGGCGAGGAAGAAATCGATCTGTTGGTCGCGCGCACCCGGCGCCTGCTCGATTCGATCAGGTAGTGCGCGCAGCCGCCGCTACTTGCCCGACTGGCTCTCCAGTTGCTGCAGCAGGTCGTGGACGAAGTTGACGGGGATGACATAGGTGATCCC
>CAYUJV010000152.1:0-5663 GCA_964445085.1 uncultured Burkholderiales bacterium
GAGTGCTCGACGCCCTGCTCCCGCCTCCGGCTGCGGTGAACTTCGATGACCTGAAGCCCACCGACAACGCCACGCGCCAGAAATTCCGCAAGATGCTGCGCGAGGGCGCGCTCGACGACAAGGAAATCGAGATCGAGGTCGCCGCCGCCGCGCCGCACATGGAGATCTTCGCGCCCCCCGGCATGGAGGAGCTCACCTCGCAGATCCAGGGCATGTTCCAGAACATCGGCGGCGGGCGCAAGAAGACGCGCAAGATGCGCGTGCGCGAAGCCTTCAAGGCGCTGGCCGAAGAGGAGGCGCTGAAGATGGTGAACGAGGAGGAGATCAAGCTGCGCGCGGTGCAGGGCGTGGAGCAGAACGGCATCGTGTTCATCGACGAGATGGACAAGATCGCGAGCCGTGCGGAGACGCAGGGCGCGGACGTGTCGCGTCAGGGCGTGCAGCGCGACCTGACGCGACACGTCCGCGACCTGCTGCCGCTGATCGAGGGCACCACCGTTTCCACCAAGTACGGCATGATCAAGACCGACCACATCCTGTTCATCGGTTCCGGCGCCTTCCATCTCGCCAAGCCATCGGACCTGATTCCGGAGCTGCAGGGCCGCCTGCCGATCCGGGTGGAGCTGGACTCGCTCTCGGTGGACGATTTCGAACAGATTCTCACCGGCACCGATGCCTGCCTGACCAAGCAGTACCAGGCGCTGATCGCGACCGAGGGCGTGACGCTGGAGTTCGCGCCGGATGGCATCCGCCGCCTGGCGGAGATCGCCTTCGAGGTGAACGAGCGCACCGAGAACATCGGCGCGCGTCGTCTGCACACGGTCATGGAACGCCTGCTGGAAGAAGTGTCCTTCGCCGCGGACCGCCAGTCGGGGACGACCCTCGTCATCGATGCCGCCTACGTGGACGGCCGGCTGAAGGACCTCGCGCGCAGCGAGGACCTCGCCCGCTACGTCCTGTGAGGCCGCTTACGCCCCGGTCATCGCCGCTTTCTTCCTGACCAGCGCATTGTCGCGGTAGTCGCGCATCGCCTGCTCGATTTCCTCGCGCGTGTTCATCACGAACGGCCCGTACTGCACGATGGGCTCGCGCACCGGTTTGCCCGAGACCAGAATGAAGCGCGCACCGCCGGCGCCGGCGCCGATCTCCACCGTGTCGCCCGGACCCAGCACCGCCAGGCTGTGCTGGGGCAGCGCCGTGGCGCCCAGCCGCGCATCGCCCTCGAACACGTAGACGAAAGCCGTGTGTTGCGGGTTCAGCGCGTGGCTGAAGCTGCGGCCGGCATCCAGACTCACGTCCAGGTATTGCACCTGTGTCGCTTCATCGCGGATCGGCCCGGTCCGGCCGGCGTATTCGCCCATCAGCAGCTTCACCCGCGCGCCGTCCTGGCGCACTTCCGGGATGTGCTCCGGCGAGAACTCCTGGTAGGCGGGGTCGCTCATCTTCTCCGCCGCCGGCAGGTTGATCCACAGCTGGAAGCCACGCATCAGGCCATTGCTCTGCTGCGGCATCTCGGAGTGGATCACGCCGCTCGCCGCCTTCATCCACTGCGCGCCGCCAGCGCGCAGGTCGCCGCGGTTGCCCATGCTGTCCTGGTGCAGCATGTGGCCGTCCAGCATGTAGGTGAAGGTGATGAAGCCGCGGTGCGGATGATCGGGGAAGCCCGCGATGTACTCGTCGGGATCGTCGCTGCCGAAGTGGTCCAGCATCAGGAACGGATCCAGGTTGCGCAGCGCGGGCGTGCCGATGGTGCGATGCACGGTGACGCCGGCACCTTCGGATATGGCCATGGCGCGGACGAGCTGGCTGACGGTGCGTGTGGTCATGCTGATCTCCTTTCCTGCGGCCGATGCCGCGACATTGGCGCGAACCGGGGACAAGGCGCCACCCGGCTTCGCGCACACGGACCCATTGTGCGCGGCGCCGCGCCTGGAATAAACCTCAATAATGGCAAAAAATTGTTCCCATCCGGAGAACAATCCCGCCACGCGCCGTGCAGCCGCGTGTACCATCGCAGCTTTGACCCGCCAGACTCAGGTTCTTCCATGATTCGTTCGACCATTTCCTGTTTCCTCGGGGCGGCAACGCTGCTCGCCGCGCCCGGCGTGGATGCCGCTGACCGGCCGCTGTGGGAGCTGGGCATCGGCGCGGCCCCGGTGAGCATGCAGGACTACCGCGGCTCCGACCAGCGCCATGGGTATCTGCTGCCGCTGCCCTACGTCGTGTATCGCGGCGACATCCTCCAGATCGACCGGCAGAAGGTGCGCGGCCTGCTGTACAAGTCGGAGCGGGTGGAATTCGACATCAGCCTGAATGGCTCGGTGCCGGTGAAAAGCGACAAGAACACTGCGCGCCAGGGCATGCCGGACCTCGACCCGACGGTGGAAATCGGCCCGCAGCTGGACGTGCTGCTGGCGCGGGCGCCGGCCTACGAATGGAGCCTGAAGCTGCCGCTGCGTCAGGTGCTGGCCATGGACGGGGTGCATCCCCATCGCGCCGGCGTGCTGTTCAGTCCGACCCTGGGCGTGGACCTCAGGCCCGGCAACGGCTGGAACCTAGGGTTGTCGGGCGGACCCCTCTACGCCAGCCGCCAGTACCACGACTACTTCTATTCCGTGGCGCCGCAGTACGTCACCGCGACCCGTCCGGCCTATGAGGCGCGCGCCGGCTACAGCGGCACGCAGTTCCTGGGCACCGTGTCCAAGCGCTTCCCGCGCTACTGGGTGGGCGCCTTCGTGCGTGCCGACTATCTGGGTGGTGCGGTGTTCGAGGACAGCCCGCTGGTGAAGCGCAACGTCTCGGTCAGCGCGGGCTTCGGCATCGCCTGGGTGCTGGGGGAATCCAGCACCCGCGTCAACGTGGACGAATGAGGGTGTCCCGGCCCAGCGCCTGCGGGTCGAAGTGGACCAGGCGATACCCCTGCTGCACGAGGTGTTCGACGATCTCCCGCAGGTGCGTCGCCGTCACCGGACGGATGTCGTGGAAGATCAGCAGCGCCGGCGCCGTTGCGTCGCGGGTTTCCAGAATCCGGGCGATGTTCCATTCCACGGCGGCCAGGTTGCCGCCGGGCGCCGCATCGCCCACCGTCTCTCCCAGCACCACCTCATAGCCTTCCTGGCGCGCGGCCGCCAGCACCGCTTCGGTCGTGATCAGATAGGGCGGACGAAACAGTTTCCTGTGCCCCGCGGCCTGCGGCGTCGCCGCCTCCCACCCGCGCAGTTCCTGCGCCACCGCCTCCTGCTGCGCGAAGCGCGGCCAGCGGAACCAGGCATGATGGGCGGTGTGGTTGCCGACCACATGCCCCTCGGCGAGGATGCGCGCGATCAGTTCGGGATGGGCCTTCGCGCTGCCCTTGTGCGTCCAGAGTTCGTAGGGCGCGTAATCGGCGCGGCTCTCCCAGAAGCCCCGGGGCGCATCGCCCACGGTGAAGAAGGCGGCGCGCACCGGCCTGCGGTCGTCGGCGCGCAGCTCGCGCAGCGCATCCAGCACGCGGTCGGTCATGCCCGGCAGGGGGCCGTCGTCGAAGCTCAGCATGAATTCGCGCTGCAGGGCGATGGTGACCGCGGCGCGCTGGCTCGCGTCATCCGCGGACTGCAGCAGGCCGACGATGCGCGCCCCCTGTGCCACGCCGTCGAAGCGCAAGCGGGTCGCGCCGGCCAGGCAGTTCAGCCCTTGCGCGTCGGACACGGAAAACGATACGTCGTGGCCGCGGATGCGGCCGTCCAGGCGCGGCGCGTCGGCGCTGGCCCCGGTCAGGCCTTGCCCGCTCAGGCGCTGCCCGGACTGGCGCACCTCCAGCGCGCGCGGCCCATCGGGCGCCGCCGGGCAGCCGCTGATGCGCCACTGGCCGCTCACGTTCGGGGTCCAGGCGCGCGGCCACGCCTCATCCGCCTGCCCCGCGAGGGGCATCAGCAGCAGGCACCAGAGCAAGCAGGCGGACCTTCTCATGGCTGCCGCCGCAGGCTGCGCAGGAGGCCCGCCGGGTAAAGGCCGCGCGCGAGCAGCTTGCCGGCGACCATCAGCACGATGCGCGCGATGTCGCGGGCGGGATGGAAGTGGCTGGCGCGCGCGTCGTCGCGGTAGATGGCGCTGACGGGCACCGCCAGCACCGGATGGCCGAGGCGCGCCGCCTCGATGATGACCTCGCTCTCGAACACGAAGCCGTCAGCATGGCGGCCGCGCGCCAGCAGCTTGCGCAACAGCGGCGCGGGATAGATGCGAAAGCCGGACTGGCTGTCCGCCAGCGGCTGGCCGGAGGCCCAGCCGATCCAGAAATTGGCGAAGCGGTTGGCGCGATAGCGCGCGGGCGGGAACGCCGTCCTGTCCCACAGGCGCGAGCCGATGACCAGATGATGCGGATGCCGGCTGGCGGCCTCGATCAGCCGGGGGATCTCCTCCGGCGCGTGCTGGCCGTCGCCATCGAGGGTGATGACGCCGTCCACCGGCCATTCCAGCGCTTGGCGGAATCCGTCCCACAGGCTGGCGGCCTTGCCCTGGTTGCGCCCGTGGCGCAGCAGCGTGAGCGGCAGCCCGGCGAGCACGGCCGCCGTGCCGTCGGTGGAGCCGTCGTCGACGACGATGAGTCTGTCCGTCTGGCGCAGGCAGCGGCCGGCCACGTCGCGCAGGGTGGCCGCCTCGTTGTAGGCGGGGATCAGTGCGGCGTACTTCGACTGCACGCTCAGGCCATGCCACCGTTGACGGAGAACACCTGCCCCGAGATATAGGATGCCTCCTCGGACACGAGGAAGCCCACCAGGCTGGCCACCTCCTCCGGCGTGCCGGCGCGCTGCATGGGCACCAGGCTGCGGATGAGCTCCGGCGGAAACGCGTCCTCGCTCATGGCCGAGGCGATGATGCCCGGCGCCACCGCGTTGACCAGGATGCCGCGCGAGGCCACCTCCAGCGCCAGCGCCTTGGTGGCGCCGATCAGCCCTGCCTTGGCCGCGGCGTAGTTGGCCTGGCCGCGGTTGCCCATGATGCCGGCGATGGAGGAGACGTTGACGATGCGTCCCCAGCGGGTGCGGATCATCGGCAGCAGCAGCGGCTGCGTCACGTGGTAGAAGCCGTTGAGGGACACGTTGATCACCCGCTGCCACTGCTCCGGCGTCATGCCCGCCAGCGGCGCGTCGTCGTGGATGCCGGCGTTGTTCACCAGCACCTGGATCGGGTCCGGCTCGATCAGCCGCTCGATCGCCTGCTGGGTGGCGGCGGCATCGCCCACATCGAAGCACGCCGCTTCGGCGCTGCCGCCCTGGGCGGCGATTTCGTCCACCACTGCCTGCGCCCGTTCCGGATGGCTGTGGGCATGCACGATCACGTGCAGGCCGTCCCGGGCGAGCCGGCGGCAGATGGCCGCGCCGATGGCGCCGCTGCCGCCGGTGACCAATGCGCGTTTCATGGTGTCGCGTCCTGCCGGGGAAAGAAGAAGATCGACGCGCGGCCGCTGAGCAGGGCACGGCCGCCTGCGCTCACGCTGAAGGCGTACTGGACGCTGCTGTCGTCGCCGATCAGGCGCTCGGCTTCCACGCGCAGGGCGTCCGCCACGTCGTCGAGCCGCTCCACCGACCAGGCGACGTCGCGCACCGCGGCGAGGAAGCCGGGGGTGGGCTGGCGCGCGCCCGTGCGCAGTGCGCCGTGCACCGCCATGGCCTGGGCCGCGTACT
>CAYUJV010000153.1:0-1486 GCA_964445085.1 uncultured Burkholderiales bacterium
CGTGATGAAATGCGGAACATACCATCAAAGCGCCGCGCCGGGCACGTCGTCAGCGGTTGAAGATGCCCCGCCACCAGCGCCGCCGGCCCTCGGGCGCCTTGCGCGCGGGCGCGAGGTCGTCGGGCGGCACGCGGCTCATGATCCAGCCCGGCAGCGGCGGGCTGGTCGAAAAGCCGCAGGAGACGCCGAGGTTGTTGGGGTCGTAGATCTTCACGAACGACGGCTTCTCGATGTCGTCGGCGTAGACGATCGAGCAGTAGTCGTGGCGATGGTCCTCGCGCAGCAGGCCATCCACGCGGCGCACAAACTCCGCCGTCTGCGCCGCGGTCGCCGGCGCCGCCGGCACCTCCTCGCCGACGGCGTAGAGGTACCAGCCCTCCGGCTCGATGCGGTTCCAGAACGCCGTGAGCTGGTCCCAGGACATGATGGACCAGAGCCGGCCGGTGTAGAGATCGTGGAAGCTTTTCACGGGTTAGGGTGCGATGCCGACCATAACCAGGGGAACGGCCGGCACACCGCGACCGTTGCGAATGACGTTGTACAGCTCACCCTCGTAGTAACCAGGGCCGGAGGACATCTCGGCTTGCAACGACTTCATCGGCAGTATTTCGATCCCCACATCGATCTGATCGCGGACATAAAAGGCCAGGTGCTTGACAAAGAGATCATAGGCAACAAACGCGTACTTCCCGAACTGGACCTCGATGGCAACACGATCCTTAACGAAATCGGTCTGGTTGTAACTGAAAATGGGCTCTTCTCCCGCTGCCTCGATCTCCTTTTTCTGCAGTTCCGGTGGCAACGGGATCGTGTTGCGAATCAGTTTCTCGCTACGGGTGACCCAGTATGACACCCGGCTCTCTTTCCAATCCCTATCCCGGAGCAAACTCGAAAACCGGTCATTCATCTCGATTGGACTGAACTTGAGTTGCCCCTTCATCCGAGCTTCTCGGCTTACCTTGGTCTTGCATTGGGTCGCGTCGACAGCTTTGACAACCTCCTGAACCTGCTTCCAAAGCTTGGGTCTATGAACCAGCAAGAACTCCAGCCCGTTCAGATGCGAATAGATTTCGACAATCCTCATTTACTGTCTCCATACCGGAGCCCGGCAGAATCGAGCAATGCGAACTGGCCTCCAATCGGCTGACTCTTGCCGGCCCAAGGCTGTGTCGTTAGAGACTTGCCGGACCGGGCCGGATCATAGATCGGCTGCCCCATTTCCCGAACCGGCAACAGCCCTGAGAATGCCTGATCCAGCCGCTCCTTCGCCACGGCAACATATTGATCACTCAGTTCGGCTCCAGCCGCGCGACGACCCTGCCTAATGGCCGCAGCCAGGGCTGATCCCACACCGGCAAATGGATCCAGCACCCAGTCGCCCGGCTCGGTCATCGACAGCACCAGACGTTCAATCAGCTCCACCGGAAACTGGCAAGGATGGATTGTTTTCTCGACATGGTTATTTTTCACATTGGGGATCACCCAG
>CAYUJV010000153.1:1525-5655 GCA_964445085.1 uncultured Burkholderiales bacterium
ATTTTTTCCTAACGGATTGCAGGAAAACTGCCCTGCCTTGGGTCCCTTGAAGTGCTTCTTGCCGGGATACTTTTGCGGCACGCGGATGGGGTCCAGGTTGAATAGATAGTCATCGCCCTTCGTGAACCACATGATGGTTTCATGGCGTCCGGAAAGGCGCCTGGAACAATGCAGTCCGTGTTCGAAATGCCAGATGATGCGATTCCGCATCTTCAGTCCACGGCGTGCAAAAGAGGGGTAAAGCGCAATGTCCAGCGGAACCACCTCGCCGTTATGCACGTAGTTGCCGACCTGCCAGCAAATGCTTCCCTGTGGATGCAAAATGCGGATGCACTCTTCAATCACCTGGTCCTGCCAAGCCAGGTACTTGTCGAGGTCACCCTTGCGCTCATACGACTTGCCCAGGTTGTATGGCGGCGACGTAACAACGAGACGAACACTGTCAGGGGGAATCTGCTGAAGTAATTGCAGGCAATCTCCAGGGAACAGGACTGCTTGTGCATCGGGCCGAAATTCAGCCGCAATGGCATGCTTCTGCCGCTTTTCCATCGCGCCCATGCTCTTCACCGGGGCAGCCTGGAGACGTCGCGCACGGCACCCATGTCGGCGGAGGTCGCCATTGCGGCGTAGGCGCGCAGCGAAGGGGAGACGGCGCGCTGCCGGTCGGCCGGCCGCCAGGCACGCTCGCCCTTCGCCTCCATCGCCGCGCGGCGGCGCGCGAGTTCCTCGTCGCTGACGGCGAGGTGGATGCGGCGGTTCGGGATGTCGATCTCGATGGCGTCGCCCTCCTCGACGAGGCCGATGGCACCGCCGTCGGCCGCCTCGGGCGAAACGTGGCCGATCGAGAGGCCCGAGGTGCCGCCGGAGAAGCGGCCGTCGGTGAGCAGGGCGCACTGCTTGCCCAGCCCCATGGACTTGAGGTACGAGGTCGGATAGAGCATCTCCTGCATGCCGGGGCCGCCCTTGGGGCCTTCGTAGCGGATGACCACCACCTCGCCCGGCTTGACCTGGTCGCCCAGGATGCCTTCCACCGCGTCGTCCTGGCTCTCGAAAATGCGCGCCGGGCCGGAGAATTTCAGATTGCTCGCATCCACGCCGGCGGTCTTGACGATGCAGCCGTCCAGGGCGAGGTTGCCGTGCAGCACCGCCAGCCCGCCGTCCTGGGAGTAGGCGTGGGCCTTGTCGCGGATGCAGCCGCCGGCGCGGTCGGTGTCCAGGCTGTCCCAGCGCTTGCTCTGGGAGAAGGCCACCGTGGTCGGCACATTGCCCGGCGCGGCGCGGAAAAATTCCAGCACCTTCTCGTCCTTGCTGCGCATGATGTCCCAGTGCGCCAGCGCATCGGCCAGGGTCGCGCTGTGCACCGTGTGCACGTCGCGGTGCAGCAGCCCGGCGCGGTCCAGCTCGCCGAGGATGCCCATCACGCCGCCGGCGCGGTGCACGTCTTCCATGTGGTAGAGCTGGGTGGAGGGCGCCACCTTGCACAGGTTGGGCACCTTGCGCGACATGCGGTCGATGTCCTTCATCGTGAAAGGCACGCCGCCCTCGTGGGCCGCCGCCAGCAGATGCAGCACGGTGTTGGTGGAGCCGCCCATGGCGATGTCCAGCGCGATGGCGTTCTCGAAGGCCTCGAAGGTGGCGATGGAGCGCGGCAGCACGGTGGCGTCGTCGCGCTCGTACCAGGATCGCGCCAGGGCCACGATCAGGCGGCCGGCTTCGATGAACAGGCGCTTGCGATCGGCGTGGGTGGCGAGGGTGGAGCCGTTGCCCGGCAGCGACAGGCCCAAGGCTTCCGTCAGGCTGTTCATGGAGTTGGCGGTGAACATGCCGGAGCAGGAGCCGCAGGTGGGGCAGGCGGAACGCTC
The DNA here is from genome assembly GCA_964445085.1 of uncultured Burkholderiales bacterium. GTDB lineage: Bacteria > Pseudomonadota > Gammaproteobacteria > Burkholderiales > Thiobacteraceae > Thiobacter. Next base: position 3,388 of record CAYUJV010000153.1, read on the forward strand.
GGCGATGGCCACATCCTCGTCGCTTTCCTTGGGATCCGCGGCGGACACCATGGCATCCACCAGATCCAGCTTCACTGCCTTGCCGTGCAGCACCGCCTTGCCCGCTTCCATCGGGCCGCCGGAGACGAACACCGTGGGGATGTTGAGGCGCATCGCGGCCATCAGCATGCCCGGGGTGATCTTGTCGCAGTTCGAGATGCACACCAGGGCGTCGGCGCAGTTGACCATGTATTCCACGCTGTCGGCGATCAGCTCGCGCGAGGGCAGCGAGTAGAGCATGCCGCCGTGGCCCATGGCGATGCCGTCGTCCACGGCGATGGTGTTGAATTCCTTGGCCACGCCGCCGGCCTTCTCGATCTCGGCCGCGACCAGCTGGCCCAGGTCCTTCAGGTGCACGTGGCCCGGCACGAACTGGGTGAAGGAATTGGCCACCGCGATGATGGGCTTGTCCCAGTCGGTCTCCTTCATGCCGGTGGCGCGCCACAGGGCGCGGGCGCCGGCCATGTTGCGGCCGTGGGTGGTGGTGTGGGAACGATATTTGGGCATGGTCGGTTCCTGGCTGAAGAAACGCCCGCGGAGGTTCAGGCCCGACGGGCGCCGGGGCGATTGGAAAGTTTGCGTATAATCGCAAATTCTAACGCCCATGACGGTTTGCTGTCAGCCACGACCGGCGCGGCGGGCGCGCTGTCGTCAGGGTTTTTCCCTTGCGCCTGCGCGCGGGCAGGGAACAAACGGCGCCGCGGCGCCGTCCTTACCACCAACTACAACGAGCCCCTCCCATGTTCGTCCATCCCCAGTTCGACCCCGTGGCGTTGCACCTCGGTCCCCTCGCCATCCGCTGGTACGGTCTGATGTATCTGCTCGCCTTCGTTCTGGTGCTGGTGCTCGGCCGCTGGCGCATCGCCCACCAGCCATGGACCGGCTGGACGCCGAAGATGCTGGACGACGTGCTGTTTTACGGCGTGCTCGGCGTGGTCCTCGGCGGGCGTCTCGGCTATGTGCTGTTCTACAAGCCGGGCGACTACCTGGCCGACCCGCTGGCCATCTTCCGCGTGTGGGAGGGTGGCATGAGCTTCCATGGCGGCTTCCTCGGCGTGACCCTCGCCATGATGATCTTTGCCCACCGGCGGCGGCTGTCCTGGCTGTCGGTCACGGATTTCATCGCGCCGCTGGTTCCGCTCGGGCTGGGTGCCGGACGCATCGGCAACTTCATCAACGGCGAGCTGTGGGGCCGCCCCACCGACGTGCCGTGGGCGATGGTGTTCCCCCAGGTCGATCAAGTCCCGCGCCATCCTTCCCAGCTCTACGAGTTCGCGCTGGAGGGCGTTGCCCTGTTCCTGATCCTGTGGCTGTTTGCGCGCAAGCCGCGCCCGACCGGCGCGGTGTCCGCGGTGTTCCTGATCGGTTACGGGACGTTCCGCTTCTTGGTGGAGTTCACGCGCGAGCCGGACAGCTTCCTCGGGCCGCTGGCGCTGGGCCTGAGCATGGGCCAATGGCTGAGCCTGCCCATGATCGTGGCGGGGGTGTGGCTGCTGCGCTGGGCGCAGCGCAGGAAGTAGCCGGCCATAAAAAAAGCCGGGCGGGGCCCGGCTTGGCGCGCGCGGCGAAACGGCTTACGGACGGACGTAAGCGTAGCCCTTGCGCTGCTTGTCGGCGATCTCGATCACGCCGGCCTTCACGACTTCCACCGCCGGGTTGAGGTCTTCCTTGGTCAGCTTCATGCCCTTCATGGTGTTGCCGCAGGCGTAGAGGTGGATGCCGGCCGCCTTGGCTTCTTCCAGGCGGTTGGCCACGACCGAGTCGTCCTTCAGCATCTTGATGCCCGGGCCGTAGGCGACGATCTCGATGTCGGTGTTGTCCTTGCCCAGTTCGCCCTGCACGTTCTTGGCGTTGTTGAGGGCCAGGTTCCATTTGGCCGGATCGTCGTCGCTGACCTGGATCACGAAGCCGGCCTTGGCGCCCGAATCGGCCTGAGCCGTGCCGGTGAAGGCGAACACGGCGGCGCCCAGAATCAGCGCGCGGGAAAGCCAGGTAACGAGGAAAGTCTTGCTAGTGCTCATGGTTGTCTCCTAATGTCAAAACAGTGTGGTTAATGATGAAGCGTTTCTTATGATGCGCTTATCATACCGTCGCCCGTGACGCAGCGCCACTGCCGGAGGCTCCAGGGCGCCATTTACGCCTTGCGCCTTTCCCAATAGAATACGCAGCTTCGTGGGGCGGTAGCTCAGCTGGGAGAGCGTCGCGTTCGCAATGCGAAGGTCGGGAGTT
>CAYUJV010000154.1:0-5591 GCA_964445085.1 uncultured Burkholderiales bacterium
TGAACACGTTGACGACCGAACCTTCTTCGAAGAGGTCGATCGGGTAGGCGATGAAAGCGTAGAAGCAGGTGTCGTCGCCGGGCACGTCTTCGATGGCGTAGGCGCGGCCCTTGTAGTAGTCCAGGTCGGTCAGCAGGTCGGTCCACACGGTGGTCCAGGTGCCGGTGGAGGATTCGGCGGCCACGGCGGCGGCGGCTTCTTCGCGGTCCACGCCAGGCTGCGGGGTGATCTTGAACACGGCCAGGATATCGGTATCCAGCGGTGTGTATTCGGGCATCCAGTAAGTCTGCCGGTACTCTTTCACACCGGCGTTATAGGTTTTAACGGCCATGACAACCTCCAGTTAGTCGACAAAAAATTCTGACGTCGCAATAGGGTTAAAGCAACGTGAAGCCGAACTATAGTCACTCCAGAACATAAGTGATAGTGAAAGTTTTTGATGATTAGGATAAGATAAAGCTTATACAATGGACGTGCGGGTAAGCCCATGCTGCATTTGACCTTTCGCCAACTTTCCGTGTTCGAGGCGGTCGCGCGCCACCTGAGCTTCTCGCGCGCGGCCCAGGAACTGCACCTGACCCAGCCGGCAGTCTCCATGCAAATCAAGCAGTTGGAGGAGAACGTCGGCGCGTCGCTATTCGAGCAGCTCGGCAAGAAAATCTACCTGACCGAGGCCGGCCACGAGCTCTACCACTACAGCCGCACCATCGCCCAGCAGCTCAGCGAAGCCGAGGCCGTGCTCGCCGAGCTCAAGGGCCTGAAGCGCGGCAAGCTCAAGATCTCGGTGGCGAGCACCGCCAATTACTTCGCGCCGCAGCTCCTGGCCACGTTCAGCCAAAGATTTCCCACCGTCACCGTCAGCCTCAACGTGACCAACCGCCAGGCGCTGCTGGTGCAGCTCGCCAACAACGAGATGGACATGGCCATCATGGGCCAGCCGCCGGACGGGCTGGACCTCGCCGCGGAGTCGTTCATGGAAAACCCGATCGTGGTCATCGCGCCCATGAACCACCCCCTGGCGGCAAAAAAGGACATCCCCCTGTCCCGCCTGGAGCAGGAGACCTTCCTCATGCGCGAGGAAGGCTCCGGCACCCGCATCGCCATGGAGCGCTACTTCGAGGCGCACGGCGTGAAGATCCAGACCGGCATGGAAATGAGCAGCACCGAGGCCATCAAGCAGGGCGTGCAGGCGGGCCTGGGCCTGGGCGTGGTGTCGCTCCACACCGTCGAGCTGGAGCTGGAGGCGAAGCGGCTCAAGCTGCTCGACGTCGCCGGCCTGCCCATCCGCCGCCACTGGTACATCGTGCACCGCAAGGACAAGCGCCTGTCCGCCGCGGCGCAGGCGTTCAAAAACTTCCTGTTAGACGAGGCAGGGGCGGTTTTGCGTCAGCCCCCCGCCTAGGCGCATCCTGTGCCACGCCGGCCACCGGCTCGGCGAAGCGCGCTTCCAGCGCCTTGAGCGCGTGCTCCTTGGACCTGAACACGTGCTCGTCCGGAATCACCTCGGCCAGGCCGCCGCGCGTGAACGCCGCGCGCACCTGCTGCTTCAGGCTGCTGAAATACAGCTCCACGCCCCTGGCCTGCAGCTGGCGCGCGACGCTGCGCAGCTGTTCCTCGCCCGAGGCGTCGATGTCGTTGATGCCGCTGCCCACCACCAGCACCGCCTTCGCCTTCGGGAAGCGCGCGAGGGCTTGCAGGATGGCATCCTCAAAGTACGCCACGTTCACGAAGTTGAGCGAACCGTCGAAGCGCATCACCACGTAGCGCTCGCTCACCGGCGGCAGATCGTGCGTATCCATGCCGGCCAGCACGCCGTCGGGGCGGCGGCCGAGAATCTCGGCCCGCGGCCGCATGTTGCGCAGCAGATACACCACCACGGTGAGGCCCACGCCGACCAGGATGCCGTTCGCCAGCGCCGGCGCCAGGGCGAGCGTCGCGACGAAGGTGGCGATGCCGATCAGGGCATCGGTGCGGTTGACCTTCCACGCCTGCAGCAGCGGCCGCACGCGCACCAGGCCGAACACCGCGAACATGATGATGACCGCGAGCACCGCCTGCGGCAGGTGGTAGAGCAGGGGCGTCATGAACAGGATCACCGCCATCACGCCGAGCGCGCTGACGATGGCGAACAGGCCGGTCTGGGCCCCCTCGCGCGCAGCCACGGCGGAACGGGAAAACGACCCGCTCACCACGTAGGCCTGGAAGAAGCTGCCGACGATGTTGGCCAGCCCCTGCCCGACGAGTTCGCGGTTCGTGTCCACGCGCTGGCCGGTGCGGGCGCTGATCGCCTTGGAGATGGAGGTGGCCTCCATGAAGCCGAGCAGCGCCATGATCAGCGCCGCCGGCAGCAGCGGCAGCACCAGCTGCCAGTCCACGCGCGGCGCTTCCAGGCCGGGCAGGCCGGCGGGAATGCTGCCCACCACCTCGCCGCCGCCGGTGAGCTTGATCGCGTCGCCGTTCACGCCGGCGACGCGCCAGTGGCCCTGCCCCAGGGGCTCGCCCTCGGGCGCGCGGCCGACCGGCCGGTAGGCCGCGCCAGCCGGGGTGTCCACCCGCCGCAGGTCGATCTGGTGCAGCTGGACCCGGGCGCGGAAGGCCTGCTCGTGGAGGATTTTCAAGCGCGTCTTGTGCTTCTCGATCTCGGCGGTCAGCTCCGTCTGCCGCAGGCGGGTCGCGTCGTCCTCCGGCTGCGTCCGCGCGAGCTCCGCCTGCAGCCGGCCGATGGCCTGGCCCTCGCGCCGGATGTCGTCGTTGATGCGGGTGAAGTCCGCGATCCGGGCGCGCAAGGCTTCGTCCTGGATGGCCTCCACCCCGACGCTGGCGGAGCGCTCGAAGCCGATGGCATGGCTGAGCGCCGTGGTGACCACGATCGCGATCAGCACGCCCGGAAGCCGCGGCGCGAAGCGCTGCAGGCCGAACACGATGGCAAAGGCGGCAGCCGCGAATGCCAGCGTCGGCCAATGGGCGTTGCCGAGCTGCTGCGCCACCGCCCACAGGTCGCCCAGGAAAAACTCGCTGCGCGGCATCGGCACGTTCAGCAGCTTGTTGAGCTGGGACAGGCCGATGATCAGCGCCGCCGCGTTGGTGAAGCCGACGATGACCGGGTGGGACAGGAAGTTCACCACCAGCCCGAGCCGGAACGCGCCCAGCACCAGGCGCAGCACGCCCACCATCAGCGCCAGCATGATGGAGAGCTCGATGAATTCCTCGCTGCCGGCGGCGGCGAAGGGCAGCAGGGCCGCCGCGGACATCAGCGAGAGCATCGCCGTCGGCCCGGTGTGCAGCTGGCGCAGCGAACCCCAGAGAGAGGCGACGATCACCGGCAGGAACGCGGCGTACAGGCCGTACACGACGGGCAGGCCGGCCAGCTGGGCGTAGGCCATGCTCTGCGGCACCAGCACCAGGCTCACAGTGATGCCGGCGAGCAGGTCCGCGCGCAGGCTCGCGCGCGTCATGGGGAACCAGGCGAGGAAGGGGAACGCCCGGCTCAGCCAGGCGGACGTCGGCGCAGGCATGTCGGCTCCGCTCCGGGCGGCCTTGACGGGACGGCGGGGTGGATCAGTCCGGCCAGATGCGCGCCGGATGCAGTTCGGAATGGGCAGGCCGGCGCTGCGCGGCAGGCCTGACCTCGCGGCCGGCTTCGGGCTTGGAGGTGGCGGGCGCGGCCGGCGCCGGTTCCTGTTCCGCCTTCACCTTGCGCACACCTGCCGCCAGTTTGTTCGATAGCTTGTTCATGACTTCAACACCTCTTTGATGATGGATTCCACGTCCTGCACGGCGGCCGCGCCGCGCTTGCCCAGTCCGTAGACGCTGCTGCCTTCCAGCGCCGCGCTGCGATAGGCCGCGCGCCGCGCCAGGCCGCTGCTCAGCGCCGGCACCTCGAACTCCGCCAGGGCCTGGTGCATGGAGCGCGACAGCGCGTTTCGCCGGTCGAGCTGGTTGAGCACCAGATATGCCTTGAGCCCGGCGTTGCCGCGCCGTGCCTCCTGCACCGCCGCGATCATGTCCACGCTCGCCCACAGGTCCGGCGGCGACGGCTGCACCGGCACCAGCACCAGGTCCACCGCGCTCATCACCTCGCGCAGGGTGCCCGATTCCAGATGCGGCGGGCAGTCCACCAGCACGAAGCGGTTGCGCTGCGCCGCCTGTCCGATCTGCGTCCGCACCTCGCCGGCGCCCACGCTGTGCACCGGCGCCAGGTCGTCGTCGGCGCCACCGCCTACCCGCACCCAGTGGCCGGCCGAGCCCTGCGGGTCCGCATCCAGCAGCACCGTCGGGCCGCGCCGCCGCAGCCCGGCGGCGAGGTTCACCGCCAGCGTCGTCTTGCCCGTCCCGCCCTTCTGGTTCGCGAGCGCGATGCGCAGGGCGGTCATGGGATCTACTGCGCCGGCGTCGCCAGCGCGTCGATGCGCTGCGCCAGGGCGATGATGTCGGGACCGATTTTCTTGCCGTCGGCGTCGATGGTCACGCTGACGTAGGTCTTGCCGAAACTCAGGTTCGGGTAGTGCTGGGCTTCTTCCGAAACCTTGGCCACCGCATCGAGAAAGCGCCGGGTCTCGGCATAGCTTCCGAACTCGAAGCGCCGGCTCAGCATCGGCGGCAGGTCCTGCCGCTGCCAGTTCGGGATCGGGTTGTTGTCGTCAGGCATAACGCTGCTCCTTGTCGGGTAACTCGGCTTCCATCTTAGCGAGTTCCTCAAGGTGCGTCAGTTCGTCGCGCAGGATCCCCGTGAACAGGTTGTGGTGAGCGAAATCGCGCACCCGGGCGCAGTAGGCCGCCGCTTCCTCGTACAGGCGGATCGCCTCCACCTCCAGCACGCGGTCGATTGCGATCAGTTCGTGCAGCGACCTTCCCAGCCGCACGGGCGGCAGTTGGGTCGCGTTCGGCGCCACGCCGAGCTTTACCATCGCATCGATCAGGGTCTGCACGTGGCCGATTTCCTCGGTGACGTCCTGGCGGAAATGGGCGCAGTACTCGCTCATGTTCCACTGGTCACAGAGCCGCGACTGCGCCATGTACTGCTGTACCGCCGCCATCTCGTGGCCCAGTGCCCGGTTCAGATAGGCCCTTAGACGTGGATCGGGCAGCCGTGGATCGATCGCCATGCTGCTCTCCTCACTACGCGGCGATGCAGGTCACGTCGCCATCGCGTCCGGCGCCGCCGGCACTCGGCTCGGTGGGCAGGATGTGCTCCACCTCGCCATGCACGCGGGCGATGATGTGGGCGGCGACCAGGCCGTCGCCCACACGCTCGCAGGCATCCGCGCCGGCACGGACCGCCGCGTTGACCGCGCCGGTTTCGCCGCGCACGAGGACGGTGACGTAGCCGCCGCCGACGAACTGGCGGCCGATCAGCCGCACCTCCGCCGCCTTGGTCATCGCGTCCGCCGCCTCGATTGCGGGTACCAGTCCGCGCGTCTCGATCATGCCCAGCGCGATCCCGGTGGTCGCGCCGGTCATGACCCCGCTCGTTTTCGTCGCCACCATGTCCATGGTGAGCTCCGATCAGGCAGCGGCTGCGGTCGGCAGGATGTTTTCGACTTCGCTGTGCACGCGGGCGATGATGTGGGCGGCAACCAGGCCGTCACCCA
>CAYUJV010000155.1:0-5485 GCA_964445085.1 uncultured Burkholderiales bacterium
CTTCATCGGCAAGGACATCCTCTACTTCCACGCCCTGTTCTGGCCGGCCATGCTGCACTTCTCCGGCCACCGCACGCCGACGAAAATTTTTGCCCACGGCTTCCTCACCGTGGACGGCCAGAAAATGTCCAAGTCGCGCGGCACTTTCATCACCGCCGAGAGCTATCTGCAGCAGGGCCTGAATCCGGAGTGGCTGCGCTACTACTACGCGGCGAAGCTCAACGCGACCATGGAGGACATCGACCTCAACCTGGACGATTTCGTGGCGCGAGTGAACAGCGATCTGGTGGGGAAGTACATCAACATCGCGAGCCGGGCGGCGGGATTTATACACAAACACTTCGACGGGCGGTTGTGCGAACTGCTTCCTCGTCCGAAGTTTGTGGATCGTTTCCGTTCGAAGGCAGCTGAGCTTGAAGGTGATGTACTGGAAGCTTGTGCGGGCGCCAGCATCAGGATCAAGGATCACTATGAGCAACGCGAGTACGGGAAAGCCCTGCGCGAGATCATGTGGCTCGCGGATCTTGCAAATGCCAACTTTGACGACAAGCAACCATGGAAGCTCGCGAAAGAAACCAGTGAAGATGCAAGGCAACAACTTCACGAGATTTGTACCGTCAGCCTGAATCTGTTCATGATGTTGACGGCTTACCTCAAGCCAGTGTTGCCAAGCCTGGCAAGGAATGTGGAGGATTTCCTCAACCTTGAAGAGCTGGCGTGGGCCAACACCGTCGATCTGATGCCTTCGGGCCACGCCATCAAGCCCTACCAGCACCTGATGACCCGCGTCGACACCAAACAGATCGATGCTTTGCTCGAGGCGAACAAACAGACCATGGAGGCTCCCAAGCCCGACTCCCATTCCCAGGCCCGCCACGCGGAACACCAGCAGCACGCTGCAGCCCCCTCTCCCCAACCCTCTCCCACGGGGGGAGCGGGGGCCAAGGTTGGCGCTGGCACGCCGGTCATTTCAATTGACGACTTCAGCAAGGTCGACCTGCGCATCGCGAGAATCGTCAACGCCGAGCATGTGGAAGGCGCGGAAAAGCTGCTCAAGCTCACGCTCGATATCGGCGAGGACAGGCCGCGCACGGTGTTCGCCGGCATCAAGTCCGCCTACGACCCGGCGAAACTGATTGGGCGCCTGACGGTGATGGTGGCCAACCTGGCGCCGCGCAAGATGAAGTTCGGCCTGTCGGAAGGCATGGTACTGGCCGCTTCCGGCGAGGGGCCCGGGCTGTTCATTCTCAGCCCCGACGACGGCGCCCAGCCCGGCATGCGGGTGAAGTAAGGCGGGCGCAGGGCAAGAAAAAAGGCGGCCTCGGCCGCCTTTTTTGTTGCATGCCGATCGCGCTCAGGGCTTGATGTAGACGTAGCCTTCGCGCGCCTGCAGCTTGGCCAGTTCGGCCACGCCGGAGGGGACGATCTTGGCGCCGGGGAGCACGGTCTTCGGATCGATCTTGCGCCCCACCAGGGTGTTGTTGCAGACATCGAACTGCACGCCCTTCGCCATCAGCTCCTCGACCTTGATGTTGTAGGGGTTGCCGTCCTTGTCGGTCGCACCGTCGAGCAGGAAGTCGATACCCTTGCCGTGGGTCACCACGATGATCTTGGCGTCCTTGTCCGCGGCCATCTGGTTCTTGATGTTGTTCATGGCCAGCATGGCGACCGAGGCATCGTTGATGTGATAGACGGTCTTCGTCTCGGCCGCGACGGCGGCCGCGTTGAAGCCCAGTACCGCCACGGCGGCGATGATCCATTTGATGAACTTGTTCATGCTTGTCTCCTTGTAAGTGTGATTTGACGATTACGGCTTGATGTAGACGTAGCCTTCGCTGTTCTGAAGCTTGGCAACCTCAGCCACGCCGGAGGGGACGATCTTGGCGCCGGGGAGCACGGTCTTCGGATCGATCTTGCGCCCCACCAGGGTGTTGTTGCAGACATCGAACTGCACGCCCTTGGCCATCAGTTCCTCGACCGCGATGTTGTACGGGTTGCCGTTCTTGTCGGCGGCGCCTTCCAGCAGGAAGTCGATGCCCTTGCCGTGGGTCACCACGGTGATCTTGCCGGTCGGGTCGGCCGCGAGCTGGTTCTTGATGTTGTTCATCGCCAGGGAGGCCACATCGCTGTTGTTGATGTGGTAGACGGTCTTGATGGGATTGGTGGATTTGGTGTTCGTGGCCGCGCACCCGCCCAGGGCGAGAAAACCGGCCGCCACCGCCAACACTCCGAGTCGTTTCAGTCCTGATAACATGCGTGTCTCCTTCATCGTATTTATAAATTGATGCGTCTGCCGGAATCGGCGCGAAGCATGGCATTACGATGCGCGAATCCGACTCGTTTTGTAAATAGTCCTTTGTTACTCCACCTTCCGGGCCAAAACGGGGTACGGAATGGGGTTTCGTCGTGCAACGGGTTGTGACCAATGGAAAAGATCACGCGGCATATCCACGTTTACGGTCGGGTCCAGGGCGTGTTTTTCCGCGAATCCATGCGCCGGAAGGCGCTCGAGCTGGGCATCACCGGCTGGGTGCGCAACCGCGCCGACGGGCGCGTGGAAGCCGTGGTTCAGGGCTCGCCGCAGAACGTCGAACGCATCATCGCCTGGGCACACCGCGGCCCGGAACATGCCCATGTCGAGCGTGTGGAAATCGGCGTGGCCGACGGCGACTTCGACGGCTTCGAACGCCTGCCGAATTGCTAGCCGCCGCGTGCGCCGCGACCGTCAGGGTCGGGGCTGAAACAGGGCGGTCAGCCTGGCCAGATAGTTCGGGGCGCCCGCCTCCCCCTCCTGGGGCGCCCACGCGGCGCGCTCCGCAGCCGCCAGCGGCAGGTAGGGGCCGGCCTTCGCCTCGAAGAACACCGTCCCGGGCTCCAGGGCCACTACGGTGTGGAATGTCCCGTGGGGCACGTTGATCATCACGTCCGGGCCGCCCGCAACCAGCACCCCGTGCTCGACCACGCGCCCCGCCTCGTCGAAGAACACGGCGCCGAGGCGCCCGCGCACGACCAGGATGGATTCGTCCTTGGCCGGGTCCAGATGGCGATGGGGCGGGATGTAGCTGCCGGGCTCGATGGCGTTCAGCAGGCGGTGCGCCGCATCGGTTTCCCGGGCGTGGAAATTGAGGTTCTTGCGCTTGCGCGGGCTGGCCTTGGCCTGGGCCGAGACGAGGTCCAGCGTTGCCTGGCCGATGATGCGGGGAAGATCCATGGCGTCTCCAGCAAAAGCCGCATGATAGCCAAGGGCGGAGTTCCGCGCGCGTCCGGGGGAATTTTGGGCAAAAAAAAGCGCGGTTGGAGAACCGCGCTTAAAATCCACCAAAGGAGGAGGATGGAGGAGACAACACCAAACTGCTCACCAATCGTTCAGCAGAGCAATTTAGACATAAGCATTATCTAATATTCTCATTTTCTGCGCAAGCTTTTTTTGCGCCCCGTTGTTGGGAGCTAAAACGTCACGGCCGGGAAAAACTTTAGGCCCGGCCATGGCCGGTCTGTTGCAGATTGTTTCGTCCAGCCGCGATCACCCCGAAGACTCAACGGTAGAGAATGCTCACCCCTTCCTCCGAAAGCCATTCCTTCAACGAATTCAACAGGTTGTCATCCAGCTCCACGCGCCATGCATCCCCCAGGGCGAGTTCGCACTGGCCGTTGCGGTTGCGGTAGCGGATGGTGACCGGACAGCCGCCGGCATCCTCCTCCGGCGCCTGGGCGGCACGCCGGTAGGGGGCCAGCAGCTCCTTCAACCTGGCCGCGCTCGCCTGACCGTTCATGGAGAGCTGCATGCCCTTGGCGAAGCGGGTACGCGCCTCGGCCACGCCGTACAGACGATCCGCGGACACGCGCAGCCCGCCGGAATAGTCGTCCTTGCTCACCTTGCCCTCCACCAACAGCAGTTGATCCTCGCGCAGCAGGTCGCGGTGACGCTCGAACAGTTCGTTGAACACGGCCACCTCGATCTGCGCCTCGCCGTCGTCCAGGGCGACGAAGGCCATCTTGCCGCGGCGGGTCATCATGGTGCGCGTGGCATAGACGATGCCGGCAAGCAGCTGCTTTTCCTGCTGCGGCACCAGGCTTCCGAGCTTGGTCTTGACGAAGCCGGCGATCTCGCCCTTGTAGGCATCGAAGGGGTGCCCGCTGAAATAGAAGCCCAGGCTTTTCTTCTCCTGCTGCAGCAGCTCCTTCTCCGACCAGCGCGGCACCGCAACCAGCGCGCTGGCGCCCGGCGTCCCGGCTTCCTCCAGCATGCCGAACAGGCTGCTCTGATTCGCGTTGGCCGCCGCCTGCTCCGCCGCCTCCAGGGCCTGCCCCACCGAGGCCATCAGGCTCGCGCGGTGGTCGGTGATGGAGTCGAAGGCGCCGGCGCAGATCAGCGCCTCGATCACGCGCCGGTTCACCACGCGTTTGTCGATGCGGCGGCAGAAGTCGAACAGGTCCTGGAACGGCCCGCCTTCCTCGCGCGCTTTCACAATCGCATCGATCGCCGCCTGGCCGGTGCCCTTGATCGCGCCGAGGCCGTAGCGGATCTGGCGGTCGTTCAGCGGCACGAAGCGGAACTCGCTGGCGTTGACGTCCGGCGCCAGCAGTTCCAGGCCGTTCTCCAGGCAGTCGCCGTAGAGGTTGAACACCTTGTCGGTGTCGCCCATGTCCGCGGTCATGGTCGCCGCCATGAACGCCGCGGGATAGTGCGCCTTCAGGTACGCGGTCTGGTAGGCCACCAGCGCATAGGCCGCCGAGTGCGACTTGTTGAAGCCGTATTCGGCGAACTTCTCCATCAGGTTGAACAGGTCGGTGGCGAGCTTCTCATTCACGCCGCGCTCCACCGCGCCCTGCACGAAGATGCCGCGATGCTTGGCCATCTCCTCCGGCTTCTTCTTGCCCATGGCGCGGCGCAGCATGTCCGCGGCACCCAGGGTGTAGCCGCCCAGGATCTGGGCGATCTGCATCACCTGCTCCTGGTAGACGATGACGCCGTAGGTGGGCTTGAGCACCGTCTCCAGCTTGGGGTGCATGTAGTCGACCTTGGCCCGCCCGTGCTTGCGGTTGATGAAGTCGTCCACCATGCCCGACTGCAGCGGACCGGGGCGGAACAGCGCCACCAGCGCGACGATGTCCTCGAAGGTGTCCGGCTGCAGGCGCCGGATCAGGTCCTTCATGCCACGGCTTTCCAGCTGGAACACGGCGGTGGTGTTGCAGGCCTTGAGCAGCTTGTAGCTGGGCGCGTCGTCGAGGGGAATGGTCTCGATGTTGAATGCAGCGTCGCCGTCCTGCAGATTCAGCGCGCGGATGAACTTCACCGCCCAGTCGATGATGGTGAGGGTGCGCAGGCCGAGGAAGTCGAATTTCACCAGGCCGGCGGATTCCACGTCGTCCTTGTCGAACTGGCTCACGACGGACTCCGACCCCTGGGCGCTGTAGGTGGGGCAGAAATCGGTGATCTTGCCCGGCGCGATCAGCACGCCGCCGGCGTGCATGCCGATGTTGC
>CAYUJV010000156.1:0-5312 GCA_964445085.1 uncultured Burkholderiales bacterium
CGCCAAGGCCATCGAGCGCATGGGCGACCACGCCAAGAACATGTCCGAGTACGTGGTGTACATGGTGAAGGGCAAGGACGTGCGCCACACCAGCGTGGACGAGCTGGAGCGCGAGATCTCCCAGTAAGGGCCGGACAGCAGGCATACCCACCCGGTGTCCGAGCATTCCGTCATCGCCGCCGTCGATCTGGGGTCGAACAGCTTCCGGCTCCAGGTCGCGCGCGTCATCGACGACCAGATCTATCCCCTCGACAGTTTGAAGGAAACCGTGCGTCTGGCCTCCGGCCTGCGCGCGGACAAGAGCCTGGATGAAGCGTCGCAGGCCCGCGCCCTGGCCTGCCTCAAGCGCTTCAACGAACGCCTGCGCGGCCTGCCGCCGGATGCGGTGCGCGCGGTGGGCACCAACACCTTCCGCGTCGCCAAGAACGCCAAGTCGTTCCTGAAGGCGGCGGAAGCGGCGCTCGGCTGCCCGATCGAAATCGTGGCGGGCAAGGAGGAGGCGCGGCTGATCTATCTCGGCGTCTCCCACAGCCTGCCGGCGTCGCGCGCGAAGCGGCTGGTGGTGGACATCGGCGGCGGCTCCACCGAATTCATCCTCGGCGCCGGTTACGAGCCCGCCACCATGGAAAGCCTGTACATGGGCTGCGTCAGCTACAGCCTGCGCTTCTTCCCGGACGGGCGGATCAGCAAGAGCGCCTTGCAGAAGGCGGAGCTGGCGGCGCGCGCGGAAGTGCAGTCCATCGTGGCCGAGTTCTCCGCCGGGCATTGGGACGAGGCGATCGGCTCCTCCGGCACGGCGCGCGCCCTGGCCGACATCCTCGCCCAGAACGGGCTGAGCGATGGCGCCATCACCGCGGACGGCCTGAGGCAGCTGCGCGGCCTGCTGCTCAAGGCGGGGTCGGCAGCCAACCTGAAGCTGCCGGGACTGTCCGCGGACCGGGTGCCGGTCATCCCCGGCGGCTATGCCGTGATGGCCGCGGTGTTCGAGGAATTGGGCGTGGAGCGCATGCAGGTGGCGAGCGGCGCCCTGCGCGAAGGGGTGCTCCACGACCTGGTGGGCCGCTTCCATCACCACGACAAGCGCGCGGCGACGGTGCTGCAGTTCATGCGGCGCTATCACGTGGACGAGCAGCACGCCGCGCGCGTGGCGCGCACCGCGGCCGCGCTGCTCGAGGGCCTGGGGCGGAACCTCGAGCACGACGAGGAAGCGGTGCAGCAGGTGGACTGGGCGGCGGGCCTGCACGAGGTCGGGCTTTCCATCGCCCACTCCGGCTATCACAAGCATTCCGCCTACATTCTGGCCAATGCCGACATGCCCGGCTTCTCGCGCATGGAGCAGGAGCGGCTCGCGCTGCTGGTTCGGGCCCATCGCGGCGCCCTGGCGAAGATCGCGCCGCTGGTGACGCGGCCGGAGGAGTGGTTGCCGATTGCGGCGCTGCGCCTCGCGGTGCTGCTCAACCGCAGCCGCACGGAGGAAGCGCCGCCGCCGCTCGCATTGCAGTGGAAGGCCGGCCGCTTCGTGCTGTCCCTGGAGCGGGAATGGATGGACCGGAACCCGCTCACGGAAACCCTGCTCGAGGCGGAGCGCGCGGAATGGCGCTCCATCGGCCTCGACCTGGAGCTGCGCGCGCTGCCGGCCTGAATCGCGGCGTTCGAGCCGCTACTTGCCTTGCGCGGGCTTGTCGTCCGCGAACTCGCCCGCGCCCGGCACGCGGAAAATGCCTTGCAGCTTCAACAGCTCGTCACGGTGCAGGCGCGCGAGCTTGTCTATCATGCGCGCCCCTTTCGGCGTCAGGTGCACCTCCACCTCGCGCCGGTCCACCTTGCTCTGCTTCCGCGTCACCAGATCCAGCTTTTCGCAGCGCGACACCAGCGACACCACGCCGTGGTGGTGGGCCTGCAGCCGCTCCGCGAGCTCGCCCACCGTCGCCCACTCGCGGCCCGGGTAGCCGCGGATGTGCAGCAGCAACAGGTATTGCAGGTGCGTGACGCCATGGGCGTGGGTGACCTCCTCGCTGAACCGCAGGAAGCGGCGCAGCTGATAGCGGAAGTGGGAGAGGGCTTCGAACTCGCGTTTGCTCAAGGGGGTGCTGGCCATTCCGGAATACTACCCGGGGGGCTCGGCGGCGGACAATACGGGCTTGCAACATATCACGCCGTGATATATATTGGAAGCGCAACGTTCGGAAACCTTTCACACGGAGGTGGTTCGCTATGGAAATGACGACGCCCTTGCCGGCGCTGGATGCCGAAGGCTATCTGATTGAACCGCAGGACTGGAGCGAGGCGCTGGCGCGGGAGTTCGCGCGGCAGGAGAAGATCGAGCTCACCGATACCCACTGGGAGGTGCTTCGCTTCATGCGCCGGTATTACGAGGAGCACCAGGTCGCGCCGGACGTTCGCCACGTCATGAAGCACCTGACCGAAACCCTGGGCAACGTCCCCCGCAACATCCTGTTCGAGCTGTTCCCCTACGGCTACGTCAAGCAGGCGTGCCGCATCGCGGGCATGAAACGCCCGCGGGCGTGGAGCACCGGCTGACGGGTTCGGGCGTCAGGAACGCCGCGCGGTCGCTGGCACGTCGGCGAAGATGACTTGGTCGGTGTCGCTGTAGGTGGCGAGCCGGTCCAGCAGGCGGATGGTCCGCTTCCGGTCACCGACGAAGATTTCGTAGAGCTTGTGCAGCTGGTAGCTGCCCGTCTCCAGCAGCAGGCACTCGTCGTCGTGCAGCGCCGGTTCCGGCGGCAGCAGCACAGCCGGCGTGTGGTAATAGGTCTGGGTGTCCGCCGCCGTCTCCCACACGCTCAGCTGGGAATCGGCCGGCCGCATCATCGCCGCCTGGGGTGCGCGCGAGAGGACCTGGATCCCCACCTCGATGTTCTCCACCGAGGTGCCGGCCCGGCGGCGGATAATGCCGATCTGGCGTTCGCCGGTGTCCAGCTGAATCCCGACGACGACGTTCGCCGCCACCCAGTCTTCCGCCGTGGTGGTGATCTCCACGCCAAACCCGACATCGCTTATGTCGCGCACGAGCCAGCTTTCGCAGTGCGGGTTCGCCGCCGGCGCGGTGCCCCGCGCCTGCAGTCGTTCCTGCTGCTCCCGGGTCCGGTCGCGCACGAAGCCGAAGATCTGGGTGTCCACCTGGCCGTCGTAGGTCAGGCTGTCGACCACCGATTTGGGCGCTTCCGACTTCGCGCCGCCCCGGTTGAGGCTCTGGTGCAGCGCGGTGAAGCCGTGCACCACGCAGATCTGCATGAAGGACGCCTTGCGCTCATGGTGGCGCTTGTCGAAATGCTGGTGCTCACTCACCGGCCGCGCGCGGCTCCAGGCCTGGGACAGGCGCGCCAGGACTTCGAGCAGGTCGCCGCGCCGGTAGAGCGAAGGGTCGGTCAGGCCGAGCAGGGAAGGAATGGCACCCTGTTCGACCTGTTTCATGGCCGTGACCAGCCGGTGCACCGCAGGGCCGGGGCCGAAGCAGCGCGCCATGAAATGCTGCTCCGACGTCCGCGTCAGACGGGTGGGCGCCTGGCGCTTGGAAAAGTCGACGTGGAACACCGCGCTGCTGCCGGGGATGTCCTCCCACACGAAGCCGTCGGCCAGGGTGCTGGTGACGTGGCGGGCGAGCGCCATCTGGCTCTTGGTGAACTGGCGCGGGTCGGACACGCTCATCATGAGGAGCTTCAGCGCCTCCTGCACGAACGTGGTCTCGGCCCCGGTGGTGGGGTTGAGCACGACCGGCACCCGCAGCAGCTGCCGGTCCTCGGCCAGCTTGATCAGCGCATAGACGCGTTCCCACAGGGACTCCGGCAAGGGCTGGTAGCGCAGGCTTATCCAGTGCGCCTGCAGGTCGAGCCGGCGGATGGCGCGCACGGCCATGGCGGCCAGGTCGGCGCTGGCGTTGCCGCGGCCTTCATCCAGATACTCCGCGATGCACCGGAGATGGGCATTGACCGATGCCTCCAGAAACTCGAAGGCGGTATTCCAGATCCGCTCCTCGATCGCCTTGTGCAGACGCGAGGCTTCGATGTACTGGATGCGCAGCTTTCTTTCGGGCGCCTGCGCCGCCTGGTCCAGGCGGAACAGCTTGGTGGGGCGATTCTTGAGCTTGTCCTCGCTCGCGAGCAGGATCAGCCAGTGGGTCACGTCCTGCAACGCTTGTGCCGGGTCTCCGACAGGCAAGTCCGCGAGCACAGTGGTGACGTGCTCGTCCCGCGCCAGCGGATGGTCAGCGGGTTTCGAGAAAAAGCTTTTGAAACCAATCATGTAATGCTACTCACGGCACGCGGCGGGGAAAGGGCTCAAGCACATTATGGGCTTTTCCTACCAAATGCGAAAGCAAGCCCTGTGCCGGGCCGGGCGGGGAATGGTGCCGACAGTAGGAATCGAACCCACGACCTTCTGATTACAAATCAGCTGCTCTACCAACTGAGCTATGCCGGCGAAGGGGGGCATTATAGGGCGAGCGGCACGAAGCCGAAAGCCGATCCGCCGGCGGCCGTGCCGCTCGGCCTTAATTCCAGACCGGATTGTCCGGGATCAGGGTCCCTTATTGGGCCGATTAAAATTTCTTTATTGCCTTATTATGGTTTTCTTATGTAGAGTGCCGCGTTTTGCAAAATACGGTCAGCGGCCAGCGCGGACTGGAGTCCGGGCTTGGCAGGGAACCTCGGTTTCCCAATCCGTTGAACCGTATATTTTTTTGGGTAAAAGAATTAGTAGTTGTTGATATTATCAACTGCTTAACTCCCCTGTCCGACCTTGGTCGCCGGGCCCGGAAAATCGACTATTTTTAGCTAATGCCCAAAATTGACGGACGTATCGCATGAACGCAGTGATTAAGACAGAAAACCACGACAAACAGGAAGTGAAATACACGACCTGTTATATGTGTGCCTGCCGTTGCGGCATCAAGGTGACCCTGGAAGAGGGCAAGGTGCGCTTCATCCAAGGCAACCGCAACCATCCGACCAACCAGGGCGTGCTGTGCGCCAAGGGCTCGGCGGGCATCATGAAGCAGTACTCGCGCGCCAAGCTGAAGAAGCCGCTGATGCGCAAGCCGGGCTCGCCCCGCGGCTCCGGCGAGTTCGTGGAGATCGAGTGGGAGCAGGCGCTGGACCTGCTCACCGACCGCCTCGATCTGATCCGTTCCACCGATCCGTCCAAGCTCGCCTTCTTCACCGGCCGCGACCAGATGCAGGCGCTCACCGGTCTGTGGGCGCAGCAGTTCGGCACCCCCAACTGGGCGGCCCACGGCGGCTTCTGCTCGGTGAACATGGCGGCAGCCGGCCTCTACACCATCGGCTTCTCGTTCT
>CAYUJV010000157.1:0-5299 GCA_964445085.1 uncultured Burkholderiales bacterium
CCGCGAAGGCGGCCGCACCGTCGGCGCCGGGGTGGTGGCGAAGATTATCGAGTAATAGCTGGTGGCTGGTAGCCGGTAGCCTTTGAAGCGCGCGCAGCGCGCCCATCACAGCTACAAGCTACGGGCTACAAGCTACAGGCTCTTAATAGGCCAGTAGCTCAATTGGCAGAGCGGCGGTCTCCAAAACCGCAGGTTGGGGGTTCGAGACCCTCCTGGCCTGCCAGATGCCCCGGGGCTTGCCCGGGGTGAGTGGCGGGAAAAGGCGGGTTCGACCCCGCCGCAAAGACGACAGATGACAGACAAAATCAAATTGGCCCTGGCGGGCTTGCTCATCGTGGCAGGGCTCGCCGGGTTTTATGCATTGGGCGACAAGCCGCTGGTGCTGCGCATTCTCGCGGTGCTGGGCGGCGTGGTGGCGGCCGTCGTGGTGGCCTGGTTCAGCGCGCCCGGGCGCCAGTTTGCCGGTTTCGCCAAGGAATCCGTGACGGAAGCCAAGCGCGTGGTGTGGCCGACGCGGAAGGAAGCCATGCAGACCACGGGCATCGTGTTTGTGTTTGTCGTGCTGATGGCGCTGTTCGTGTTCGCGGTCGACGCGTCGCTCGGCGCCATCGTGCGCATGTTGATGGAACGGGGAAGCTGATGGCCAAACGCTGGTACGTGGTGCACACCTATTCCGGCTTCGAGAAGAGCGTGCAGCGCGCGCTCCAGGAGCGCATCAAGCGCGAGCACATGGAAGACAAGTTCGGCCAGATCCTGGTGCCGGTGGAAGAAGTCGTCGAGATGAAATCCGGCCAGAAGGCGATCAGCGAGCGCAAGTTCTTCCCGGGCTACGTGCTGGTCGAAATGGAAATGGGCGACGACACCTGGCATCTGGTGAAGAACGTGCCCAAGGTCACCGGCTTCGTCGGCGGCTCCGCCTCCAAGCCGACCCCGATCACGGAAAAGGAAGTCCAGGCCCTGATGCAGCAGATCCAGGAGGGCGTGGAGAAGCCGAAGCCCAAGGTGCTGTTCGAGGTGGGCGAGTCGGTGCGCGTCACCGAAGGCCCGTTCACCGATTTCAACGGCACGGTGGAAGAAGTCAACTACGATAAGAGCAAGCTGCGCGTGTCGGTGCTGATCTTCGGCCGTTCCACGCCGGTGGAGCTGGATTTCGGCCAGGTCGAGAAGGCGTAGAAGTTGCTCGCGAAGCGAGCCTCCGTCCCTCTCGCCCGCTTGCGGGAGAGAGCTAGGAGAGAGGGCAACGCTTTAAGGTTTTTAGGGCAAGCCGAAGGCCCTTAACGTCGGCAAGAGGAGCGCCAGTAGCGCCAGCGAACGCGCGTCAGTACTCACTTACAAAAGGACCGCCATCATGGCAAAGAAAATCGTCGGCTACATCAAGCTGCAAGTGCCGGCGGGCAAGGCCAACCCTTCGCCCCCCATCGGCCCCGCTCTCGGTCAGCGCGGCCTCAACATCATGGAATTCTGCAAGGCCTTCAATGCCCAGACCCAGGGCGTCGAGCCGGGTCTGCCGATTCCGGTGGTGATCACCGCCTATGCGGACAAGTCCTTCACCTTCGTGATGAAGACCCCGCCGGCGACCATTCTCATCAAGAAGGCGGCGAACGTCACCAAGGGTTCGCCCCGTCCGCACACCGACAAGGTGGGCAAGATCACTCGCGCCCAGGCCGAGGAAATCGCCAAGACCAAGATGCCGGACCTCACCGCCGCCGACATGGATGCCGCGGTGCGCACCATCGCCGGCAGCGCCCGCAGCATGGGCATCGAAGTGGAAGGAGTCTGATCATGGCGCTGTCGAAACGTAGAAAGGCCCTGGTTGCCAAGGTCGATCGCAACAAGCTGTATGCGGTGGACGATGCTCTGAATCTGGTCAAGGAGACCGCCAACGCCAAGTTCGACGAGTCCGTCGACGTGGCAGTGAATCTCGGCGTGGATGCGCGCAAATCCGACCAGCTGGTGCGCGGCTCCATCGTGCTGCCCAAGGGCACGGGCAAAAGCGTGCGCGTGGCCGTGTTCGCCCAGGGCGCCGCGGCCGAGGCTGCCAAGGAAGCCGGCGCCGACATCGTCGGCTTCGACGATCTGGCCGCCCAGGTCAAGGAAGGCAAGATGGACTTCGACGTGGTGATCGCGACGCCGGACTCCATGCGCGTGGTCGGCCAGCTGGGCCAGATCCTCGGCCCGCGCGGCCTGATGCCGAACCCGAAGGTGGGCACCGTGACCCCGAACGCCGCCGAGGCGGTGAAGAACGCCAAGGCGGGTCAGGTCCAGTACCGCACCGACAAGGCGGGTATCGTCCAGTGCACCATCGGCCGCGCGTCGTTCAGCGCCGCCGACCTCAAGGCCAACATGCTGGCCCTGATCGAGGCCCTGAACAAAGCCAAGCCGGCCGCGTCCAAGGGTGTCTACCTGAAGAAAATCGCCGTCTCCAGCACCATGGGTATCGGCGTGAAAGTGGACCAGGCTTCGCTGACTGCGCAAGCCTAAGTACGAACTTTGGGCCTGGTCACTCGACCGGCCGCTTCATCTCCGCCGGTTACCGAGCGCAACTCCGGTAACCGGCGGGGATGGGCGGCCAGGTTGGGTGAACAGGGTTATCAAAGACCGTAGGTGCCCGCGAGGGCTTAATGACGGGACGAAGCATCGGGTGACTGCAGAACCCGAGGCGGACCACCGGAACCTACGCAGATGGCGCACCCAAGACAGGATGATCGTTTTCTCGAAGATGTTCTCCTATCGAAAGGTCGCCGATTCGCGGTGCAACACTGGCCGCATTCGACGTAAGGAGTAAGACCGTGGCTCTCAACATGGAGAAGAAGCAAGAGGTCGTGGCCGAGATCAGCGCCCAGGTGGCGCAGGCTCAGGCCATCATCCTTGCTGAATACCGCGGCCTGGAAGCGGGCGACATGACTGCCCTGCGCGCGAAGGCGCGCGGTGCCGGCGTGTACTTCCGCGTGCTCAAAAACACGCTGGCCCGGCGCGCCGTGGCGGATACCCCGTTTGCTCCCCTCGCGGAGAAGATGGTGGGCCCGCTCGCGTTCGCAATTTCTGCCGATCCGGTGGCTGCTGCAAAAGTACTCAACGAGTTTGCCAAAGGCAATGACAAGATCGTGATCAAGGGCGGCGCTCTGCCGACCGCGGTCATGGGTCCGAAGGAAGTGGCGAGCCTCGCCGCCCTGCCTTCGCGCGAAGAATTGCTGGCCAAGCTCATGGGCACCATGCAGGCCCCCGTCGCGCAGTTCGTGCGCACGCTCAACGAAGTGCCGTCGCGTTTTGTGCGCACCCTCGCGGCTGTCCGCGACAAACAGGCTGCTTAAACCAAACTTTTCGGAATCTGACTGGAGAACATCATGGCTGTATCTAAAGCTGAAGTACTGGACGCAATCGCCAACATGAGCGTCCTCGAGCTGTCTGAGCTCATCAAGGAAATGGAAGAGAAATTCGGCGTGTCCGCCGCTGCCGCTGCTGTCGCCGTGGCCGCCGCTCCTGCCGCCGGCGGCGGTGCCGCCGCTGCGGAAGAGAAGACCGAATTCACCGTCATGCTGAACAGCGCTGGCGAGAAGAAGGTCGAGGTCATCAAGGTCGTGCGCGCGATCACCGGCCTGGGTCTCAAGGAAGCCAAGGACCTGGTCGACGGTGCGCCGAAGCCCGTGAAGGAAGGTGTGTCCAAGGCCGACGCCGATGCGATCGTGAAGCAACTCACGGAAGCCGGCGCGACTTGCGAAGTCAAGTAAGCGCGCTGTCGCTGCAACTGGCTGGCGGCCCGCAAGGGCTGCCGGCCTTTTGCCGCTTCTGGAGCTGAAATCAGAACTCAGCGGATTTCGTCCGCTGACTTGTGATTTCGCCAAGCACAACGCTTGAGCCGGAACCCGAATCCCGATTCCTGACTCCTCAACCGGAGATGTTATGACCTACTCTTTCGCCGAGAAGAAACGTATCCGCAAGAGCTTCGCCAAACGCGCCAGCGTGCTGCCGGTGCCGTACCTGCTGGCGACGCAGCTCGATTCCTACCGTGCTTTCCTGCAGGAAGGCGTGCCCGTCGGCGAGCGCAAGCCCGAGGGCCTGGAAGCGGCGTTCCTCTCGATCTTCCCGATTTCGTCCCACTCCGGGAACGCGCGGCTGGAGTACGTCAGCTACGTCCTCGGCGATCCGCCCTTCGACGTGAAGGAGTGCCAGCAGCGCGGCCTGACCTTCGCCGCGCCGCTGCGGGTCAAGGTGCGCCTGGTGATCATGGACAAGGAAGCCTCCAAGCCCACCATCAAGGAAGCGAAGGAGCAGGAAGTCTACATGGGCGAGATTCCGCTCATGACCTGCAACGGCTCGTTCATCATCAACGGCACCGAGCGCGTGATCGTGTCGCAGCTGCACCGCTCCCCTGGCGTGTTCTTCGAGCATGACCGCGGCAAGACCCATTCCTCGGGCAAGCTGCTGTTCTCGGGCCGCATCATTCCCTACCGCGGTTCCTGGCTCGACTTCGAGTTCGATCCCAAGGACTATCTGTACTTCCGCATCGACCGTCGCCGCAAGCTCGCGGTCACCATCCTGCTGAAGGCCCTGGGCTACACGCCGGAACAGATCCTGCAGATCTTCTTCCAGTTCGACACTTTCCATCTGGGCAAGAAGGGCATCGAATTCGAAGTGGTGCCGGAGCGCATGCGCGGCGACGTGGCGCGCTTCGACATCGTGGCCAAGGGCAAGGTCATCGTGCCCAAGGACAAGCGCATCACCGTTAAGCACATCCGCGAGATGGAAGCCGCCGGCCTGAAGAAGATCGGCGTGCCGGAGGACTTCCTGGTCGGCCGCGTCCTGGCCAAGAACGTGGTGAACACCGACACCGGCGAGATCATCGCCAATGCCAACGACGAGATCACCGAGGATCTGCTGCAGAAGCTGATCGACGGCGGCGCCACCACCATCCAGACCCTGTACACCAACGATCTGGACCACGGCCCGTACATTTCCTCGACCCTGCGCATCGACGAGACCGCGGACATGATGGCCGCGCGCGTGGCCATCTACCGCATGATGCGCCCGGGCGAGCCGCCCACCGAGGATGCGGTGGAAGCGCTGTTCAACCGTCTGTTCTTCGCGGAAGAAAGCTACGACCTGTCCAAGGTCGGCCGTATGAAGTTCAACCGCCGCGTCGGCCGCGAGGAGCTGACCGGACCAGGCACCCTCACCCCCGAGGACATCGTGCAGGTGATCAATCTGCTGGTCGAGCTGCGCAATGGCCGCGGCGAGATCGATGACATCGACCATCTGGGCAACCGCCGCGTGCGTTCCGTGGGCGAGCTGGCGGAGAACC
>CAYUJV010000158.1:0-5265 GCA_964445085.1 uncultured Burkholderiales bacterium
CGCCAGCCGCCTGGCTGCGACCGCCCAGGGCGCGGCAGGGGCCCGGGGCCGGCGCCCTACGCGGACCGCGTCGGCCGCTTCATCGAGCGCGCGCAATCGCTGTCGAGCAGCGTGGCCCGGCTCCCGAGCCGGGAGCGCGTGCCGCAGGAGGTGGCGCGCTACCTCGGCGAGCAGGGCCTCCCGCCGCGCGTGGCGTGCTGGTCCGAGCTACAGGACCTCGATTGGGATGCCGCGGCCGTGACGGCGCTGTTCCGGCCGGCGGTGGCGAGCGATCTGGTCGGCGTCACCGGCGCCTTTGCCGCCATTGCCGAGACCGGCACCCTGGTCATGGCCTCGGGGCAAACCACGCCGCCGGCGACGAGCCTGCTGCCGGAGACGCACATCGCGGTGCTGGCGGCAACGCGCATCGTGGATACCATGGAAGATGCCTTCGAATGGCTGCGCGCGGAACGTGATCCCTGGCCGCGGGCGGTGAACCTGATCTCCGGCCCGTCGCGCACGGCCGACATCGAGCAGACCGTCACCCTGGGCGCCCACGGGCCGTACCGGGTGCATATTATCGTGGTGGATTAAGAGCATTGAACGCGGAGGGTGCAGAGGGCGCAGAGGGCGCAGAGTAGAACGAAAATCGTAGGCACGCGAAGGCATCCGCGGCGGGCGCTTCCTCCGTGACCTCTGCGCCCTCCGCGTTCAATGGCTTTTGACTTTTTGTGGTACCAAGAAGGGCTTGATATGGAAACACTGACACTCTGGATCAACGGCAGGCGCGAGCCCGCCAGCAGCGGCCGCAGCGGCGACGTGTTCAACCCGGCCACGGGCGAGGTCGTGCGCAAGGTCGCCCTGGCCGGCGCCGCCGATGTCGACCGCGCCGTGCAGGCGGCCCGCGCCGCCTTTCCCGGCTGGCGCGCCACGACGCCGCTGCGGCGCGGGCGCATCCTCACCCGCTTCCGCGAGCTGATGGAGAAGCACCGCGACGAGCTGGTGCAGCTGGCGAGCGAGGAGCACGGCAAGACCCTGGCCGACGCCGCCGGCTCGGTGCAGCGCGGCATCGAGGTGATCGAGTTCGCCGCCGGCGCGCCGCACCTGCTCAAGGGCGAGCACGCGGAAGACGTCGGGCGCGGCGTGGACTGCCATACCTTGCTGCAGCCGGTGGGCGTGTGCGCCGGCATCACGCCGTTCAATTTTCCGGTGATGGTCCCGCTGTGGATGTTTCCGGTGGCCATCGCCTGCGGCAACAGCTTCGTGCTCAAGCCGTCGGAGAAGGTGCCTTCCTGCAGCCTGCGCATGGCGGAGCTGTTCCAGGAGGCCGGCCTGCCGGACGGCGTGCTGAACGTGGTGCCCGGCGACAAGGAGGCGGTGGACGCCCTGCTCAACCACCCGGGCGTGGGCGCGATTTCCTTCGTCGGCTCGACGCCGGTCGCGAAATACATCTACGAAACCGCGGCGCGGAACGGCAAGCGCGTGCAGGCGCTGGGCGGCGCCAAGAATCACGCCGTGGTGCTGCCCGATGCCGACCTCGACTTCACCGCCGACGCCCTGATCGGCTCGGCCTATGGCTCGGCGGGCGAGCGCTGCATGGCGATCTCCGCGGTGGTGGCGGTGGGCGAGGCGGGCGATGCCCTGGTGGCGAAACTGAAGGAGAAGGCCGCCGCGCTGAAGGTCGGCATCGGCAATCAGGCCGGCGTCGACATGGGCCCGGTGATCTCGGCGGCGCATCGCGACCGCATCGTCGGCCTCATCGACAGCGGCGTGCAGCAGGGCGCGCGGCTGGCGCTCGACGGGCGCGGCATCCGGGTGCCGGGCGGGGAAGGCGGTTTCTTCGTCGGGCCGACGCTGTTC
Organism: uncultured Burkholderiales bacterium; assembly: GCA_964445085.1. Classification (GTDB taxonomy): domain Bacteria; phylum Pseudomonadota; class Gammaproteobacteria; order Burkholderiales; family Thiobacteraceae; genus Thiobacter. The sequence continues at coordinate 1,840 of CAYUJV010000158.1, forward strand.
GACGGCGTGACCCCGGAGATGGAAATCTACCGCGAGGAGATCTTCGGCCCGGTGCTGATCGTGCTGCGCGCGGCGAGCCTTGACGACGCCATCGCGCTGATCAACCGCAATCCCTACGGCAACGGCACTGCCATCTTCACCCGCTCCGGCGCCGCGGCGCGGCGCTTCGAGAACGAGATCGAGGTCGGCATGGTGGGCATCAACGTCCCCATCCCCGTGCCCATGGCCTTCTTCTCCTTCGGCGGCTGGAAGGCCTCGCTGTTCGGCGACCTGCACATGCACGGCATGGAAGGCGTGTGGTTCTACACCCGCACCAAGACCGTCACCAGCCGCTGGCTGGCCGAGTCCGGCGGGGCGGGCGGCGGCCTGGTCATGCCGACCATGTAATTTCGCGGGGAGGCTTGAAATTATCCCTGACGAAGGCTACCCTTTATCACACCGCAGTAATGCGTTTCATAATACGAAAATAAGAATGTTAGCAAGTTGTTGGCAGGATCAAGCTGTAATAAGGTGATTTTCCCTCGTTCAACAAGACACATCAGGAGGCAACGATGAGCAAGAAAGAGACCCAGAAAACCCCCGCGGCCGAGGCGAAGATCAGCCGCCGCAAGTTCCTCGGTGCCGCGGCGGCGACCGCGACCGGCGCGACCGCGCTCGGTTTCCCGATGATCGCCAAGGCCGCCGCCCCGGTCACGTTCCGCTTCCAGAGCACCTGGCCGTCCAAGGACATCTTCCACGAGTACGCCCTGGACTTCGCCAACAAGGTCAACTCCATGTCCGGCAACGAGCTCAAGATCGAGGTGCTGCCGGCGGGCGCGGTGGTGAAGCCCTTCGACCTGCTCGACGCGGTGAACAAGGGCACCCTCGACGGCGGCCACGGCGTGGTCGCCTACTGGTACGGCAAGAACAACGCCGTGGCGTTGTGGGGTTCCGGCCCGGCCTTCGGCATGGACGCCAACATGGTGCTGGCCTGGCACTACTACGGCGGCGGCAAGGAGCTGCTCGACGAAATCTACAAGAGCATGAACATGGACGTGGTGTCTATGCTCTACGGCCCGATGCCGACCCAGCCCCTGGGCTGGTTCAAGAAGCCGGTCACCAAGGTGACCGACCTGAAGAACATCAAGTACCGCACCGTCGGTCTCGCGGTCGAGATCTTCAAGGAACTGGGCGCCGCGGTGAACCCGCTGCCCGGCGGCGAGATCGTGCCGGCCATGGACCGCGGCCTGCTCGACGCGGCCGAGTTCAACAATGCCTCCTCCGACCGCGTGCTGGGCTTCCCGGACGTGGCCAAGGTGTGCATGCTGCAAAGCTTCCACCAGGCCAGCGAGCAGTTCGAGATCCTGTTCAACAAGAAGCGTTACGACGCGCTCAGCGCCGAGCACAAGGCCATCATCAAGCACGCCGTGGAAGCCGCTTCCGCCGACATGTCGTGGAAGGCCATCGACCGCTACTCCAAGGACTACCTGGAGATGGCGAGCAAGCAGGGCGTCAAGTTCTACAAGACCCCGGACGCGATTCTGCAGGCCGAGCTGGCCGCCTGGGACAAGGTGATCGCCACCAAGAGCGCCGAGAACCCCGCGTTCAAGAAGGTGCTGGAGTCGCAGCGCGCCTTTGCCGCCCGCGCCGCGCGCTGGCAGAACGACACCGACGTCGACTTCAAGATGGCCTACAACCACTACTTCGCCAAGAAGAAGGCCTGATCCTTCACACCTGCCGCCGGCGCCGGCCGGCGGCTTTTTTTCTGTGAGTAACTCCGTATGCAGAACCTGATGCTGGCGGTCGACCGCCTGTCCACGTTCATCGGGCGCTTCTTCGCCTGGTCGATCGTGGTCCTGACGCTGTTGGTGGCCTGGGAAGTGTTCTCCCGGTACATCCTCAACCATCCCCATGCCTGGGCGCTGGACGCCCAGATCATGCTCTACGGCCTGCTGTTCATGATGGCGGGCGCGTACACGCTGGCGCATCAGGGGCACGTGCGCGGCGACATCATCTACGGCGCGTTTTCCGAGCGCACCCAGGCCGCGGTGGACCTGATCCTGTACATCGGCTTCTTCATTCCGAGCGTGCTGGCGCTTACCTGGGCCGGCTGGAACTACGCCAACGACTCGCTGGCCATTCGCGAGAACACCTTCAGCCCCGAGCCGCTGCCGCTCTATCCGTTCAAGTTCGTGATCCCGGTGGCGGGGGCGCTGCTGTTCCTGCAGGGCCTGATCGAAATCCTGCGCTGCGTGATCTGTCTGCGTGACGGCAAATGGCCGAGCCGTGCCAAGGACGTCGAGGAGATCGACGTCGAGGAGCTCAAGGCCATGGTCAAGGAAGAACCGAGCGCGGAGGCACGGTCGTGAAGAAGGAACTCGTATTCGGCTTTACCCTGATGGCCATCATCCTGCTGGCCATCGCGATCTTCACCCCCTGGGGGCACCTGACCAACGGCCACATCGGCATCATCATGCTGTGCCTGATCGTGGTGGCGATGATGATGGGCTTTCCCAGCGCCTTCACCCTGATGGGCATGGGCGTGGCCTTCTCCTGGTACGCCTACCACTCGGTCAATCCCAGCCTGGCCGTGCAGCAGACCCTCGACCTCGCGGTGCAGCGCACCTATGGCGTGATGACCAGCGACGTGCTCATCGCCGTGCCGCTGTTCCTGTTCATGGGCTACCTGGTGGAGCGGGCCAACCTCATCAAGAAGCTGTTCCACGCCATCCACATCGCCACCGCGCGCATCCCGGGCTCGCTGGCGGTGGCGACCCTGGTGACCTGCGCCATCTTCGCCACCGCCACCGGCATCGTCGGCGCGGTGGTGACGCTGATGGGGCTGCTCGCGCTGCCGGCCATGCTGCGCGCCGGCTACGACACCAAGCTGTCCTCCGGCGTCATCGCCGCGGGCGGCACCCTGGGCATCCTCATCCCGCCGTCCATCATGCTCATCGTCTACGGCGCCACCGCGGGCGTGTCGGTGGTGCAGCTCTACGCCGGCGCCTTCTTCCCGGGCCTGCTGCTGGCCGGGCTGTACATCGTGTACGTGATGGTGATCTCCACCATCAAGCCGCACTGGGCGCCGCGCCTCAGCGCCCAGGATCGCGCCGTGCCGCTGCCGCCGCACATGACCGAGCTTTCCGCGCGCTACGGCAGGCTCGCGCTGCCCAGCCTGCTGCGCGCGGTGCTCGCCGGCTCCCCCGGCATCCCCCGCAAGAAGGTGTGGAAGGAGCTGCTGGTGGCCAGCCTGCCGGCGCTGGCCTTCATCATCATCATGGGCCTCACCTGGAACGCCATCACCAAGCCGGACGAGACCTACGACACCTCCGGGCTGGTGGAAATGGGCGTGTCGACCGAGGCGCTGGACCGTCCCGACGCGGGCACCGCGCCCGGCGTGTCCGAGCCGCCGGCGGCGGAGGATGCGGCCCCCGGCGTGTCGGAACC
>CAYUJV010000159.1:0-4026 GCA_964445085.1 uncultured Burkholderiales bacterium
CATGCGCTGGCCGGTGCAGCCGACGCTCATCCCGGCCAAGCGCCTCATCGCCAACGTGGAAGGCGTGATGAACGCGGTGCTGGTGAAGGGCGATGCCGTGGGCGCGACGCTGTATTACGGCCGCGGGGCCGGCGCCGAGCCGACCGCCTCCGCCGTGGTCGCGGACCTGGTGGACGTGACGCGCATGGCCACCGCCGATCCGGAAAACCGCGTGCCGCACCTGGCGTTCCAGCCGGACGCGCTGTCCAACGAACCCATCCTGCCCATGGGCGAGGTGCGCACCTCCTACTACCTGCGCATGCGTGCCTTCGACAGGCCCGGCGTGCTGGCCGACATCACCCGCATCCTCGCCGACCGCAGCATCTCCATCGACGCCATGATCCAGAAGGAGCCCGCGGAGGGACAGGAGCAGGTGGACATCATCATGCTGACCCACGAGACCCTGGAGAAGAACGTGCTGGATGCGATCGCCAAGATCGAGGCGCTGCCCACCATCTCCGGCCAGGTGACCAAGCTGCGCCTCGAAAATCTCGGCTAAGGATTCGATACGCACTCCCTCCCCCTTGATGAGGAAGGGCAGGGAAGAGGGTGACAAGCGACAACTTCCCCTCACCCAATCCTCTCCCACAAGGGGAGAGGGGGATGATCAAGGAATTTCACATGAAATACATCTCCACCCGCGGCCAGTCCGAGCCGCAGACTTTTCTCCAAATCCTCCTCGGCGGCCTTGCGCCGGACGGCGGCCTGTACCTGCCCGAGTCCTATCCGCAGATCGGCCACCAGGAGCTGGCGAGCTGGCGCAAGCTGAGCTACGCCGAGCTGGCCTATGCCGTGCTGTCCAAGTTCGCCACCGACATTCCGGCGGACGACCTCAAGCGCATCATCGGCAAGACCTATACTGCCGAGGTGTACTGCCACACCCGCCCGGGCGAGAACGCGTCCGACATCACGCCGGTGCGCACCCTGGAGCCCGGACTGCACGTCCTCGCCCTGTCCAACGGCCCGACGCTCGCCTTCAAGGACATGGCGATGCAGCTGCTCGGCAACCTGTTCGAGTACGCACTGGGCCGCACTGGCCAGTCGCTCAACATCCTCGGCGCGACCTCGGGCGACACCGGTTCCGCGGCCGAATACGCCATGCGCGGCAAGCAGGGCATCCGCGTGTTCATGCTCTCGCCCCACGGCAAGATGAGCCCGTTCCAGCGCGCGCAGATGTTCTCGCTGCAGGATGCCAACATCCACAACCTCGCCGTGCGCGGCGTGTTCGACGACTGCCAGGACATCGTCAAGGCGGTGTCCAACGATCTCGACTTCAAGGCCAGGTACAAGATCGGCGCGGTCAACTCCATCAACTGGGGCCGCATCTCGGCGCAGATCGTGTACTACTTCAAGGCCTACCTGGCGGTGGCGCAGGAGATCGGCGACCCGGTGTCCTTCTCCGTGCCCTCGGGCAACTTCGGCAACGTCTGCGCCGGCCACATCGCGCGCATGATGGGCCTGCCGGTGAGGCATCTCATCGTGGCCACCAACGAGAACGACGTGCTGGACGAGTTCTTCAAGACTGGCCACTATGCCCCGCGTTCGCAGACCCTGCACACCTCCAGCCCGTCCATGGACATTTCCAAGGCGTCCAATTTCGAACGCATGATCTACGATGCCGTGGCCGGCGATGCCGCTGCGGTGCGTGAGCTGTGGAGCAAGGTGGACAAGGGGCAGGGCATCACCCTGACCGGTGCGCAGTTCGAGCGGGTGAAGCAGTTCGGCTTCGTCTCCGGGCGCAGCACCCACGCCGACCGGCTGGCGACCATCCGCAAGGTGTTCGAGCGCTACGGCCAGATGATCGATCCGCACACGGCGGATGGGGTGAAGGTGGGACTGGAGTACCGCGAGAGCGGCGTCCCCCTGATCTGCCTGGAAACCGCCCTGCCCGCCAAGTTCGACGAAACGATTCGCGAGGCGTTGGGCCGGGAGCCCGAGCGGCCGGCCGACCTGCAGGGGCTGGAGGAGCTGCCGCAGCGCGTGACCGTGATCGACAAGGATGTCGAGGCGGTGAAGCGCTATATCGTCGCCAATACCTGATCGGGTGCGCTTGGCGCTGATTCTGGGAGCCGCGGGGTTGCCCGCAACCCCTTGCGGAGCCCACTGAGGCCAGGCCCGGCCGTCAGCAAAGGACGCGCAGTGACAGGTCGACGGCGTGCACGTGCTTGGTCAGGCCGCCGATGGAAATGCGGTCCACGCCGGTCTCGGCGATCCTGCGCACTTCTTCGAAGGTGATTCCGCCCGAGGCCTCCAGCTGTGCGCGTCCGGCGGTGAGCTTCACCGCTTCGCGCATTTGTTCCGGCGAGAAATTGTCCAGCAGGATGAGCGTGGCGCCGGCCGCCAGCGCCTGGCGCAGCTCGTCCAGGCTTTCCACCTCGATCTGAATGCTCGCGCCGGGCGGCGCCAGCTTCTGCGCGGCCGCCATCACCTGCGGGATGCCGCCCGCCGCCGCGATGTGGTTCTCCTTGATCAAGATGCCGTCGAACAGCCCGATGCGCTGGTTCGCCCCGCCTCCCACCTTCACCGCGTATTTCTGCGCGATGCGCAGGCCGGGCAGGGTCTTGCGGGTGTCCATGATCACCGCCCGCGTGCCTTTGACGGCGTCCACGTAGCGCCGCGTCGCGGTGGCCGTCGCGGACAGCGTCTGCAGGAAATTCAGCGCCGGCCGCTCCGCGCTGAGGATGGCGCGGGCGTTGCCTTCGATTTCGCACAGGGTGGCGTTGGCGGCGACGGCGTCGCCTTCGCGTGCCAGCCAACGGATCTGAATGCCGGGGTCGAGCCGGCGGAAGCAGGCCTCGAACCAGGGCGTCCCGCACAGGATCGCGTCCTGGCGGGTGATGAGGGTGGCGCGGGCAATGCGGTCGGCGGGAACGAGTTGTGCGGTGAGGTCGCCGGCGCCGAGATCCTCGGCGAGGGCGGCGGCCACATTGGCATCGATGGCGTTTCGGATATCGGTTTCGGTCATGATGGGCGAATTGTAGCGCAGGGCGCAAAGCCCCATTGAAATCCCGGGTTACCGCCCTATATTGGAGGAAACCACGAATTTCGGAAGGGAAATCATGCGCTTCGACAAACTGACCACCAAGTTCCAGCAGGCCTTCGCCGACGCTCAGAGCATGGCCGTGGGCAACGACAACCCCTACATCGAGCCGCAGCACCTGCTGCTGGCGCTGCTCAACCAGGAGGACGGCGGCACCGCCTCCATCCTGCAGCGCGCCGGCGCCAACGTGCAGGCCCTGCGCAACAACCTGCAAGCTTCCATCAATCGCCTCTCCAAGGTGGAAGGCCACGGCGGCGAGGTCACCATCTCCCGCGACCTGAACAACCTGCTCAATCTCACCGACAAGGAAGCGCAGAAGCGCGGCGACCAGTACATCGCCTCGGAAATGTTCCTGCTGGCGCTGCTGGAGGACAAGGGCGACACGGGCCGCGCCCTGAAGGAAGCCGGCGCCACCAGGGCCAGCGTGGAACAGGCGGTGCAGGCCGTGCGCGGCGGCGAGAGCGTGCAGAATCCGGAAGCGGAAGGCCAGCGCGAGGCGCTGAAGAAGTACACCATCGATCTCACCGAGCGTGCGCGTCAGGGCAAGCTCGACCCGGTGATCGGCCGCGACGACGAGATCCGGCGCGCGATCCAGATTCTGCAGCGGCGCAGCAAGAACAACCCGGTGCTCATCGGCGAGCCGGGCGTGGGCAAGACCGCCATCGTCGAAGGGCTCGCCCAGCGCATCGTCAACGGCGAGGTGCCGGAGACCCTGAAGAACAAGAAAGTGCTCGTGCTCGACATGGCGGGGCTGCTGGCCGGCGCCAAGTACCGGGGCGAGTTTGAGGAGCGGCTGAAGGCGGTGCTCAAGGAAATCGCCCAGGAGGAAGGCCGCATCATCGTCTTCATCGACGAAATCCACACTATGGTCGGCGCCGGCAAGGCCGAGGGCGCCATCGACGCCGGCAACATGCTGAAACCTGCATTGGCGCGGGGCGAGCTGCACT
>CAYUJV010000159.1:4036-5011 GCA_964445085.1 uncultured Burkholderiales bacterium
ACCACCCTGGACGAATACCGCAAGTACATCGAGAAGGATGCCGCCCTGGAGCGCCGCTTCCAGAAGGTGCTGGTGGGCGAGCCCTCGGTGGAGGACACCATTGCCATCCTGCGCGGTCTGCAGGAGAAGTACGAATTGCACCACGGTGTGGAAATCACCGACCCGGCCATCGTCGCCGCGGCGGAATTGTCGCACCGCTACATCACCGACCGCTTCCTGCCGGACAAGGCCATCGACCTCATCGACGAGGCCGCGGCGCGCATCAAGATGGAAATCGACTCCAAGCCGGAGGAAATGGACAAGCTCGAACGCCGCCTGATCCAGCTCAAGATCGAGCGCGAGGCGGTGAGGAAGGAGAAGGACGAGGCCTCGCAGAAGCGCCTCGGCCTGATCGAGGACGAGATCGCCAAGCTGGAGCGCGAGTACGCCGACCTGGAGGAAATCTGGAAGGCGGAAAAGGCCCAGGTGCAGGGCACCCAGCACATCAAGGAAGAGCTGGATCAGGTCCGCATCGCGATGGAAGAAGCCAAGCGCAAGGGCGACTGGCAGAAGATGTCCGAGCTGCAGTACGGCCGCATCCCGCAGCTGGAGGCGCAGTTGAAGCAGGCGCAGCACGCGGAAGAGCAGGGCGGCGCGAAGCAGCACAAGCTGCTGCGCACCCAGGTCGGCGCGGAGGAGATCGCGGAGGTGGTGTCGCGCGCCACCGGCATCCCGGTGTCCAAGATGATGCAGGGCGAGCGCGACAAGCTGCTGCACATGGAAGACGCGCTGCACCAGCGCGTGGTGGGACAGGACGAGGCGGTGCGCCTGGTGTCCGACGCGATCCGTCGGTCGCGATCCGGCCTGTCCGACCCGAACCGGCCCTATGGCTCCTTCCTGTTCCTTGGCCCCACCGGCGTGGGCAAGACCGAGCTGTGCAAGGCGCTGGCGAACTTCCTGTTCGATTCGGAGGAACACCTCATCCGCATCGACATG
>CAYUJV010000159.1:5083-5254 GCA_964445085.1 uncultured Burkholderiales bacterium
GCTATGTCGGCTACGAGGAGGGCGGTTATCTCACCGAGGCGGTGCGGCGCAAGCCCTATTCCGTGATCCTCATGGACGAGGTGGAGAAGGCCCATCCGGATGTGTTCAACGTCCTGCTGCAGGTGCTCGACGACGGCCGCCTCACCGACGGCCAGGGCCGCACCGTGGACT
>CAYUJV010000160.1:0-5218 GCA_964445085.1 uncultured Burkholderiales bacterium
CTCCTGGGCTGGGATCCGATGGCGAGCTGGCTCGCCGGCATCGCCATGTCCACCACCTCGGTGGCGGTGGTGTATGCGGTGATGCTGGAGTTCGGCCTCAACGCCACGGACTACGGCAAGGGCGTGCTGGCGGCCTGCTTCGTCAACGACTTGGCGACGGTGATCGCCCTGGGCCTGCTGTTCTCGCCCTTCACCTGGAAGACGGCGGTGTTCGTGGTCGGGATCGTGGCGGCCGCGCTGATCCTCCCGCGCATCGTGCCGCGCTTCTTCAAGCGCTACGGCAACCGGCCCTCGGAGCTGGAGGCGAAGTTCCTCATGCTCTGTCTATTCGGCCTCGGCGCCCTGGCCGGCTGGGCCGGCAGCGAGGCCGTGCTGCCGGCCTATCTGGTGGGCATGGTGCTCGCCGGCACGGTGGGCAAGGATCACGCCCTGATACGGCGGCTGCGCACCCTGACCCTGGGCTTCCTGACGCCGTTCTACTTCATCCGCGCCGGCTCCCTGGTGTCGCTGCCGGCGCTGGCGGCGGCGCCGCTGGCCTTCGTCATCCTGCTGCTGACCAAGATGGGCGCCAAGGTGGCTGGCGTCTATCCCGCCACACTGTTCTACAAGTCGCCGCGGCGCGAGGCCATGTACACCACGATGCTCATGTCCACCGGTCTGACCTTCGGCACCATCTCGGCGCTGTTCGGCTATACCCACGGGGTGATCGACCAGGGCCAGTATTCGGCCATCGTGGCCGCAGTGGTGGGCAGCGCGGTGGTGCCGACCCTGATCGCGAATGCCTTCTTCCTGCCGCACCACCTGCTGCCCCAGGGCACGCCGGAGGGGGCAGAGGAGGGGACGCATGCGGATGCGCGAGAACTGGCCAGCCGCTGAGCCCGCCGGCGAACGGGTGGCGACGGCGCGCCAGCGCGCCGTCCACTACCTGCTGGGGCGCATGTCCCCCGGCGGCGGCTTCTGCTACTACCGCTCGGCCTATCTGGACGAACCCAACCTGTTCGACACCTGCCACGCCGTGGCTGCCCTCGCCCTGCTTGGCGCACCGGTGCCGGCGCCGGAATCCGTCGCGGCCTTCCTCGTCGGGCATCCGGTGGAGGCGCAGCCCTATGCCCTGTATTACCGGACGTTCGCGCTGGCCGCCCTCGGCTGGGAGGATCCGGCACGCGCGAGCGTCGAGCAGAACGTAGGGGCGCTCGCGGCGGAGCCGCCGGATGCGGTACGCGGCAACCTGTCCGCCCGCCTGTCGCGCCTGACCCTGGTGCTGCGGCTCAAGGCGCACTTCGGCCTGGGCTTTCCCGCGGATGCGATCCGGCGCGCGGTGGACGCGCTGGAACACCCCGAGGGCGGCTTCGGCGATACGCCGAACCTGCAGGACACGCGGCTGGCTTTGACGCTGCTCGGCCTGTGCGGCGCGACGGGGGGCGAGCGCACGCGGGCCTTCGTCGCCCGGCTGGCACTGCCGGGCTATGGCTTCCGGCTCACCGCCGATTCGCTCTCGCCGGCGCTGGACACAATCTGCGCCGGGATCGCCTGCTGCATGCTGCTGGGACTGCCCGTGGCCCACGCCGAAGATGCCAAGGCCTTCATCCTTGCCTGCCAGACCGCCAACGGCGGCTTTGCCCGCGCGCCGGAAGCCTTGCCCGACATCGGACTCACCCATCTCGCCCTGTGCGGCCTCGCCGCCCTGCACGACGGCGACGGACGTTTTTTTGCTTGCGACGACTAGGAGACTCCCATGATCCACAAGATACTGATCGCCTACGATGGCTCGGACTCCGCCAAGCATGCGCTGGAGTTCGCCCTGGACCTGGCGACCCGCTACGACGCGGAACTGCACGTGCTGGCCGTGGCGCGGGTGCCCGAGCTCGGGGAGGACGTCGAGACCAAGGCCCTGATCGAGCGGTCGCGCCGCCACCGCGAACACGCCCTGCAGCCGGTGAAGAACCGCCTCGCCGGCAGTCCGCTGAAAATCTCCTACGAGATCGACGTCGGCCACCCCGCGGTGCAGATCGTGCGCTACGCCGAGCGCCATGGCATCGACCACATCGTCGTCGGCCATCGCGGCCACACGGTGTTCGATCGCTGGCTGCTGGGCTCGGTGGCGAAGCAGGTGATGACCCATGCGCGCTGCGCGGTGACGGTGGTGCGCTAGCGTGAACGAACAGATCTGCGCCGCGTGTTTCCACCTGGCGCCGGCGGACGCAAGGACCTGTCCCGCCTGCGGCGCGGATCTGGCGGCGCAGTCGGGGCGCGACTATCGGGACAAGCTGCTGACGGCCCTCCATCACCCGCTGTCGGACGTGCGCATGCGCGCCATCATCGCCCTCGGCTGGCGCGGGGAGGGCGACAGCGCGCAGCCGCTGGCACGCTGCGCCCTGCGTCACCCCACGGACGTGGTCGAGGGCCTGGAAGTCGTGGACAGCCTGGCCCGCCTGCGGGATCCGGCCGCCGCCTGCGGCGCGCTGCGCGCCCTGCAGGCGCAGCATCCGGCCCATGCGGTGCGGGTCGCCGCCGGCGAGGCGGAACAGGCCCTGGGCAAGGCGTGCGATGCTTGAGGTCCTCATCCCGGGGGCGCCCGCGCTGCGGCTCGAACATCTGGTCGCCGACTTCAACGGCACCCTGGCCTGCGACGGCATCCTGCTGCCCGGGGTGGAGGATGCGCTCACCCGCCTGGCGCAGCAGCTCACCGTGCATGTCATCACCGCCGACACCTTCGGCAGCGTGCGCGCCGCGGTGGCGGGCATCCCCTGCCGGCTGGCGCTGCTGCCGCAGGGCGGGCAGGACCTCGCCAAGCTGCGCTATGTGGAGGCCTGCGGCCCCGAGCGTTGCGTCTGCATCGGCAACGGCCGCAACGACCGGCGCATGATCGCCGCCGCCGGCCTCGGCATCGCCGTCGTGCAGCAGGAAGGGGCGGCGGTGGAAACCCTGCTCGCGGCAAAGGTCGCCACGCCGGACATCGGCGCGGCGCTGGGGCTGTTGCTGGAGCCGCGCCGTCTGGTTGCTACGCTGCGAGTGTGAGCGGCGGCGAAGAGGGTGAACGGCATGAACATACGCAGACTGGTGCTGGACGTGGACAAGGCGGTGGCCAAGCCCACCGTCATCGAGCTGGCGGAGGCCATCTCCCGCGTCGACGGCGTCGAGGCCGTCAACATCACGGTGACGGAGATCGACATCGAAACCGTGGGCTTCAACGTCACCATCGAAGGCGAGAACATCGCCTATGCCGAACTGGTGCACGCCATCGAGCACACCGGCGCTGCGCTGCACAGCATCGACCAGCTGGTGGCGGGCAGCCGCATCGTGGAGGAAGTCCGGCGGGGGCGCACGTGATCCTGCGGGCGCTGCTCCGGCGCGAACGGTTGTTCTTCGTGGTGACCGGATTGGTGGAAGGCATGTTGACCGCACTGACCCTGGCCTCCGGCAAGATGCTGCGGGAAGAGCATGCCTTGAGCCTCGGCCTGGCGTTGCGCATCGGCCTGGCCGCGGGCTTTCCCACGGCCGTGGTGTTCATCGCGGCGGAATACGCCCGCCAGCGCGGCGAACTGGTGCGCATGGCCTACCAGCTCAACATGACCCGGCGCGAGCGGCTGGTGGCGGGCAATCTGGGCCGGCAGGCGCTGCACGAGTCCCTGCGCTCGGCGGCGGTGGCCGGCCTGTGCTCCTTCGGTGGGGCCGCCCTGCCGCTGGCGGCCGCGGGAGAAATCCCCGGCGGCGGCTGGGCCGCGGTCGTGGTCGCCGTGCTCTGCCTGGGCGGGCTGGGGGCGGCGATCGGCTACACCACCCTGAGCTGCCGCTCGTGCTGGGCGCTGGCGCTGACGGTCGCCGGCGGCCTGCTGGCCTGGCTGGGTGCTGTGCTGCAGGTTCTATGATCAGCGGCTTCAACGAAAACCATCGGCGCCGCCTGCTCGCCACCTTCCACTACGTGGACGATCTGCTGGGCGAGGCGGCGGCCCATCTCGAGCAGGCTTCGGGCGACCGGCTGTTCCCGCGCTACGCGCCGGACGCCACCGCGGCGCAGCGCCAGGCGATCGCGGATCATCTGACCCGGCTGCGGCACGTCATGCGCCGCTTCCTGGAGGCGAACGAGCTTCCCGCCGGAGGTGCAGAGCAGAGCGGACTGCATGCGCTGCGCGTGGCACTGGAGTTCGTGCGCACGTCGCTGGAAGAGATCGCGCCGGCGCATCTCGCCGGCTACGGACCGGTGGGGCCGGAGGCGGCCGCGGCGCTGGAGCGGCTGCTGGCGGAGCTGCACGGCGTCGTCGATCAGCTCGCCGACTATCTCGACCACGGCGAGGGCGGCGACATCCGGGAGCGGCTGGCCCGGCTCGACCAGACCCAGGACGAGGTCGGCCTGCTGCAGGAACTGGCCCGGGTGGTGGCGAGCCACGGCTTGGTGGAGTTCCGTTCCACCCTGTCCTGGCTCACCGAACGCTTCGAGCGCAACTGCCTGGAGGTCGCCTTCTTCGGGCGGGTGAGCTGCGGCAAGTCCTCGCTGCTGAACGCGCTGCTCGGGCGCGCGGTGCTGCCCGTGGGCGTGACGCCGGTGACCGCGGTGCCGGCGCGCATCGTGCCGGGCGAAGCGGATCGCGCACGCATTTCCTTCGCCGCGGCGAAGGCGGAGGAGATCCCGCTGACGCGACTGGCGGAGTTCGCATCGGAGGAAGGCAACCCGGGCAACCGGCGACGGGTGACGGAGATCCTGGTGGAGCTCGCCGCGCCGGGCCTGCTGGAGGGCGTTTGCTTCGTCGACACGCCCGGCCTCGGCTCGCTGGCCACCGCGGGCGCGGCCCTCACCCTGGAATACCTGCCGCGCTGCGACCTGGCGGTGCTGCTGGTGGACGCAGGCGGGACGCTGGCGCCCGAGGATATCGCGGTCGCCCGCGCCTTGCTGGAGGCCGGCGCGGAGCTGCGGGTGGCGGTGAGCAAGGCCGATCTGCTGGCGGCGGCCGAGCTGCAGAAAACCCGGGACTACCTGGCGGCCGCGCTGGCGCCGGCGACGGGCGGAGACTGTCCGGTGAGCGTGGTCAGCACCCGCCCACCCTCGGCCGCGACCCGCTGGTTCGAGGCCGAACTGCTGCCGCTGCTCGCGCGGCGCCGCCTGCTCGCGGTGCAGTCCCTGCGACGCAAAACCGGTGCCCTGCGCGAGGCCGTGGTCAGCGCGCTCCGGCTGCGCCAGTCCGGGGCGAAAGGATCGGAAGAGCACACGTCTGAACTCCTC
>CAYUJV010000161.1:0-4885 GCA_964445085.1 uncultured Burkholderiales bacterium
GCTGCGGCGGCAGCTCGCGCCGGTGGCGCAGCTGACGGCCGCGGCGGCCGCCGTGGGCCGGGGCGAATTCACGCCGGTGCCGGCGGTCGCCGGTGACAACGAAATCGCCCGCCTGGTGCGAGCCTTCAACACCATGACCGGCGATCTCGCCCGGTTGCGCGAGCTGGAGCGGCGCATGCAGCAGCAGGAGCGGCTGTCATCCGTCGGCCGCATGGCGGCACGCATCGCGCACGACATCAACAATCCGTTGTCGGTGATCCGCGGCGTGGCGGAACTCAATGCGCGGCAGGCCGAGCGCGTCGGCGATCAGGCAGCGCTCGCCGATCATCGCCTGATCCTCCACCATGTCGAGCGCTGCATGCGCACCGTCGATCAGCTGCTGGCCTACGGCCGCCCGGTGCGGCTGCAACCGGAGCCGGCGGATCTGGGCGAGGTGGTGGACGGCATCGTGGCGCGCTGGCGCAGGCAGCATCCCGAGGTCGAACTGGTTTCCGCGCCCGTCACCGGGCCGCTGGCGTGCGAGGTGGACCCGTATCAATTCGAGCGGGTGCTGGAGAACCTGCTCGACAATGCGCGGCAGGCGGGCGACGGGCTCATCCGGGTGAGCCTGGCGCCGGCGGGGCACTGGGCGGAAATGCGGGTGCGCGACAGCGGCCCCGGTTTCTCGCCGGAAATCCGCGCGCATCTGTTCGAGCCATTCCACACGACCAAGCGCGGCGGCAGCGGGCTCGGTCTCGCCAGCGCGCTGGCCATCGTGCAGTCCCATGGCGGGGAGATGGAGGTGGCGGACGGCGCAGCGGGCGAAGTGATCGTCCGGCTGCCGCTTCAGGTCCAGCGCGCGGGGCGATAACCCGCCTGGTCCGCGCTCACCGGCACCAGCGCGCGCGCGATGATGGCCTGGCCGCCGGGGCCGTAGAGGAAGTCGAAGAACGGGCGCATCTCCGGCAGCCATTCCCGATAGACCACCGACAGCGGGCCGTGCAGGGCATAGCGGCCGCTTTTCACGTGGGCGGCCGTGGGCGTCACACCGCTGACCCGCAACACCTTCAGCCGGCCCGCTTCCACCAGGGGCTTGGCGAACACCCAGCTCACCAGGCCGATTGCGCTGGCATAGCGCGAGACGATGTCGGTGATCTGCTCGTCGCGCTCCACGTACAGGCCGCGTGGCGCCCAGGCATCGCGACCCTGCAGCAGGAGCTCGCGCACCGGTTCGAAGTAATCGGGGCAATGCTTGCGCGCCACCAGCGCGATGGCATGATCCCCACCGCCGAGTTGCTTCCAGCGCGTGATGCGGCCGTGGGCGACGGCGCGCAGGGCGTCCAGCGTCACCTCCTCGACCGGATTGGACGCATGCACGAGGGCCACCTTGATGTCGTCGGCCACCTTGAGCCAATGCAGCCCTTCGCCGCGGGAGCCGGGGACGGGGCAACACATGCCGCCGAGTTCCGCACTGCCGCGGCGGACCGTGCTGATGCCATCGTCACAGCCGCCGCCGGCGACGCTCAGGCGTTCGAGCTGGGGGCCGCGATAGGCCAGGGCCATGTCGCGGAAGGCGCCGTAGGTCAGGATATGAGTGCCCTGGTAGCGCAGCAGGCCAGGAGCGCGGGGGGCGAGCGACGCGGCCACGCCCGCTGCGGGCCGGGTGCGGCAGACGCTCTCCGTCATCAGCGCGTCGATCGCCCGGAGGGCGGGTTCCCGGGCGTGGACGGGCGCCATCAGGGCGAGACCCCCGAGCAGGAACTGGCGTCGGGTAGGCATGGGGCGGGCTCGGGAAATTGCAGATGCCACTAGCTTAGCGGCCGGGAGGGACGGCGTCATCCCCCGGCTGCTCCCGGGATGCCCTCGGGGGACGCACGGATGGGTGACGGCCGGGCTTGCGCCGCGCGCGCATTTCCCCCATAATATGCGGCTTTCCCCCGACCGGATTCGCGTCGGGCTGACACGAAACCTCGAAATTTACTCGAAATCTAAGGGCACCTGCGATGAAACCCGAGATTCATCCCACCTACGCTGAAATCAACGTGACCTGCAGCTGCGGCAACACGTTCAAGACGGGCTCCACCATGGCCAGGGACCTGCACATCGAGGTGTGCTCCCAGTGCCATCCGTTCTACACCGGCAAGCAGAAGATCCTGGACACGGCCGGTCGGGTCGAGAAGTTCCGCCAGAAATACGCCAAGAAATAAGCCGTCCCCTGCGACGGCCAAAAAGGCGGCCTCCGGGCCGCCTTTTTCATTTGTGCCCGGCCCGCGTCGTCTATTCTGGAATCGTGCTGGCAAGAAACTTGCTGACGTATTGCTGCGGCCTGGGGTTTGGCCGTATCATGGACCGGACGTTTTTAGTCTGAATGTGCCACGCAGCGCGACCCGCGTTCCGGCACGCCGCAGGATGAGCCGGTTCTGGCGACGAATTCTTGTCAGGTATGACAATTTGACGGTCTGTAGGTAGGGCAAAGCCGGTGGTATTTTCTTTCTTTCGCAAGGGCAAGGGCGACGAGGAGCCGCGGACCATCACGCCGCCGCAGGCGGTCGTGCCCAAGGCCGTGGCCGAGCGGGCTGCTCAAGCCGCGCCAGCCCCCGTGACCGAGGCGCCGCCGGCTGCGCCCGAGGCCGAGGAAGCGGACTGGGACGACCTGCTGCTGGCATCCTCGGCCACCGCCGAGTCCTATTCCGCCGTGGAGGAGGCCGCCGTCCTGTACGCCAACGAGCGGGTGGCCGAGGCGATTGCCGCGCTGCAGAACTTCCTCCGGGAAAACACCGCTTCCCGCGACTTGCAGCCCTGGCTGCTGCTGTTCGACCTGTACCAGTCCCAACGCATGAAGGCCGCGTTCGACGAACTGTCCATGGAGTTCGTGGTGCGTTTCGAACGCTCGGCGCCCGTGTGGGAAGAGGTGGCGGACGTTCCGTCGCCCGTCGCCAGCAAGGCCAAGCCGGCGCGCAGCGGCGCCATGGTCGTGCTCAAGGGCATGATCGATGCGGCGGCCGAGGAAGAAATCCAGCGCCTGCTCAAGCTGGCGGAGGGCGATGCGCCGGCGCGGCTGGACGTGGCGCACGCCACCGGCATCGACGCCTCGCGCGCCCAGCTCCTGGCGCAGGTGCTGCTGATGGTGCGCAAGGGCGGCAAGCGCATCGCGTTTGCCGGAGCGAAGGAATTCACCGCCATCGTCAAGCAGCTCACCGAGGGCGAAGGACGGCAGGAGCCGGCGTTCTGGCGCCTGCTGTTCGAGCTGTACGAGTTCCAGAATCAGGAGAGCCAGTTCGAGGACGCGGCCGTGGACTACGCGGTGACCTTCGAATTGTCGCCGCCGTCGTGGGAGCCCATGCCGGGCGCGGCGGAGGTGGTGGAGGCGGCGCCGGCGGAAGAGGCCGCTGCGGAAGCCGCGGCGCCGGTGGAAGCGAGCGCATTCAGCTTGGAAGGCGTGCTGAACCCCGCCACCGAACATCGCCTCAAGGAACTCGAGCGCTACGCCGAAGGTCGCACGGAGGTCATGGTCGACATGGCGCGTGCGACGCGTGTGGATTTCATGAGCGTCGGCACGGTGATCAGCACGCTGATCTCCCTCAACCAGGCCGGCAAGAAGGTCACCATCAGCGGTCAGAACGAAATGATCCACGCCCTGTTCGAAGTCATGGGCGTGCGCGATTTCGCCACACTCGCGCGCCGCAAGGCGCGCTGACGCCGATCCGCTCCTTTGCCGCAGCGCGCCGCGCGTTGCCGCGGCAGGAGTCGCAAAGGAAAGCAGACATGGAGCAATATCACGGCACCACCATCCTCTCGGTACGCAGGGGCAAGCGCGTCGCCATGGGCGGGGATGGTCAGGTCACCCTGGGCAACATCGTGGTGAAGGCGTCGGCGCGCAAGGTGCGCCGCCTGTACCACGACCGCATCCTCGCCGGATTCGCCGGCGGCACGGCGGACGCGTTCACGCTGTTCGAGCGGTTCGAGGCGAAGCTGGAAAAGCATCAGGGCCATCTGCTGCGCTCCGCCGTCGAGCTCGCGAAGGACTGGCGCACCGACCGCATCCTGCGCCGGCTGGAGGCAATGCTCGCGGTCGCCGACCAGGAAACCTCCCTCATCCTCACCGGCAACGGCGACGTGCTGGAGCCGGAACACGGGCTGGTCGCCATCGGCAGCGGTGGCGCCTATGCCCAATCGGCGGCGCGCGCCCTGCTCGACCACACCGAACTCGGTCCGGCGGAGATCGTGAAAAAATCCCTCACCATCGCCGCCGACCTGTGCATCTACACCAACCAGAATCATGTGATCGAGGAACTGGGCTAGCCAGCAGCCTGTAGCGCGTAGCTTGGAGCAAAAGCTGGCGCGCACCATACAGGCTAACCGCTGCCAGCGACTCGCGATGAGCTCAAACATGGAAATGACCCCCCAGGAAATCGTCCACGAACTGGACAAGCACATCATCGGCCAGCAGGCGGCCAAGCGCGCCGTGGCCATCGCCCTGCGCAACCGCTGGCGCCGGATGCAGGTGAGCGATCCGCTGCGCCAGGAAATCACGCCCAAGAACATCCTGATGATCGGGCCCACCGGCGTCGGCAAGACCGAAATCGCGCGCCGCCTGGCCAAGCTGGCCAACGCGCCCTTCATCAAGGTGGAGGCGACCAAGTTCACCGAGGTCGGCTACGTCGGCCGTGACGTGGATACCATCATTCGCGATCTGGTGGAAATGGCGGTGAAGCAGACGCGGGAGGAGGAGACGCGCAAGGTCCAATTCCGCGCCGAGGAAGTGGCGGAGGAGCGCATCCTAGATGCCCTGCTGCCGCCGGCGCGCGAGCCCGGCTTCGGCTTCGGCGGCGAAGCGCAGGCGGGCGGCGAGCAGTCCGGCACGCGGCAGAAATTCCGCAAGATGCTGCGCGAGGGGCAGCTCGAC
>CAYUJV010000162.1:0-4832 GCA_964445085.1 uncultured Burkholderiales bacterium
CCTGGGCATGGCGGGCGGAGCGCGGCACATGCTGCAGCCAGCGCTGGCGGGCGCGGCCGCGCTCGATGCACAGCGGGCAGGCGTGCCCATCGCCAAGACTGGCGGCCAGCGACGGACAGCGCTGCAAGGCCTCGGCCAGCGCGCCGTCGTCGTGGGCGGGCTCGGGCAGCGGCCACCCGGCGACCAACCTGAGCGCATGCGCAACCCGCGCTTCCCGGTCCGCATCGCTGTCACCTTCCGTGCGCAGCTGATCCATCGCGCGCGCGGCCTCGCCCATCCCGTCCACATAGTGGGCGAGCGCCCTCAGTCGCGGCGCCGCCTTCAACGCCTCTGCCAGACGCTGCGCGTGGTTCGCGCACAGCGCATCCATGGCGGACAGGGCCTCGGGCGCGGGGGAAAAGTGGCGGGCGAGGCGCGCGATGTGGCGGCCGGCCATGCGCTCCTCATGGGCGCAGGCGGGACAGGCCGTGCGCGCGGCAAAGAACATCTGCTGGTATTTTTCCACGCGCACGTGTTCCTCCAGCAGCAGCGGCATCACTTCGGGCACGACTTTCCGGAACACGCGCGCGATGCCGCGCGACAGCCCTTCCTGCGCCAGCAGCGCCGCCCCGTGGCGCGGACAGAAGCCCAGGGCGTCCACCACCGCTTCGCCGGTGGCGGCCAGGCGGCGCGGGTCGCCGAAGGCCCGCGCGAAGTAGTCGGCGCCGCCCTCCGCCGCGCTCACGCAAACCGGGCAGGCTTGCGCTTCCCGCGGCGCGGCGGCGATCGCTGCGTCAGCGGTGGCGCGGGCCTCGTTCACGCCACGAAGGCCTTGTGCCCGGCATACACCGCCGACGCGCCGAGATATTCCTCGATGCGCAGCAGCTGGTTGTATTTTTCCACCCGCTCGCCGCGGCACGGCGCGCCGGTCTTGAGGTGGCCGGTGGAGAGCGCCACCGTCAGGTCGGCGATGAAGCTGTCCACGGTCTCGCCGCTGCGATGGGAGACCATTGCGCCCCAGTCCGCGGAATAGGCCAGGTTCACCGCCGCAATGGTTTCGGTCAGGGTGCCGATCTGGTTGGGCTTGATCAGCACCGCGTTCGCCACGTCCTCATCGATGCCGCGCTGGATGCGCGCCACGTTGGTGACGAAAATATCGTCGCCCACCAGCTCGATCTTGTGTCCCAATTCCCGCTTGAGGATTTTCCAGCCCGCCCAGTCGTCTTCCGCGAGGCCGTCCTCCAGCACACGCACGGGATAGGTGTCCACCCAGCCGGCGTACATCGCCACCAGTTCGGCGGCCTCCACCTTGCGCTTTTCGGTGCGCAGGTGATACAGGCCATCCGCGTAGAATCCGCTGGAAGCAGGGTCGAGCGCGATCGCCACGTCCTCGCCGGGACGGTAGCCGGCGGCGGCGATGGCCTCGACGATCAGCTCCAGGGCATCGGCATTGCGCTTGAGAGCTGGCGCGAAGCCGCCCTCGTCGCCGACGGCCACCGAATGGCCGGCATCCTTCAGCACCTTCTTCAAGGCGTGGTACACCTCGGCGCCCCAGCGCAGGGCCTCGGCGAAGCTGGGCGCGCCCACCGGCGCGATCATGAATTCCTGCAGGTCCGTGCCCTGCCAGTTGGCGTGCACGCCGCCGTTGAGGATGTTGAACATCGGCACTGGCATGCGGCAGGCCGCGGCGCCGCCGAGATAGCGGAACAGCGGCAGATCGCAGGCGGCCGCCGCCGCACGTGCCACCGCCAGGCTCACGCCAAGGATGGCGTTGGCGCCCAGTCGTTCCTTGTGCGGCGTGCCGTCCAAGGCCAGCATGGCCCGATCCACCGCGCCCTGGTCCAGGGCATCCAGGCCCCCAAGCGCAGCGGCGATCTCGTCGTTCACGCCGGCGACCGCCTTCTTCACGCCCTTGCCGCCGTAGCGGGCGGGATCGCCATCGCGCAGCTCCACGGCCTCGTGCACGCCGGTGGAGGCGCCCGAGGGCACCGCCGCGCGCCCGCTGGCGCCGCCGGTCAAGGCCACTTCGACCTCGACGGTGGGATTGCCGCGCGAGTCGAGGATTTCGCGGGCGTGGATTTTCTGGATGCGGGTGGTCATGCGTGGGGCTCCTTGGCCTGTGATGATAAATGGCAAGTAAGACGGAATTGAAAGCCTCGGCTTCCGCTCATGGCTGGCGCTTCCCGGCGCGCTGTTCCACCGGTGCGAAAACCGCCGCGCGGCCGAGCATGCGCAGTTTCACTTCGTCGAACACGAAGGCGGCGGCCAGCACCGCGCCCAGCGTGCCCAGCAGCACGCTGGCCGGCACCGCTGCCGTCAGTATGCCCTGCACGCCCAGCACGGTGGCGACCACCGCATTGCCGAGGGTCGCGAGGGCGACGTAGCGGCTGGGCGCGAACGACCAGAACCGGCCGCGCACCCGCGTCAGGTAGATCGTCACCTGGGCGGAGTAGATCAGATAGACGAACATCAGCGTCTGAATCTGGGGCACGCTGAGCTTCAGCCCATGCAGGGCGACCCAGAGAATCGCGAACGCCAGCACCAGCCAGCCGGCCGCGAACAGGCCCGCGATCTGGCCGATCTCCTTCACGTCCCAGTGCTCGGGCACGGGCGAGATCCAGGCGCGATCGGTGGCCAGGGTGATCGTCACCACGTCGTTGAGGATCACCAGCACGGCGATCAGCAGCAGCGAGGTCACGAAGAAGCCGGTGGCGATGTAGCCGATGGCGAGCAGGGCAGCGAGCTCGACGGTTCGGGCGATCTTGGTGAGGGTCCAGGTCAGCATCCGGCGATAGACGCGCCGGCCGCTGCGCACCAGCGCCACCATGTCCTGCAGCCCGGGGCGGGTCAGCACCACCTGCGCCGACGCCTTGGCGACGTCGGACGCGGTGCTGACGGCGATGCCCACTTCCGCCTGCTTGAGCGCGGGCGCGTCGTTGATGCCGTCCCCGGTCATGCCGGTGATGCGGCCCAGGCGCTGCAGCGTCTGCACCAGGCGATACTTGTCCTGGGGATAACACTGGGCGAAGCCGTCGTAGCCCAGCGGATCGGCAGCGCACGCCGCCGCATCGCCGATGTGGTCGCCCAGCCCCACCTGGCGCGCCACGGCCCGCGCCGTGGCCACGCTGTCGCCGCTGACCATGAGCATGCGGATGCCCAGGTCCTTCATCGCCGCCACCAGGGCCGGCGCATCCTGGCGCGGCGTATCCGCCAGGGCCACCAGGCCGCGCAGGCTCAATGGGTCTTCGGTGCCGGCCGCCAGCGCGAGCACGCGCGTTCCGGAGGCGGCCAGCTGCTCGACGCGCGTCATCAGTCCCTCCAATGGGTGGGCAAGGGCCTGCACCGCCTTCGGCGCGCCCAGCACCACCCTGAGCGTGGCGCCGTCCTGGCGTACCCAGGCTTCGGAGCGCTTGGCCGCGGGGTCGAAGGCGACGAGCTTCTGTCGCTCCGGCGGCCGCAGCCCGCGCTGTTCCAGCGCCTGGAGGATCGCCCGGTCGAGGGGGCTTTGCGTCGACTCGTCGCAGGCGGCCGCCGCCCATGCCAGCACCGCGTCCTCGCTGTCGCCGGCGAGGGGAACCACCGCCACCAGCGTCTGCCGGTTCTCGGTGAGGGTGCCGGTCTTGTCCACGCACAGCACATCCATGGTCGCCGCTTCCTGCACCGCCGACAGTCCGGTGACCAGGATGCCCTCCTTCGCCAGCATCCGCGCCTCCACTGCGTTGGCGACGGTGAAGGCGGCCGGCATGGTCACCGGCACGGTTGCGATCACCAGCACCAGCAGGAAAGGAATGAGCGCGAGCAGATCGGCCCCGCTCCACAGCGCGAACGCGACCAGCAGCGCGGCGAGCACCGCGTCGATGGTGACGAGATGGCGCACCACCGCGAACAGCAGCCGATCCAGGTGGCCGACGGCGCGCGCGGAGCGCACCAGCTCCGCGGTGCGCCCGTAGTAGCTGCGGGCCCCGGTCGCGGTGACGGTCGCGCCGGCTTCGCCGCGGCGCACGGTCGACGCCGAGTACAGGGGCTCGCCCGCCGCTTTCGTGACGACGGCGGACTCGCCGGTGAGGGCGGACTGGTCCACTTCCACGCTGCCTGCGTCGATGCTGCAGTCGGCCGGCACGAGATCGCCGGACTGCAGGCGGATGCGATCGCCCGGCACGAGCTCCCGCGCCGGAATCAGCCGCCAGGCGCCGTCGCGCCGCACCCGCGCACTCACGCGCAGGCGGCTGCGCAACAGGTCCAGCACCTTGTGTGCGCGCTGCTCCTGCACCCCGCCCACGACCGCGCTGAACAGCAGCCACGCCGCGATCATGGCCGGCTCCGCCACCTTGCCCAGCAGCAGCTCCATGACCAGCGCCGCCTCCAGCATCCAGGGAATCGGCCCCCACAGCCGCTTGAGGATGCCGCGGAAGGGACCACCCGGCTCTTCGCGGATTTCGTTGTAGCCGTGCTGGTCGAGGCGCGCCTGCGCCTCCGCCCCGGACAATCCGGCTTCGAGATCGACTGGCGCTTCGCTCATTCCTCCCCTGCTCATGTCCGGCGTGCCGCGCTCAGTGGCCCGGCTGCGGGTGGGGCATCTCGTTCCAGCGGGCCAGGCGCTCGATGTCCTGCGCCAGCGTGTCGGTGCCGCCCGCGTCCGGTTCCGGCGTCGCCTCGCTCAGCCGCCCCAGCGCCAGGTAGGCCGCGGCCGCCGCCTCGAACTCCCGCTCCAGCGCCTCCAGTTCGCCCAGCGCCCAGCGCTTGAGCAGCTCGCCATGGAGTGCGAGCTTCTGCGGCAGGCGCGCGCCGAAGGCGCGCAGCACGCGCCGGCGCGCCAGCGCCTGGCGCAGCTTGGCGCCGCCGAGGAGAGCCAA
>CAYUJV010000163.1:0-4823 GCA_964445085.1 uncultured Burkholderiales bacterium
GGCTGCGACCGGGCGGCGCATCTGGTGGAACAGCTGCTGACCCTGGCGCGGCTGGAGCCCGGGCAGCTGGAGCGGCGCGAGCGCTGCGACCTGCGGGCGCTGGCGGCGGCCGCCATCGCGGAGATGGCGCCTGGCGCGGTGGCCAAGGGCGTCGACGTGCAGCTGGAGGGCGAGGCGCCCGAGGTGGAAGGCGACGCCGGACTGTTGCGCATCCTCATGCGCAACCTCGTCGACAATGCCATCCGCTACAGCCCGGGTGGCAGCGTGGTGCGGGTTGCGCTCGCCGCTGCCGAGGGCAAGGCGGTGTTCTCCGTCGCCGACCAGGGGCCGGGCATTCCGGCCGAGTCACGGGAGCTGGTCTGGGAGCGCTTTCATCGCGTGCTCGGCACCGAGGAAACCGGCAGCGGCCTTGGCCTGTCCATCGTCAAGCGCATCGCCGAGCTGCATGGTGCGGCGGCCGCGATGAGCGAGGGCGAGGGCGGCAGGGGCTTGCGGGTCACGGTCACTTTTCCGCAGGCGGCGCCTGCCGCATCAGCCGCAGGTCGGTGACGAAGGCTTGCGCTTCGCCGATCGCAATCTTCCTGAACTCCGGATGGCGCGGGTTGAGCAGGTAGTCGGTTTCGGCCGGAATCACCGCGCTCGGCACGGCCAGCACCGCACTGCTCAGGCGTCGCGCCCAGTCGCCGCCAATCGTCTGCAGCTGGTCCCGGGCCGCAAGCTCGCGCCAGTCCGCGGGCAATCGGGCGGGATTGATCTGTTCGATTTTCACCGCGCGCGGAATGCGCGCGGGAATCATGACGTAGCGGGCGCGCAGCGGCTCGTCCTGCACGAGCAGTTCGAGCATGGCCAGGGACTGACTGGCGGCGGTGTAGACCAGGGGGACGCCCTTGCGGTTCCAGCGGCCGCCGTAGAGGCGGGCGCCCTCGCCGGAGAAGGCGGTGTCGGCGAAACGCGCCGTGACCAGGCGCCAGACGGTGAGCACGCGGTGCGCAGCGCCTAGGCGAACACGCCGTGCTCGATGCGCCCGAGGGTGTCCATCACGTTCTCGGCGCCGATGTCGGTGTCGAGCAGGCTCAGGGGCGTGGCATGCCTAAGCGCGGCATTGGGGGAGTTCAGCCAGTCCAGGGCCGCTTCCAGATCTTCGAACACCTGCAGCGCGCGTTCGACGACGCGCGCGAGCCGCACCAGCTTGGCCGATTCCTCGCTGTTGAGCAGCCCCTCGCGCTTGCGGCGCGCCAGCGTGCGCTCGGGAATGGCCAGGGCGGCCGCGAGTTCGGCCTGGGACATGCGCAGGGTCTTGAGCAGGGCGTCCAGGGCGGGGGCGGGAATGCCCTGGCGGATGAGGGCGACCCAGTCCAGCGGCGAGCGCGGCTTGACCTGCAGCACGCGCCGGCCGCCCAGCAGCGCCTCGACGTCGGGCAAGGGAGTGGGGGCGAGTGCGGCGGCGGTGGCGGCCATGGTCGATCTCCTAATGCTCTGCCATTTGGCACCTAGTATAGGCAAAAATGGCGGAACGCGCCAGGGGCCCGATCGCGCAGGTTATTTCGGTCCGGGCGGCTCGTCCGACAGGCGCCAGATGTCCACGTCCTTGCCCTGCTCGCGGAAGTGCTCGGCGCGCGCGGACAGATAGCGCTGGAAGCTCGGCTCGGTCTTGTAGGCCCCGCTCGCCGCATAGGCGAAGATGCCCTGGGTGTGGAACACCTTGAAGAAGGCTTCGGAGCGGATGATCTCCCTGCCCTGGGGGTCGAGCAGGACGATGGTGGGGGCGTATTTCACGTCCAGCTTCTTCGCCCATTCCCGCGCGGTCATGCGCTGGCCGTCCGGCGTGATCACCGGCGTGTTCGACCACATGTCGAGCTGGATGTTGTAGACCTTGCGCACCTCGGCGCGCGTATCGGCGTCGGTCAGCACCTGCCGGTGCAGGGTGTCGCAGGCGGGGCAGTCCTTCTGCTCGAAGAACACGGCGATCGGCTGCTTCTTCCCTTTCAGATCATAGGGGGCCGGGCGGAAGAAATCCTCCGCGATCAGCTCGCCCTTGCCCGGCGGCGGTTCGTGCCGGGCCATGTAGTCGCGGTAGGGAATCTCCTTTTCCTTGTGCTGCGCAGCCCAGTCCAGGGTCAGCTTGAAACGCTGCGGCGGAATGTAGCCGTTGAGGCGCAGGATGATCTTGCCGGTCTCGTCGAAGAACAGGATGGTGGGCGTGAACTGGACCTTGAGCGCGGCGGCGAAGTCCTTTTCCGTCATCGTGCGACCATCGAGGTCGGTGACCTCGCGGTCGCCCCACATGTTGATGGCGATGACGTCGAAGCGGCTGCGCATCAGCTCCTCGATGTCCTTCTGCGCCAGGTTGCGTTCCACCAGGGCGTTGCAGTAGGGGCAGTTGTCCTGGTGGAAAATGACGATGAGCCGCTTGTGGGCGGCCTTCGCGTCCGCAACGTCGTCCTTGAGGTGCAGGAAGCTTTCCTTGAACCAGGACGGATACTCGGTGGATTTGGCACCATAGAACTGACCTTTCGGTTCCGCAGCCGACGCCGTGAAGGCGGCCAGCAGGATCAGGGGCGCGAGCAGCCAGGAGGGGAAGAACGCCGCGCGGCGCGCGATGCGGGCGGGTGAACTGGGCATGGCGGTCTCCGGTCGGATGGGCCTTCCGATCATACTCCGGAATGGATTGGAACGGCGCCCCCGGCCTTGGCAATGTCCATTCCGTCAATATAACTATATTCGTAAAATCATCGGGATAGCCGTGCATTCGGTTGCAAACGGTGCGCGCAATGTTAGAATGCAGCCATTGCGCACACCCCGTGCAGTTCGCCTCGATGGGCTCGTTGCGTGAGTCCATTTTTTTCAGGTCCAAGGCCGAATGACCCAAGCCAAGAAGCCAGGCGCGGCGCCCCAGCCCAGTGAACAAAGGGCCGGCTACAAGCTGCCCGCGCTGCGCGTCTTTTCCGAAATCGCCACCAGCCTCAGCAGCGACGCCGATCTGGAGCAACTGCTCGAGCGTTTCCTGCAGACCATGATCCGCCTGGCCGGGGCCACTGCGGGCGCCGTGCGCGTGGTGTCCTCGGACGGCGCGCACATGCGGCTGGTGGGCGCCATCGGCCTGCCCCAGGACGTGATCGACCGCGAATACCTGGTGCCCATCGGCTGCGGCGTATGCGGGCGGGCGGCGCAGCATTTCGCGATCCAGGAGAGCGAGGCGTCGGCGAACTGCCATGAGGTGACGCTGCTCGACTATTTCGGGGATGGCTGCAAGAACGTGATCGCGGTGCCGTTGCGGCACAAGGGCAAGACCATGGGCGTGTACAACCTGTTCATGCCCTGCGACAAGGTGATTCCCGAGGAAGTGTCGCTGCTCTTCCTTTCCATCAGCGAGCATCTGGGCATGGCGCTGGAAAATGCGCGCCTGACGCGGGAGAACCTGCGCATCACCCTGATGGACGAGCGCCAGATGCTGGCGGCGGAAATCCACGATTCGCTGGCGCAGACCCTGGCCTACATGAAGATGCGGCTGGCGATGCTGCGCGAGGCGGTGCGCGACGGGGACCAGGTTTCCACCGAGCGCTACCTGGGCGAGGTGGACGATGCGATGGAGTCGGCCTATTCCGGCCTGCGTGAACTGCTCACGCAGTTCCGCCAGAAGATGGACCCGCGCGGCCTGCTGCCGGCGCTGGAGGACCTGATCCACAACTTCCACAACCGCACCGGCATCGAGGTGGATTTCGTCGATCGCGCGCCGGATGTGAACCTCACGCCGGACCAGGAGGTGCAGGTGTTCCACATCGTGCAGGAGGCGCTCAACAACATCACCAAGCACGCCCAGGCCGAGCATGTGCACCTCACCATCGAGATGGCGGCCGGGCGCTATGCCGTCACCATCCAGGACGACGGCATCGGCCTGAACTCGAACCAGGGCTCCGGCCCGAGCATGCATCTGGGCACGAACATCATGAAGGAGCGCGCGCAGCGCCTGGGCGGCGAGATCCAGCTGGAAAGCCAGCCCGGCGAAGGCACCCGCGTCCACCTGGAGTTCCCGGCGCCGACCTATCGCAAGGTGGGCGGGCTATGAGCGAACCGATCCGCATCATTCTCATCGACGACCACACCCTGTTCCGCAAGGGCCTGGCGGAGCTGATCGAGCGCCACGGCAAGATCAAGGTGGTGGCCATGACCGGCAGTCCGTACGAGGCGCGCGAGCTGCTGCGCGAGCACAAGCCGGACGTGGCGGTATTCGACCTCAACATGCCCGACGTGGACGGCATCACCCTGGTCAGCGAATTGCGGGCGGAGGGCCACACGCTGCCGATCCTGCTCCTAACGGTGAGCGACGCCCAGGAAGACCTCGCGGCAGCCCTGCGCGTCGGGGCGCGCGGCTATCTGCTGAAGGACATGGAGCCGGATGACGTGGAGGATGCCATCCAGCGCGCCGCCCGCGGCGAAACGGTGGTGGCGCCGAAGATGACGGCGAAGCTGGTCAACCTGCTGGACCAGAAGCAGGGGACGGCCGAGTCACTGCTGTCGCAGCTGACGCAGCGGGAGCGCCAGATTCTCGTTCACCTCTCCCGCGGCGAAAGCAACAAGGCCATCGCCCGGGCGCTCGACATCAGCCACGACACGGTCAAACTGCACGTGCGCCACATCCTCGCCAAGCTCAACCTGTCGTCGCGGGTCGAGGCGGCGGTGTTCGCGGTGGAACACAAGCTCACCGCGCCGCGCGCCGCAGAGGGCAACTGATCGCCGCCGACAGCTTGCCGGCCGGCAAGCCTCGGGGAGCTCTGCAAAAGGTCGCGAGCAAGCCCGGCTGGCCGCCGAGAAGCGCACCTGTA
>CAYUJV010000164.1:0-4649 GCA_964445085.1 uncultured Burkholderiales bacterium
GGGCGAAGCGCGCCGCATCGGCTACCCGGTCATGCTCAAGAGCACCGCCGGCGGCGGCGGCATCGGCATGCGCCTGATCTGGAGCGAGGACCAGCTGGCCGAGGCCTATGCCTCCGTCGACCGCCTGGCCCGCGCCAACTTCAAGGAGGCGGGCATCTATCTGGAGAAATACGTCGAGCGCGCGCGCCACATCGAGGTGCAGCTGTTCGGCGACGGCAAAGGCGGCGTGCTGGCCCTGGGCGAGCGCGACTGCTCGGTGCAGCGGCGCAACCAGAAGGTGGTGGAGGAAACCCCGGCGCCCGGCCTCACCGAGGCCCAGCGCGCCCGCCTGCTGGACACCGCGACGCGCCTCGGCCGCGCCGTGCGCTACCGCTCCGCCGGCACGGTGGAGTTCGTCTACGATGCCGCCGGCGGCGAGTTCTATTTCCTGGAGGTCAACACCCGCCTCCAGGTCGAGCACGGCGTGACCGAAGCGGTGACCGGCGTCGACCTGGTGGAATGGATGGTGCGCCTCGCCGCCGGGGATCTGCCGCCGCTCGACACCCTGCGCGTCCAGCCCAGGGGCGCGGCCATCCAGGTGCGCCTCTACGCCGAAGACCCCAACAAGAACTTCCAGCCTTCGGCCGGCCTGCTGACGGCGGCGCGTTTTCCGGGCGACATCCGCGTCGACACCTGGGTCGGCGACGGCAGCGTGGTGCCGCCCAACTACGATCCCATGCTGGCCAAGCTGATCGCCTTCGGCGCGGACCGCGAGGCCGCGCGCATCCAGCTGATCGCCGCACTGGAGGCGAGCGAGGTCGCCGGCATCGAGACGAACCGGGACTACCTGGCCCAGGTGCTGGCCCATCCCGATTTCGTCGCCGGCCGCCAGACCACGCGCATGCTGGAAGGCTTCCACTACCGGCCCGCCACCATCGATGTGCTGGAACCGGGCGTGCAGTCCAGCATCCAGGACTGGCCCGGCCGCACCGGCTATTGGGATGTGGGCGTGCCGCCGTCGGGGCCGATGGATGCCCTGTCCATGCGCCTGGCCAACCGCCTGGTCGGCAACCCGGAAGGCGCGGCGGCGCTGGAGCTCACCGCCGCCGGGCCGACGCTGAAATTCAATTGCGATGCGGTGATCGCCCTCGGCGGCGCCGACATGCATGCCCGGCTGGACGGCGTGGCCCTGGGCGCGTGGCAGGCGCACGCGGTCAAAGCCGGCAGCGTGCTCAAGCTCGGCGGCATCGACGGCCCCGGGCTGCGCGCCTATCTGGCCGTGGCGGGCGGCTTCCAGGTGCCCGACTATCTCGGCTCCAGGTCCACCTTCACCCTGGGCCAGTTCGGCGGCCACGGCGGCCGCACCCTGCGGGTCGGCGACGTGCTGCACATCCGGCCCTGCGAACACGCGCCCGCCGCCGCGCTGCCGGAAGTCCTGCGGCCGCCGCTCGCCCGGGCGTGGGAGATCGGCGTGCTCTACGGCCCCCATGGCGCGCCGGATTTCTTCACGAATGCCGACATCGAGACCTTCTTCGCCACCGCCTGGGAAGTGCACTACAACTCCTCCCGCACCGGCGTGCGCCTGATCGGCCCCAAGCCGCAGTGGGCGCGCAGCGACGGCGGCGAGGCGGGCCTGCATCCGTCCAACATCCACGACAACGCCTACGCCATCGGCGCCGTCGACTTCACCGGCGACATGCCGGTGATCCTCGGACCCGATGGCCCTTCCCTCGGCGGCTTCGTCTGCCCGGCCACCATCGTCCAGGCCGAGCTGTGGAAGCTGGGCCAGCTGAAGCCGGGCGACACGGTGCGCTTCCGGCGCCTGACCCGCGCCCAGGCCAACGCCATGCAGCGCGCCCAGGACGCGGCCATCGCCGCCCTCGACCGCCCGGCCTTTGCTTCGCTCCCGGCGGAGCACGCGGCCCTGGGCACGCCGGTGCTGCGGCACCTGGCGGTGGACGGGGAAAAGCCGGACCTGGTCATCCGCCAGTCGGGCGATGCCAGTCTGCTGATCGAACTGGGGCCGCTCGTGCTCGACCTGGAACTGCGCATGCGCATCCAGGCGCTGCTGGAGGCGGTGCAGCGCGAGCGCGAAACGGGCCGCATGGGCGGCGTGCTCGATCTCACCCCCGGCATACGCTCGCTGCAGATCCACTTCGATCCGCGTGAGGTGGACCAGGACGCATTGATCGAGCGCGTGATCGCGCTGGAACAGGCGCTGCCCAGCCTCGACGACATGGAGGTGGACTCCCGCATCGTCCATCTGCCCCTGTCCTGGGACGATCCGGCGACGAAACTGGCGATCGAGAAATACATGCAATCGGTGCGGCCGGACGCGCCGTGGTGCCCGAGCAACATCGAGTTCATTCGCCGCATCAACGGCCTGGCCAGCATCGACGACGTCCACCGGGTGGTGTTCGCTGCCAGCTATCTGGTGATGGGCCTGGGCGACGTCTATCTCGGCGCGCCGGTGGCCACGCCGCTCGACCCGCGTCACCGCCTGGTCACCACCAAGTACAATCCGGCGCGCACCTGGACGCCGGAGAACGCCGTCGGCATCGGCGGCGCCTACCTGTGCGTGTACGGCATGGAAGGCCCCGGCGGCTACCAGTTCGTGGGGCGCACCGTGCAGATGTGGAACCGCCACCGGGTCACCGCCGATTTCAGCCAGCCCTGGCTGCTGCGCTTCTTCGACCAGATCCGCTTCTATCCGGTGGACGAGACCGAGCTGCTCCGGCTGCGCGAGGACTTCGTCAGCGGCCGCTTCAAGCTGAACATCGAACCCACGCGCTTCCGCCTGCGCGACTACCGGGCCTTCCTCGCCGCCAATGCCGATTCCATCGCCGCCTTCAAGCGCGCACAGCAGGCCGCCTTCGAAGCCGAGCGCGAGCGCTGGAAGGCGGCCGGCCAGGACGTGGTGGCGAGCGACGTCACTGTGGCCGAGGCCGGGCCGGACAGCGAGCTGGACCTGCCGCCGAACGCGCGGCCGTTGGCCAGCCACGTTGCCGGCAGCGTGTGGAAGATCGAGGCCGGGATCGGCGACGCGGTGAAGGCCGGCCAGGCGCTGCTCATCGTGGAATCGATGAAGATGGAATTTCCCCTGGTCGCGCCCTGCGACGGCAGGCTCATTCATCTGTTCTGCAAGGAAGGCGGCGCGGTGGCGGCCGGCCAGGACCTGCTGGTGATCGAGGAGGTTAGGCATGAGCAGTAAGCAGGGGCCCCGCGTTGCGGGGATGCGCACGTCCGCGTATGCCGCCAGCCGCCGACGCGATGCGGCATGCCTACCCTATTGCCACGAGGAGGCGGCCGCATGAGCAGCTTGAGCCTCGACATCGCCAGCCTCAAGGCGGCCTACGCCGGCGGCGAACTGACGCCGCTCGCGTTGGCCGAGGAGATCATCCGGCGCACCGCGGAAGACCCGCACCGGGTGTGGATCCGGCGCCTGCCGCAGGCGGCGATCCTCGCCCATGCGCGAAACCTGGAAGGCAAAGACCCCGGCAGCCTGCCGCTGTATGGCATCCCGTTCGCGATCAAGGACAACATCGATCTGGCGGGCGTGCCCACCACCGCCGGCTGCCGCGAATATGCCTACACGCCGGAGAAAAGCGCCTTCGTCGTGCAGCGCCTGATCGACGCCGGCGCCATCCCCATCGGCAAGACCAATCTGGACCAGTTCGCCACCGGACTCAACGGCACGCGTTCACCCTGGGGCGCCTGCCGCAATGCCTTCGACCCCGATTACATTTCCGGCGGTTCCAGTTCCGGCTCCGCCGTGGCCGTGGCCCTGGGCTATTGCAGCTTCGCCCTCGGCACCGACACCGCCGGTTCCGGCCGCGTGCCGGCGGCGTTCAACAACATCGTCGGCCACAAGCCCACTCTCGGTTGGCTGTCCGCCTCGGGCGTGGTGCCCGCCTGCCGCTCCCTGGACACGATTTCGGTGTTCGCCCTCAGCGCGGAGGATGCGGAAGCGGTCACCGCGGCCGCCGCCGGCTTCGACCCGGGCGATGCCTACTCGCGCCGGGTGGAGGGCCACGGCTTCGATTTCGGCAGCGCCAGCCGTTACCGGGTGGGCATTCCGCGCACCGGCAATCTGGCCTTTTTCGGCAACGGCGAGTCCGAGCGGCTGTATGGCGAGGCCGTCGCACGCATCGCGGCCCTGGGCGGTGACTGTGTCGAGATCGACCTGCAGCCTTTCCTCGATGCCGCCAGGCTGCTGTACGAAGGACCCTGGGTGGCGGAGCGCTACGCCGCGATCCGCACCTTCTTCGACAGCCACCCCGACGCGCCCTTGCCCGTGATCCGCGAAATCATCGGCGGCGCCCGGCGCTGGTCGGCGGCCGACGCCTACGCGTATGGGTACCGGCTCAAGGCAACCAAGCGCCAGTGCGATGCCGTGTGGGACCAGGTCGACTGCATCCTGACCCCCACCGCCGGCACCCTCTACACCATCGCCGAACTCGAGGCCGATCCGGTCCGCCTCAATTCCAATCTGGGCTACTACACGAACTTCATGAACCTGCTGGACTATGCCGCCAGCGCCGTTCCCGCCGGCTTCCAGCGGGACGGTTTGCCCTTTGGCGTCACGCTGTTCGCCCCGGCCCACCAGGATGGCCCGCTGTTGCGGCTGGCGGCGCGGCTGCAGCGGGCCGCGGTGCGCACGGCCGGCGCCA
>CAYUJV010000165.1:0-4627 GCA_964445085.1 uncultured Burkholderiales bacterium
CTTGTCGATCTCGTCGATGTAGACGATGCCTTGCTGCGCCTTCTCGACGTTGTAGTCGCATTTCTGCAGCAGCTTCTGGATGATGTTCTCCACGTCCTCGCCGACATACCCCGCTTCGGTCAGCGTGGTCGCGTCGGCCATGACGAAGGGCACGTTCAGCAGGCGCGCCAGGGTCTGCGCCAGCAGGGTCTTGCCGGAGCCGGTGGGGCCGATCAGCAGGATGTTGCTCTTGGACAGCTCGACCTCGTCCGCCTTGGAACCGGTCTTCAGCCGCTTGTAGTGGTTGTACACCGCGACCGACAGAATCTTCTTGGCGTGATCCTGGCCGATGACGTACTGATCGAGGATCTTGCGGATCTCCGCCGGCACCGGCAGCTCGGCCGCGCCCGCCTTGGCGGCCTGCTCGCCCTGCACTTCCTCGCGGATGATGTCGTTGCAGAGGTCCACGCATTCATCGCAGATGAACACGGACGGGCCCGCAATGAGCTTCCTCACTTCATGCTGGCTCTTGCCGCAGAAGGAGCAGTAGAGAAGCTTTTCGTTGCCGGATTTGTCGCTCATGCCGTGGCCCTTTTGTTACCGTTCAGAGACATTAAACCGAAGTTTCGCCGCGGTTGGCAAGCACCTTGTCGACCAGGCCATAGGCCACCGATTGTTCCGCGCTCATGAAAAAGTCGCGATCGGTGTCGCGTTCGATCACCTCGATCGGCTGCCCCGTGTGCTTGGCCATCATCTCGTTCAGGCGCGAACGCAGGTAGAGAATCTCCTTCGCGTGGATCTCGATGTCGGACGCCTGGCCCTGGAACCCGCCCAGGGGCTGGTGGATCATGGTGCGGGAATTCGGCAGGCAATAGCGCTTGCCCTTGGCCCCCGCGGTCAGCAGGAACGCGCCCATGCTGGCCGCCTGCCCGATGCACAGGGTGGACACGTCCGGCTTGATGAACTGCATGGTGTCGTAGATCGCCAGCCCGGCCGAGACCGAGCCGCCCGGCGAGTTGATGTAGAAGAAAATATCCTTGTCCGGGTTCTCGGATTCAAGGAACAGCAGTTGCGCCACCACGAGGTTCGCGCTCATCTCGTTGACCGGGCCCACCAGGAACACGACGCGCTCGCGCAGCAGGCGTGAATAGATGTCATACGCCCGCTCGCCGCGGCCGCTCTGCTCGATCACCATGGGGATGTAGCCCAGCCCCTGCGGCTCCCACTGCGATGCACCCATGTTTCGGTCAATCATGTCCGGATACCTGTTCATTCAGTTATTTCGCAATACCCATCAGTTCATCGAAGGTAATCGACTTGTCTGTCACCTTCGCGACACCCAATGTCCAATTTACCACATTCTGTTCCAGGGCCAAGGATTCCGCTTCCGCGAGCCGGCCCGGCTCCTGGTAATACCAGCTGACGATCTGTTCCGGATGTTCGTAGCTTTCGGCGAAATCCTCGACCACCGCCTTCACCTGCTCCGGCGTCGCATGCAGCTGATGCGCCTTCACCAGCTCCGCCAGAATCAGGCCCAGCTTCACGCGCCGCTGCGCCGATTCGGCGAACATGTCGGCCGGAATCGGCATGTCGGCCTTCACGCCGCGCCGGATGAGATCCTCGCGCGCATGCTGCTGCAGCCGCTCGGTTTCGATCTCGACCAGGGAGTGCGGCAGCTCGATCGGGGTCGCGTCCAGCAGTGCCTGCATCACCTGTTCCTTCAGTCGGGCTTCGATGCGCTTCTTCACCTCGCGCTCCAGATTGCCTCGGATTTCCGCGCGCATCTTGGCCACGTCGCCGTCTTCCACCCCCAGAGCTTTAGCAAAATCCGCACCAATCTCCGGCAGCTTCGGTTCGAGCACGCGGTTCAGGCGAAGTTCAAACGTCGCCGTCTTGCCCGCCACTTCCTTGCCGTGATAGTCGGCCGGGAAAGTCACCTGCGTCGACTTGGTTTCGCCCGGCTTCATGCCCGGAATCGCGCCTTCGAAGTCCTTCAGGGTGCGGCCTTCGCCCAGCGTCAGGACATAGCCCTTGGCCTCGCCGCCGGGGAAGGGCTTGCCGTCGATAGTGCCGTGATAGTCGATCTCGACCCGGTCGCCGACCTGGGCCGCGCGCTCCACCGGCTCGAAGGTCGCGCGCTGCTTGCGCAGGATCTCCACCGTCTTGTCCACGTCGCTCTCGGACACCGTCACCTGGGGGCGTTCGATCGCCGCGCCGCTCAAATCCCCCAGTTTCACCTCCGGATAGACCTCGAACGTGGCGCTGAATTCCAGGGCCTCGCCGCTGGCTTCGTTGGCGACCGATTCCAGGCGCGGATAACCCGCCACCCGCAGCTGCTGCGCCTGCATCGCATCCGCGATGCTGCGCTGCATGGTCTCGCCGATCACCTCCTGCCGCACCTGGCCGCCGTACTGCTGGGCAACGATCTTCAGCGGCACCTTGCCCGGGCGAAAGCCGTGCACCTTGGCGGTGCGCGCGAGGCGCTTCAAACGGCTTTCGACTTCCGTCTCGATCTGGGTGCGCGGCACGGAAATGCGGATGCGGCGCTCGAGCTGGCTGATGTTTTCGACGGTTGCTTGCATGATTGAGGGTCCCTAAAGAATGCGACAGCTATGATTCGGAGGGCCGGCCCGCGGCCGAACCCGTGGTGCGAAAGGCGAGACTCGAACTCGCACGCCTTGCGGCGCCGGGACCTAAACCCGGTGCGTCTACCAATTCCGCCACTTTCGCGAAAATGTTATATTTTAGCGGCTTAGCCCTCCCCTGTCATGCGCCGAACCCGGCCCGACCCTCAACGAAACGGGCCGCCCCATGCTCAATAGCGTCGATCATTACGAGAATTTCCCGGTTGCGTCGGTCATCCTGCCGCGCCGGTTCCGCGCGCCGGTCCGGCACATCTACGCCTTCGCGCGCCAAGCCGATGATTTTGCAGACGAAGGCGACCTGGCGCCGGCGCAGCGGCTGGCCCGGCTGAACGCCTTCCGCGCCGAGCTCGACCACATCCGCGACGGCCGCCCGTCCGAGACGCCGCTGTTCCAGACCCTGGCGGAGACCATCCGCACGCATCAGCTGCCGCTGCAGCCGTTCTACGATCTCCTGGACGCCTTCAGCCAGGACGTGGTCAAGCAGCGCTACGCCCATTTCGGCGAGGTCATGGACTACTGCCGCCGCTCCGCCAACCCCATCGGCCGGCTCCTGCTCGCGCTCTACGGCGAAACCGACCGGCGCGCCCTCGCCCAGTCGGACGCGATCTGCTCCAGCTTGCAGCTGATCAACTTCCTGCAGGACGTGGCCATCGACTACGCCAAGGGCCGCATCTACCTGCCCCAGGACGAACTGGAGAAATATCGCATCACCGAAGCCCAGATCGGGCGCGGCGACGCGAGCGGCGCGTGGTGGCCCTTCATGCGCCACCAGATCGAGCGCGCGCGCAGGCTGCTGCAGG
The DNA here is from genome assembly GCA_964445085.1 of uncultured Burkholderiales bacterium. Taxonomy (GTDB): domain Bacteria; phylum Pseudomonadota; class Gammaproteobacteria; order Burkholderiales; family Thiobacteraceae; genus Thiobacter. The sequence goes on from CAYUJV010000165.1 coordinate 3,425, forward strand.
CCGGCGCGCCCCTGGGCAAGCGGCTGAAGGGCCGCATCGGCCTGGAGCTGCGCCTGATCATCGCCGGCGGCGACGCCATCCTGCGCAAGCTGCACGAGGCCGAGGGCGACGTGTTCCACCACCGCCCCACCCTCGGCCCGCGCGATTGGCTGCGCATGACCTACCGCGCCGTGCGCGCGAAGTAAGCCCATGACACCCGCCCAGTACTGCCAGGAAAAAGCCGCCCAGAGCGGTTCCAGCTTCTACTACAGCTTCCTGTTCCTGCCCCGGGAAAAACGCGAGGCGATCACCGCCCTGTATGCCTTTTGCCGCGAAGTGGACGACGCCGTCGACGAATGCAGCGACCCCGCGGTCGCCCGCGCGAAGCTCGCCTGGTGGCGGCAGGAACTCGCGAATACCTATGCCGGCCATCCCCAGCACCCGGTCGGGCAGGCCCTGCTGCCGGCCATCCGCCGCCACGACCTGCCGCAGGAGCAGCTGCAGGAGATCATCGACGGCATGGAGATGGACCTGACCCACGACCGCTATCCGGACTTCAAGGCGCTGCATCTTTACTGCTACCGGGTCGCCTCGGTGGTCGGCCAGCTTGCCGCGACGCTGTTCGGCTACACGGACCGGCGCACCCTGAAATACGCCCACGACCTCGGCCTTGCGTTCCAGCTCACCAACATCATCCGCGACGTGGGCGAGGACGCGCGCCGCAACCGCATCTACCTGCCGCAGGAGGAGATGGCGCGCTTCGGCGTGGCGGAGCAGGACATCCTGCGGCAACGGACCACGCCCGCGTTCCGCGAGCTGATGGCGTTCCAGATGGAGCGCGCGCGCCAGACCTATGCCCAGGCATTCGCCCAGCTGGCGCCCGGCGATCGCCGCAACCAGCGACCCGGCCTGGTGATGGCGGCGATCTATCAGGCGCTGCTCGACGAAATCGAACGGGATGGTTTTCAGGTGCTCACCCAGCGCACTTCCCTCACGCCCTTGCGCAAGCTGTGGATCGCATGGAAAACCTGGGTGCTTGCCTGACGGCCCGGCCGCGCCATGCCGACCCCTGAACCCGATGTCGCCGTGATCGGCGCCGGCTGGGCCGGTCTCGCCGCGGCGGTGACACTCGCCGAGGGCGGCGCCCGCGTCGCCGTGTTCGAGAGCGCAAGGCAGCTCGGCGGCCGCGCGCGCGCGGTGGAAATCCGCGGCCGGCGCGTTGAC
>CAYUJV010000166.1:0-4614 GCA_964445085.1 uncultured Burkholderiales bacterium
AAGCGGCCGACGCCGGCATCGAGGTCATCGTCTGCATCACCGAGGGCATCCCGGTGCTGGACATGCTCAACGTGAAGGCCGCGCTGCGCGCGAACGGCGCCAAGCTCATCGGACCCAACTGTCCCGGCGTGATCACCGCTGGCGAATGCAAGATCGGCATCATGCCCGGCTTCATCCACCAGCCGGGCAGGGTCGGCATCGTGTCGCGTTCCGGCACGCTCACCTACGAGGCGGTGCACCAGACCACGCAGCTGGGCCTGGGGCAGACCACCTGCGTCGGCATCGGCGGCGACCCGATCAAGGGCCTGGATTTCATCGACTGCCTGGAGATGTTCCAGAACGATCCCGCCACCGAGGCGATCGTGATGGTGGGCGAGATCGGCGGCACGCGCGAGGAAGAGGCGGCGGAGTACATCAAGGCCCACGTGAACAAGCCGGTGGCCGCCTACATCGCCGGCCAGACCGCCCCCAAGGGCAAGCGCATGGGCCATGCCGGCGCCATCATCGCCGGCGGCTCGGGCAGGGCCGAGGACAAGATCCGCGCGCTGGAGAACGCCGGGGTGGTGGTGGCGCGCTCGCCGGCGGAGATCGGCACCGCCATGCTCGCCGCGATGCAGCGCTGAGCGGCCCAGGCCATGAAGATCGCCCTGGCCCAGATCAACGTCGTCGTCGGCGACCTCGAGGGCAACGCCGCGAAGATTCTGGACTGCGCGCGCCGCGCGAAAGAGGCTGGGGCGAGCGTGCTGGTCACGCCCGAGCTGGCCCTGTGCGGCTATCCGCCCGAGGACCTGCTGCTGCGCACCGGCTTCAACCTTGCCTGCCTCAACACCCTGCACAGCCTCGCCCGCACCGTGTCCGGCATCACCGTGGTGGTGGGGCACCCCGACCTGGCGGAGGACGAGCGTTTCAATGCCGCCTCCGTGCTGCAGGAGGGCAAGGTCGTTGCGACCTACCACAAGCACAAGCTGCCCAATCACACGGTGTTCGACGAGGTGCGCTATTTCACGCCGGGCACCGAGGCCTGCGTGTTCGAGGTCGAGGGGGTGAAGTTCGGCATCAACATCTGCGCCGACATCTGGCACGAGGGGCCGGCGACGCTGGCGCGGGAGGCCGATGCGGACGTGCTGCTGGTGCTGAATGCCTCGCCCTACCACATGCACAAGCAGACGACGCGCCAGGACGTGCTGCGCGAGCGCACGCGCGAGACCGGCATGCCCATCGTGTACTGCAACATGGTGGGCGGCCAGGACGAGCTGGTGTTCGACGGCGCGTCCTTCGCGGTGAACGCGAACGGCGAGCTGACCCACCAGTTCGGCTTCTTCGAGGAGACGCTGGGCATCATCGAGCTGGAAGGCAAGGCGCTGAGGCCGGGCGAGGTGCTCGCGGAGCCGAGCCTGGAGGAGAACGTCTATCGCGCCCTGTGCCTCGGGGTGAAGGACTACGTCGAGAAGAACGGTTTCCCGGGGGTGGAGCTCGGGCTGTCCGGCGGCATCGACTCCGCGCTGACGCTGGCGGTCGCGGTGGATGCACTCGGGGCGGCGCGGGTGCACGCGGTGATGATGCCCTCGCAGTTCACCGCCGACATGAGTCTGGAGGATGCGCGCGAAATGGCGCAGTCGCTCGGCGTGCGCTACTCGGAGATCTCCATCAAGCCCATGTACGACGCCTTCCTGAGCGGGCTGGCGGACGAGTTCAACGACCTGCCGTTCGACACCACGGAGGAGAACATCCAGGCGCGCATCCGCGGCACCCTGCTCATGGCCCTGTCCAACAAGTACGGGACCATCGTCATCACCACCGGCAACAAGAGCGAGATGGCGGTGGGCTATGCCACGCTGTATGGCGACATGGCCGGCGGCTTCGCCGTGCTGAAGGACATCCCCAAGACCCTGGTGTATCGCCTGAGCAACTATCGCAACGGGCTGTCGCCGGTGATTCCGCCGCGGGTGATCACGCGCGCGCCGTCGGCGGAGCTGCGCGCCAACCAGGTGGACCAGGACTCGCTGCCGCCCTACGACATCCTCGACGGCATCATGGAGGCCTATGTCGAGCACGATCTCTGCCCGGAGGAGATCCAGGCGATGGGCTACAAGGCGGAGGACGTGCGGCGCGTGGTCACCCTGATCGACCGCAACGAGTACAAGCGGCGCCAGGCGCCGGTGGGCGTGCGCGTGACGGCGCGCGGGTTTGGCAAGGATCGGCGCTATCCGATAACATCGAAATATCGTCCGAAATTCTGAGAGGAGCGGAAGTATGAAAAAAAGCGAAGCCATCATCAAGCCGTTCAAATTGGACGAAGTGCGCGAGGCGCTGGCCGAAGTGGGCGTGACCGGACTGACCGTGACCGAGGTCAAGGGCTTCGGCCGCCAGAAGGGGCACACCGAGCTTTATCGCGGCGCCGAGTACGTGGTGGACTTCCTGCCCAAGGTGAAGATCGAACTGGTGATCGCCGCGGACAAGGCGGAGGCCGCGATCGATGCCATCGTGCGCTCGGCACGCACCGGCAAGATCGGCGACGGCAAGATCTTCGTCACCAGCGTGGAGCAGGTGGTGCGCATCCGCACCGGCGAGACCAACGAAGCCGCCATCTGACGATTGTCGCGCAGCAACACAAAAGTCCCGCTCTGCCGCAAGCGGGAGCGGGCGGGGTGAGGGCGCGACGGGGGCAACGCCGCGGCGAGGAGTGAGAGAAAAAAGGGGCCGGCCGGCCCCTTTTCGTTTCTACCAGAACTGATACCAGGGGCGCGGCTCGCCCACCGGCTTGCCGGCGAGATAGGGGCTGTTGGGGAAGTTCTGCTTCAGGATGCGCAGGCTGTCGTCGCGCAAGTCGGCGAGGCCCATCTTGTCATAGGAGCGCCACAGGATCGCGAGCGCGTCCTCGTTCGCCGGCGTCTGCGGGTACAGCTTGATGAGGCCCTGGGCGCGGTTGACCGCCGCCACGTAGGCGCCGCGGCGGTAGTAATAGTGGGCCACCGCGGCCTCGTGCCCGGCCATCGCGTTGACCAGGTAGTTCATGCGCAGCCGGGCGTCCGGCGCATATTTGCTGTCGGGGAAGCGCGTCACCAGTTCCTTGAACGCGTCGAAGGAATCGCGCGCGGCCTTCGGGTCGCGATCGGACAGGTCCTGCTTGACGACGAAGCCGAGGAAGCCCAGATCGTCGTTGAAGTTGATCAGCCCCTTGAGGTAGTACACATAGTCGACGTTGGGGTGGTTCGGATGCAGCTTGATGAAGCGGTCGCAGGCGGCCAGGGCCGAGGCCGGCTCGCGGTCCTTGTAGTAGGCATAGGCCACTTCGATCTGCGCCTGCTGCGCGTAGCGGCCGTAGGGATAGCGCGCTTCCAGCGTCTCGTAGTACTTGATGGCCTTTTCGTAGTCGCCGTCGCCCAGGCTTTCCTTGGCGGCGCTGTAGAGCTTCTGGGCCGACCAGCCCTTGGTCTCGTCCTGCAATTCCGGCAACAGGCTGCAGCCGGCGAGGGAGAGGGCGAGCCAGGAAACGATGATTAACGCTAAACTATGCCGCATGGCCAAACCCGCGAAAAATAAGGCGGATTATAGCGCAATTGCGCATGCGGAGCCGGCATCGGCAGCGCCCCTGAGCTTCGTCGTGCCGGAGGCGCTGGCGGGCCGGCGCCTGGACCAGGCCCTGGCCGAGCTGTTGCCCGAGTACTCGCGCAGCCGCATCCAGGAATGGATCGACGCCGGGCTGGTCCTGCTGTCCGGTGCGCCGGCCAAGCCCAAGCAGAAGGTGTGGCCGGGCGAGCACGTGAGCGTGCGGCCGCTGGCCCATCCGTCCGAGGTGGAAGCGGTGGCCGAGGCGATCCCCCTCGACATCGTGTACGAGGACGACGCGATCCTGGTCCTCAACAAGCCCGCCGGCCTCGTCGTGCATCCGGGCAGCGGCAACTGGACCGGCACGCTGATGAACGCGCTGCTCGATCACGCCCCGCAGCTGCGGCAGGTGCCGCGCGCCGGCATCGTGCATCGCCTCGACAAGGACACCAGCGGCCTCATGGTGGTGGCGAAGACCATCGAGGCCCAGACCGACCTCGTGCGCCAGCTGCAGGCGCGCAGCGTGAGCCGCATCTATCTGGCCATCGTCGAGGGCGACCTGGCCGAGGCCGGCAGCGTGGATGCGCCCATCGGCCGGCATCCGCGCGAGCGCACCCGGATGGCCGTGGTCGAGCGCGGCAAGCCCGCGGTCACGCACTTCCGCCTGCTCGAGCGCCTGGCGCGCCACACCCTGGTCGAATGCCGCCTCGAAACCGGCCGCACGCACCAGATCCGCGTGCATATGCAGTCCATCGGCCATCCGCTGGTGGGCGACCCGGTGTACGGTTCGCGCGCCGAGCGCAGGCGCTTCCACCGCCAGGCCCTGCATGCCGCGCGGCTGGCGCTGCTGCATCCCGTCTCCGGCCAGCCCATGGCGTGGGAGGCGCCCATGCCGGCCGACATGGCCGAACTGCTGGAGAGGCTGCGCCGGGAATGACGCTCGACGACTGCATCGTCCCCGACTGGCCGGCGCCGCCCGCGGTGCGCGCCCTCGTCACCACCCGCGCCGGCGGCGTGAGCGCGGGCCCCTACGCCAGCATGAATCCGGCCGACCACGTCGGCGAT
>CAYUJV010000167.1:0-4554 GCA_964445085.1 uncultured Burkholderiales bacterium
CCTAGCGAGCGCGCCCGCAGTGTTGAAGACGACCGAGCATCATTCCGCCGCCGCGCCCGCTTGAGCAGCCGATATTCGGCGCTCTTCGGCAAACTGAATCCGGTGCAGTTGCGCGTAGATGCCGTTCCTGGCCAAGAGCTCGCCGTGGCTGCCGCTTTCGACGATGCGGCCGGCTTGCATGACGACGATGCGGTCCGCATTCTCGATGGTCGAGAGCCGGTGGGCGATGACGATGGTGGTGCGGTTCTGCATGAGGTTTTCCAGCGCCGCCTGCACGTGGCGCTCGGACTGCGTGTCGAGGGCCGAGGTGGCCTCGTCCAGAATGAGGATGGGCGCGTTCTTCAGGATGGCGCGGGCGATGGCGATGCGCTGGCGCTGGCCGCCCGAGAGCTTGACGCCATTCTCGCCGACCAGGGTCTGCAGGCCGTTCGGCATGTCGCGGATGAATTCCATGGCGTGGGCCGCTTCCGCCGCGGCAATGATGTCGGCCTCGCTGGCGTGGCGGTTGCGGCCATAGGCGATGTTGGCGGCCACGGTGTCGTTGAACAGCACGACGTCCTGGCTCACGAGAGCGATGTTGTCGCGCAGGCTGGTGAGCTTGATGTCCTCGATGTCGTGTCCATCGAGCAGGATCTGCCCGCTGGTGGGATGGTAGAAGCGTGGAATCAGGTTCACCAGGGAAGTCTTGCCGCCGCCGGACTGGCCCACGAGGGCGACGGTCTCGCCGGGCGCGATGCTCAGGTTGATCCGGTCGAGGGCGAGGCGGGCATCCGCTTCGTATTGCAGGCTGACATCGCGAAACTCCAGCTGTCCCCGGGCGCGGGGAATTTCGATGGTGCCGTGGTCGATTTCCGGGGCTTGGTCGAGGGTCTCGAACACCACCTCGGCGGAGGCAAGGCCGCGCTGCAGGGATTCGCTCACCCCGGTCAGCCGTTTGATCGGCGCCAGCAGCATGAGCATCGCGGTGATGAAGGAGACGAAGCTGCCCACCGTCACGTGGTTTTCCGCCGACTGCAGCGTCGCCGCGTAGATGATGATCGCCAGTGCGATTGCCGCCAGAAGCTGCACCAGCGGCACGTTCAGGCCGGAGGCAACCGTCTCCTTCATGTTGAAGCGACGCATGCGGTTGGTGGCGGCGTGGAAGCGCTCCTTCTCGTATTCCTGGCCGCCGAAGATTTTCACGACCTTGTGCGCTCCCAGCGTTTCCTCCAGGGCGTGGGTGATGTCGCCCATGGTGCTTTGCGCGCCGCGGCTCATGTTGCGCAGGCGCAGGCTGAAAATGCGCACCACCACGGCAATCGCCGGGATCATGACCAGTGCGATCAGGGTCAACTTCCAGTTGAGATACAGCAGCCAGCCAAGCAGGCCGAGGATGGTGAAGCTGTCGCGCACCAGGACGGTGATGATGTTGGCGCCGGCGGAGGTCACCTGCATGACGTTGTAGGCGACGTTGGCGATCACCGTGCCGGAGGAGATGTTGTCGTAATAATGCGTGGGCAGCGTGACGAGGCGGTCGAACATCAAGTTGCGCAGGTCCATGACCAGCCGGCTCGACACCCAGTTGATGGCGTAGTTGCTGGTGAAGGTGAATATCCCGCGCAGCAGAAACAGCCCGACGATGGCGAGGGGGATCAGCTTGATCATGGTCTGGTCGCGCTCGACGAAGCTGCCGTCGAGCAGCGGCTTCATCAGCGCGGGCAGCGCCGGCTCGGTCGCCGCAACCAGGATGGTGCCGACGACCGAGAGCGCGAACATCCGCCAATAGGGCAGGATGTGTCTGAGCAGCCGGAAATACAGGGCCTTGTTGCTGAGGGGTTTGGTTGCCAAGTCGGTGGGTTCTCTAGTCAGAATCAGGCGATGGGCGGTCTCGCGATGGGTGGTGCGCCCGCCTCGGCGACCGGTGGCGCGACGGCGCCTTCCGCAAACAGGAGATTATAAACGATTTTCCTCGGCCAACCCGACGCCGGCGGGGCTCGGGGGTGCAGGCAGCAGTGTGCCGTACAGGGCCAACAACCGTGCCGCCATCGCCTCGAGGTCGAAGGGCTCGACCGTGGCGCGCGCAGCTCGCCCGAGCGCGTCGCGCCGCTCCGCGGACATCAGGCGCGCCATGTGGCCGGCCAGCGCCGGTACGTCCAGCGCATCGCAGACATAGCCGTTTTCCCCTTGGCGGACGAACTCCGCCGCGCCGCTCTTGTGGCTGGTGACGATGGGCAGGCCGCAGGCCATCGCTTCCAGCGCCACGTTGGGGAAGGGGTCGTACAGCGTGGGCAGCACCAAGGCATCTGCCGCGGCGTAGAACGGGATCACGTCCTGCTGCCCGCCCAGGAAGCGGACGCGGCGGCCCAGCCCGTGCCTGCGCGCGAGCGCCTCGAATTTTCCCTGCCTTTTGTCCTTGCCGACGATCGCCAGGTGCGCGTCGGGCGGCAGGCGCGCCATAGCCGCCAGGATGGCCGCCACGCCCTTGCGCTCGAAGCCGGAGCCGACGAACAGAAACAGCGTCGCCGTGTCGGGGACGCCCAGCTCGGTGCGCGTGGCCGTGCGGTGCGTTTCGCGGATGCCGGGCTGGAACCTCCCCGTGTCGACCCCGCTGTAGATGACATGCAGCTTGGTTTCTGCCACCCCGAAGTAGTGCTGGATCTCGGCTTTGACCATCTGCGAGTTGCAGATCACCGCCTTCAGCCGCGGGCTCGCGAACAGGCGGCGTTCCGCTCCGCGCACGTAGTGATGGTAGGGGTTGAGCCACACGCCGACGCGGCCCGGCCAACCCAGTGTGCGCTGGCGTTGCTTGAGCCATTCGCGGTGCACGCCGTCGCCGGCCCGATAGATGTCGCAGCAGGGGATGCGCTCGTGGGATTGCACCAGGTCGAACGGGTTCTCGCGCAGCAGGCGACAGACGCAGCGGGAGAAGCCCCAGTCACGCCAGACGCTGCCCAGATAGAACGGATTGCAGTGCAGCGCCTGGTCATGGGCGGCGCCTGCCCCCTGCCATTGGCGGGTAACCAGGGTGACTTCCGCGCCACGTGATCGCAGGGCCTCGACCGCGCGCGCCACGAAACGCTCCGCCCCGCCGAAGGCGGTATATCGCTGCCGCACCAGCGCAATCTTCATGAAGCGCGAGGCGTGTCGAGGAGTTCGTCCACGGCCGCCAGAACCCGGCTGACCGGCAGGCTCGTGAGGCACTCGCTCAGCTTGCCGCCGCCGCAGCCGTCGTTGCCGCAGGGCCGGCAGCCGTGGTCCGAGGTGATGACGCGATGGGGAACATGCCATGGCCCCCATTCCCTGTCGCCGCTAGGGCCGAACAGCGCCACGACCGGCGTCTGCATCGCCGCCGCAATGTGCATGGGCGCGGAATCCACGCCGATGAAGCAGCGCGCGCCCGCGGTGAGGGCTGCCAGCTGCTTCAGGGACAGCTGGCCGGCGAGGTTGACGACGGGTTCCTCGAGCTGGCCGAGGATGCGCTCCACGAGCTTCATTTCCTGCGCATCGGGGGCGGCGGTCAGCACCAGGGCGTGCCCTTGGCGCTTCAGGGCGGCCAGCAGCTGGGCAACCTTCTCCGGCGGCCAGGTCTTGAACAGCCAGCGTGAGGTCGGATGAATGTGAATGTAATCGCCGGCGGCGACGCCGTGGTCCGCCAGCAACCGGGCAACGCGTTCCTCGGCTTCGGTGCCCGGCACCAGCACGAGTCGGCGCTCGGGCATTTCCGGCTGTACCCCGATGCGTCGCAGGGCATCCAGATGGAGCTCGACGGTATGGCGGAAAGTGCCTCGCGGGTGGGGGTAGGTGTGGCTGAAGCTGGTGCGCCAGAACCTGCCGCGGCCGCTGCGTGCGCGGGCGACCCCATAGCGCGCTCCGCACAGGCGCTTGATCCACGCCCCCCGCGGGTGCTCCGTCAGGTGCACCACGAGGTCATAACCCCGGTCGCGGAGCGTCGCCAGCAGCCGCCATTCCGCCTTGGCTTGCGTGACGATCCCTTGTTTCTTCCAGCTTCGGTCGATAGTGTGCACTTGCTCGATGGCCGGATGCAGGGTCAGCATCTCGGCGGTTTCTCGATACACCAGGGCATCGATTTCCAGATGCGGCGCCCGGTTCTTGAGTACGGTGAAGACCGGGGAGGTCAGGAGGACGTCCCCGTGGTGGCGCAGCTTGATCACCAGCACCCGGCGCAGGGAGTTCAGGTCGATGGCGTCGTTCGGGATGGCGTCGGTCGGCATGGCCGGCACGATAGCAAACTTGCCTGCAAATGGGAAATTTCCCTGTCCGGGAGCGGGGTTAAGCCCATTTATTGCTGTAATTTCAATTTCGTATTTGACACCCCCCGGCCTTGGCGGCATAATCGCGGGTTTCGTTCGGAGGGGTTCCCGAGCGGTCAAAGGGATCAGACTGTAAATCTGACGGCTCTGCCTTCGAAGGTTCGAATCCTTCCCCCTCCACCAGGTTTTTGAGCAGTTTGGGAGCGTTGAATCGGTTCCGGGGAGCCGGCTCCGGCAGATGTAGCGAATTTGCGGGTGTAGCTCAATGGTAGAGCTGAAGCCTTCCAAGCTTAAGACGAGGGTT
>CAYUJV010000168.1:0-4537 GCA_964445085.1 uncultured Burkholderiales bacterium
AGCAGCGTGGACTTGCCGCTGCCTGAGGGGCCGACCAGCGCCAGCAGCTCGCCGCCGCGGCAGGCGAGCTCGGCATCGAGGGGGATGGGCGCGCGGCTTCGCACCGCAAGCGAAAACTCAGCGCGGCTCATGCCGCCTCCCGATGCGCCGCGAAAAACCGGTGGCCAGCGCCAGCACCGCCACCGAGAACACCAGCAGCAGCAGCGACATGCGCCCGGCCGCCGCGAAGTCGAAGGCCTGCACCCGGTCGTAGATGGCGATGGCGATGGTTTTGGTCTCACCCGGGATGCTGCCGCCGACCATCAGCACCACGCCGAATTCGCCGAGGGTGTGGGCGAAGGAGAGCACCAGCCCGGTGAGCACGCCCGGCCAGGCGAGCGGCAGCTCCACCGTGAGCAAGGTGCGCCAGAAGCCCATGCCGCAGCAGGCGGCGGCGTCGCGCACGTCGGGCGGGATGCCCTCGAAGGCGCGCTGGATGGGCTGCACCGCGAACGGGATGTTGATCAGGATCGAGGCCACCACGAGCCCCGGAAAGCTGAACACCAGCGCGTGGCCGGTGAGCCGCTGCACCCACTGGCCGAGCAGGGATTCGCCGCCGAGGCTCACCAGCAGGTAATAGCCGACCACCGTCGGCGGCAGCACCAGCGGCACGGCGAGCAGCGCCTCCACCACCGGCTTGCCGCGAAAGGAACGGTAGGCCAGCGCACGCGCCGCGAACAGGGCCGCCGGCAGGAGCAGCAGCACCGTGACGGCGCCGAGCTGCAGGGAGAGCCGGAGCGCGGTCCAATCCATCAGTCTTCCTCGCCGGGTAGTACAAAGCCATAGCGCCGCATCACCGCCCGCGCCGCTGGCTGCTGCATGTACTTGTAAAACGCCTCGGCGGTCGGCCCGGCGTTCCTGAGCAGCACCATGCGCTGGCGCAGGGGCTCATGCCACTGCGCCGGAATCCGCGCAAAGCGGCCGAGCGTCTGCATCTGCGGCGCCTTGGCCAGCGAGAGCGCGATGATGCCGCCGTCGGCCGAGCCGCTGGTGGCGAACTGCGCGGTCTGGGACACGTTCTCGCCCAGGATCAGCTTCGGCCGGATCGCGTCCCAGAGCCCCGCATGTTTGAGCGCCTCCTCGGCACGGCGGCCGTAGGGCGCGTGCTCCGGGTTGGCAATGGCGAAGCGCTTGATCTTGCCGGCCTGGAGCTGCGCGGCGAGGCCCTTCAGCTCACCGTCCACCGGCAGCGTGGAGCCGGGCGGCGCGAACAGCACGATGCGGCCGATGGCATAGAGCGTGCCGCCGTCGCGCGTGAAGCCGTCCGCGTGCAGTTTCTGCACGTACTCTTCGTCGGCGGAGAGATACAGCTCGAACGGCGCGCCGTTGCGGATCTGGGTGGCGAAGGTGCCGGAGGAGCCGAAGGCGAGCTTCACCGACTGCCCGGTGTCCTTCCTGAACGCCTGCGCGATTTCCTCCAGCGCGAATTTGAGATCGGCCGCCGCCGCCACCACCGGCTCTGCCGCCGCGGCCGGCGCGGGCAGCGCCAGGGTGAACAGCAGGGGCACCAGGGACAGGGCGCGCACCACTTTGATCCAATGTCGATTCATCACTTCACCTTTTTGTGCAGAACGGGACAAATTGTTGCAAGACGCTGGGCACGGCGGGACATTTTCCGGGCACCCAGGCGCAAGTGCAAATCCTGTGCCACGACCGGCGGCTTGGTGAAGCATGCTTTCATTGCGAATTGCCGAATCGAGTGACACCGCTGAAATCCCTCCTGTCCTCCCTTTGTCAAAGGCAGGAACCTGCTACGGCCCCATGCAGCAGGTTCCCCTCTTTCGCAAAGAGGGGACAGGGGAGATTTCGCGGTGGGAGACGCGCTCGTCACCTGCTTGTGTAAGCCCGAAGCCTTGCCGAAGCGAATGACACCGCCGAAATCCCTCCTGTCCTCCCTTTTTCAAAGGGAGGAACCTGCTAAACCCTTATGCAGCAAGTTCCCCTCTTTGCAAAAGAGGGGACAGGGGAGATTTCGCGCTGGCAAGCTCAGGCTTACACCCCCGGCGCCAGATACTGCAGGGCCAGCAGCGCGATCAGCACCCCCAGCAACAACTTCAGCGCCGCCTGCGGCATGCGCCGCTGCATGCGGGCGCCCCAGTACATGCCCAGCATGCCGCCGGCGCCGAACAGCAGGCCCAGCAGCCAGTCGGGCTGGGTGGTGAGCCCGGGCGGCGCCGGCAGCAGGCTGTAGAACGCGACGCCCGCGACCGAGGTGAGAAAGGTCGCCCCCAGGGCGGCCCCGGCGATGGCGTGCACCGGCAAGCGGAACCAGGCGATGCACAGCGGCGCGATGAAGGAGCCACCGCCGATGCCGTACACGCCGCCGATGATGCCGACCACGAAGGACAAGAGCAGCATGCCCGGCAGGCTGAAGGCGTGCTCCGCGTCGCCTAGTCGGAAGCGCACATGGGTGAGCGTCACGTCCAGCGTCACCACCCGCGCGTGCTGCGGCGGCGCGGTCGCCGTCGGGCGCGCGCCGCGGCCGGGCAGAAAATCCGCGAGCAGGCGCCAGGCCAGATACAGCAGCACCCCGCCCGCGAACAGCTTGAAGGACGCCGCATCGGGCAGCCAGCCGACACGCACGTAGTAGCCGATGAACACGCCGGGCAAGGTGCCGGCGGCGATGGTCCACAGCAGCGGCCAGTTCATGCGGCCGTCGCGCAGGTAGCGGTAGACGCCGGAGGGGATGGCCACCAGGTTGAACACCAGATTGGTGGCGCTCACCGAGGGCGCGGTGTAGCCGAGCACGCTCATCTGGAACGGCAGCAGCAGGAAGGCGCCGGACACGCCGACCATGGAAGTGAAAAAGGAAATGACGAAGGCCGCCAAGGGCGGCAGCCACAGCGCGACCTCGACACCCGAAACGGGAAAGGTATAGTGCACGAGTTCTACCACGCCTTATTCAGAATTGCGTATTGAGAATTACGTAACCCCATGTCGACCAGGTTTCCTGCGGCAAAATCTCCCCTGTCCCCTCTTTTGCAAAGAGGGGAACTTGCTGCATAGGGGTTTAGCAGGTTCCTCCCTTTGAAAAAGGGAGGACGGGAGGGATTTCATCGGTGTCTCTCGATTAGTAATTTCCAATAAAATCATTTGACGAGCCGAACCTTACCGTGACGGATGGGACGCTACAACCATTTGCATACTCCGTACGCCGACCCGCCAGCCGATGATGCCACCAGTCAATCTTCTCCTACTTTCCCCGCTCGGAAAGCGCCCGCGATGATGTTCGCCCAGCTGCGCCAATTGCCCGCCGCCGTCTGGCTGATCGGAACCATCAGCCTGATCAACGATTCCGCATCGGACATGCTCTATCCGCTGATCCCGCTCTACCTTGCCTCGGTGCTGATGGCGGGGCCGAAGGCGCTGGGCCTGATCGAGGGCATCGCCGAGGCCACCGCCAGTCTACTCAAGCTGTTCTCCGGGGTGATCCACGACCGGCTGCAGCGGGCGAAGCCCTGGATTCTGTGGGGCTATGGGCTCGCGGGTTTCGCGCGCCCGCTGATCGCCTTCGTCACGGCGTGGCCGTGGCTGCTGGCGATCCGCTTCGTGGACCGTGTGGGCAAGGGCCTGCGCACTTCGCCGCGGGACGCGCTGCTCGCCGCCAGCGTGGCGCCCGAGCGGCGCGGGCTGGCCTTCGGCGTGCACCGGGCCATGGACAATGCCGGGGCGGTGGTGGGGCCGCTCGCCGCTTCCGCCCTGCTCGCCGCCGGGCTGGGCTTACGCGACATCTTCATCTGGTCCATCGTGCCGGCGGCGCTGTGTGTGCTTCTGGCATTGTTCATCCGCGAGGCGGCGCCGGTGCCGGTCACACCCACCCGCTTCGACTGGCGCATGGGCGACCTGCCGCCGGTGTTCAAACGCTATCTCCTGGTGGTGGCCCTGTTCACCCTGGGCAATTCGTCGAACATGTTCCTGCTGTTGCGCGCAAAGGAGCTGGGAGTGGCCGAGGCCACGGTGCCGCTGCTGTGGATGACGGTGTCGGCCGTGGCGATGATCTTTGCCGCGCCCTTGTCCGCCCTGTCCGACCGCGTCGGGCGGGTGCGGCTTCTGGTGGCGGGCTATGGGGCCTATGGCTTGGTGTATCTGGAACTCGGGCTGCTGGTCCACGACGGGCCCATCCTGTTCGCCACCTTCGCCGCCTATGGCCTGTTCGCGGCCGCGACCGAAGGCGTGGAGAAGGCGCTGGTGGCCGATCTCGCACCCGCCGAGAGACGCGGCACCGCCTTCGGCTGGTTCAATCTCACCACCGGCATCATGCTGCTGCCGGCCTCGATCATCTTCGGCTGGATCTATCAGACGGTCTCGCCGCTGGCGGCGTTCGCGTTCTCCGCAGGCTGCGCCGGTCTCGCGGCGGTGCTGCTCGTGGCCTGGGTGCGGCGATGAGGCCAATCGCGCGATCGGATTTCGGCAGCACCGCACGCCAAGCCCGCTTCCGATAGGCTAAGGAACCTCTGCAAAAGGTAGCGAGCAAGCCCGGCTGGCCGCCGAGAAGCGC
>CAYUJV010000169.1:0-4505 GCA_964445085.1 uncultured Burkholderiales bacterium
AGCCGGTGGCCGGCGGCGCCGCTGGCGCCGGCACCCGCCCCGCCTGGTTCGAGGACGAGCCCTTCCTGCGCGCGGCCAAGGGCCACTTCATCCGGCTGCAGGATGCCTACGACCGCGGCGATCTCAACGACATCCGCGAATACACCACCCCGGAGATCTTCGCCGAGATCAGCCTGCAGATCCAGGAGCGCGGCGCGGCCAAGAACAAGACCGACGTGGTGCAGCTCGACGCGAACATCATGGAGGTGGTGACGGAAGGCGACCAGGTCATCGCCAGCGTGCGCTTCCACGGGCTGATCCGCGAGGAAGAAGGCGCCGCCGCCCAGCCGTTCGACGAGATCTGGCACATCCAGAAATCCGCCAGCGACCGCGATGCGCCGTGGTTCGTGGCGGGCATACAGCAGGTTCGATAGCCCCCGAACCCAAGCCCTTGCCGCCCCGCGCGGCAAGGGTCCATCGAGAATTGCATAACCACATGTCAGCCAAGTTTCCCGCGGCGAAATCTCCCCTGTCCCCTCTTTTGCAAAGAGGGGAACGTGCTGCACAAGGGTTTAGCAGGTTCCTCCCTTTGCAAAAGGGAGGACAGGAGGGATTTCAGCGGTGTCACTCGATTAGGTAATTTCCAATAATGTTGGCCTGGGTTCGGCTGACGACGCAGCCGTCTGGCGCCATGCCAGCGAGCATGGTTTCGTCATCTGCACCAAGAACGCGAATTTTCAGGAACGTGCGGTCATGACCACGACCGGCCCCAAGGTCGTCTGGCTGAGACGCGGAAACTGCACCACGGCCGATATCGCCGCCATCCTCTCGCGCCACACCGCCGACAGCGAGCACCTTGCCGCCGACCCATCGGCGACGATCCTCGTGCTCGTCTAGGCCTGAGCCACGATCTCCACCGGCGTCCCCGCCGGCACCTGATCGAACAATTCGATGATGTCGGCGTTGCGCATGCGTACGCAGCCGTGGGAGCCGGGCACGCCCATCGCCACGCCGTCCGGGCTGCCGTGGATGTAGATGTAGCGGCGCATGGTGTCCACCTCGCCCAGGCGGTTGAAGCCCGGCTCGCAGCCCGACAGCCACAGGATGCGCGTCAGGATCCAGTCGCGCCCGGGAAACTCCGCTCCCAGTTGCGGGGTATAGATCTCGCCCGTCGGGCGCCGCCGCACGAACACCGTGTTCTCCGGCTGGCCGGCGCCGATCTTGGCGCGGATGACGTGCCTGCCGCGGGGCGTGCAATAGCTCCCGCTGCGTTCTCCGGGTCCGTTCGCCGCGGTGGACACCGGGTAGCGCCTGATCACGCAGCCCTCGTCGTCGAGCAGGTCGAGCATCTGGGTTTCGATGTTGATGCGTATCTTCATTGCTCGGCCTGCCCGGTCGCGCGACGCGCCCTCGCCCTTGGCCTCTCGCCCTGCGGGAGCGGAGCGTCGGCACAGCCCTTCTCCCCCGGGGAGAAGGCTTGGGATGAGGGCGCGACGGCATTCCAGATCGCCTCCGCCACGGCTTCAGTCTGACCCAGCACGTCGTTGTTCCAGAAGCGCAGCACCCGAATGCCCTGCGTGGCCAGAAACGCGCTTCGCGCGGCATCGTATTGGCCTTGCTCGGCATGCTGTCCGCCGTCGAGCTCGATCGCCAGGCGGGCTTCGTCGCAGTAGAAGTCCAGGATGTACGGCGGCACGGGATGCTGCCGGCGGAATTTCAGGCCCGCCATGCGGCGGTCGCGCAGGAGCGACCAGAGGAGTCGTTCGGCGTCGGTAAGATTTTTCCGCAACTCGCGCGCGTTCGCGAGAATATGTGGGGGCACATGACGCGCCGCTCCCTCATCCCCACCCTTCTCCCGGCGGGAGAAGGGCTCTCCTTCCCCTCTCCCCGAGCAAGACGAGCTGCGGGGACTCCCCTCTCCCCCGGGGAGAGGGGCCGGGGGTGAGGGAATGCAGTCGCAACCGGGCGTTGCGGCCGCCTTTCGCCGCTCCGCAAAAAACCGCGACAGCATCCCGCCGCAGTCCTCCGCCAGCACGCCTTCCACCACCTGCGTGTGGTGGTTCAGCCGCTTCTCGGCGAACAGGTCCACGATGCTGCCGTGCGCTCCGGTCTTCGGGTCGCGCGCGCCGTACACCACGCGCGCGATGCGCGCGTGCATAATGGCGCCGGCGCACATCACGCAGGGCTCGATGGTCACATACAGATCGCAGCCGATGAGCCGGTAGTTTCCCAGGCGCTCCGCCGCGTCGCGCATGGCCACGATCTCGGCGTGGGCGGACGGGTCATGGCCCGAGATCGGCTGGTTGTAGCCGCGGCCGATGATCTCGCCGTCCTTCACCACCACCGCGCCGACGGGCACCTCGCCCGCCTCCCAGGCCTGCTGCGCCTGTTCCAGCGCGGCGCGCATGAAATCCTCGTCACTCATGCCGCTGTCAGTCGACACGCTTCCAACCCTCTCCGTGGCGCATCACCTCGTACTTCGCCCAGCGCGCGAACTCGCTGCGCGTGGCCACGCCCGAAGTGCGCTGCCCCGCCCCGGCCACCACCTTGTAGATCACCTTGTCCTTTTCCGGATCGTCGCTGCGCGATTCGTCCACGACTTCGCGCACGGCCCACTCGTCACCGTGTTCGCCGTTGCTGTAGGCGCGCCCGAGGTGGATGTCACTCACCGCGATGTGCCGCGCCCGCGCCTGTCCGGTGGCCAGGGTATAGATGCGCAACAGGTCCTCCTCGCTCACGTCCACGAAGGAATCGAGCTGGCTCAGGGCATAGACGAAATCGGCGTGCTCGATGGCGCGATAGGCCGGCTCGGGCGGGCCCGCCTTCTTCGCCTTGGCGCGGCGGCCGAGATAGGCCGGGTAGCGGCGCCATTCGAAAGCGTAGTTGAACAGCACAGCGATGGCGAGAATGATCACCACATTCAGCAGAATGGGCGTCAGGATGTATTCGTAGCCGAGGGCGTGCACCGCCGGCCCGCCGATCACCGCGGACAGCGCCGTCGCGCCGCCCGGGGGATGGATGCAGCGCAGGTAGTACATGGCGCCGACGGCCAGGCCGGTGCCGAGGCTCGCGGCCAGCAACGGATTGCCGATATAACGGGCGCAGGTCACGCCGATCAGGGCCGACACCAGATGGCCCCCGATCACCGCCCACGGCTGCGACAGCGGCCCGTGCGGCACCGCGAACAGCAGCACCGTCGAGGCGCCCATGGACGCGACAATGAGCTGGGCGCCCGAATCGCCGACGAAGGCATGGCTCACGACGAGGATGCCGAAGATGGAGATCACGCCGCCGATGGTGGAAACGATCTTCTCGCGGTGGCTGGCGACGCCGCCCTCGATGCCCAGCAGCGCGCGCCAGCGCTGCACAGAAGATTCAGACATTAGCGTTCCTTGTTTGATTTTGTTGTGATGGAATGCGACCGCGGCTAGCGGTCGAGGGGGCTCACCACGCCGCGCCCCACCCGGTTGAGGACGTGGGTATAGACCATCGTCGTGCTGACATCGCTGTGTCCGAGCAGTTCCTGCACCGTTCGGATGTCGCAGCCCGACTCCAGCAGATGAGTGGCAAAGGAATGGCGCAGCGTGTGCGTCGAGGCCGGCTTGGTGATGCCGGCGGCGAGCACCGCGCGCCTGATTGCCCGCTGCAGCGTCTGCTCATAGGCGTGATGCCGGCGTCCCAGCCTGGTGCGCGGATCCACCGAAACGCGCTCCGCCGGAAACACCCAGAACCACGGCCACTCGCGCCCGGCGTTGGGAGATTTTTCCTCGAGTCCATCCGGCAGAAACACGCCGGGCAACCCGGCCGCCCGGTCCGCTTCATAGAGGTGACGGGATCTTTCGATGTGCCGCTCGAGCTCGGGGACCAGAGACTCCGGCAGCATCGTCACCCGATCCTTCCCGCCCTTGCCGTCCCGCACCAGCACCTCGCGCCGGGCAAAATCGACGTCCCTGACCCGTAGCCGCACGCATTCCGTCAGCCGCATGCCGGTGCCGTACAACAGGCGCGCCATCAATGCGTGCGTGCCATCCAGGCGCGCGAAGACGCGGTCAAGCTCGCTGCGGGTGAGCACCGTGGGCAGACGCGCAGGCTTCTTCGCCCGAGCGATGTTGTCCATCCACGGCAGGTCCAGGCCCAGCACTTCCTTGTACAGGAAAAGCAGCGCGGAAAGAGCCTGGTTTTGCGTGGCCGCGGACACATTGCGCGTCACCGCGAGGTCAGTGAGAAAAGCCTCGATCTCGCCGCGCCCCATCTCATTGGGATGGCGCTTGCCATGAAAAAGGATAAAGCGTTTAATCCAATCGACATAAGCGCGCTCGGTCCGAATGCTGTAGTGCTTGAGCCGGAGCCGTTCGCGCACCTCGTCCAGCAGGCGGGGCTTCTGACGACTTGACGGATAATCTGGGGCAGCTGACGTTTTATTTTGTACGTTCATATATAAATCAATGCACAGTTGCCGGGAAACTCAGATTATACGTCAAAGGATGATGGTTTATACGTCAGTTTTGACGTCCAATTAACGTTAG
>CAYUJV010000170.1:0-4451 GCA_964445085.1 uncultured Burkholderiales bacterium
GCTTGATCTCGAAGAAGCGCGGGCTGTTGGGCGACCGGGCGCGGATCCACGCCGGCTTGCGCGCGACCGGCTCGGGCACGATCTTGACCGGGATGCGGGCGGTTTTGGCTTCGCCGCGCTGGGCGGTGGGGTTCTTGCTGTCGTCGGTCATTTATTTACTTCACAAGCTTGAACCGCAAAGGGCGCAAAGGAACGCGAAGTAAACCCCGGGGCTTTCCTTTGCGAACCTTTGCGCCCTTTGCGGTGAAAGGGTTTTATCCCGCCCCGCCCCGTGGGCGCATTGCCGGGCCGCGCGGTTCCCGGTTAAAATCGTGAACTTTTCACCGAATTTTGCAGGCTTTGGCAATGAACAGACAAGACTGGCTGGACGGTACGCTCTACCGCCCGGATTTCGAGCAGGACAGCTGCGGTTTCGGCTTGATGGCGCAAATGGATGATAAGCCAAGCCATTGGCTGGTGCAAACCGCCATCAACTCCCTCGCATGCCTCACCCACCGCGGCGCGGTGGCGGCCGACGGCAAGTCCGGCGACGGCTGCGGCCTGCTGTTCAAGAAGCCCGATGCCTTCCTGCGCGCCGTGGCCCAGGAAGCCGGATTCACGCTCAACGAGAAATACGCCGCCGCCCTGGTCTTCCTCAACACCGACGCCAGGCTCGCCCAGTTCGCCCGCGACACCCTGACGAAGGAGTTGACCGCCGAAGGCCTGAGCGTCGCCGGCTTCCGCACGGTGCCGACCAATACCGAAGCCTGCGGCGAGTACGCGCTGGCCACCCTGCCGGTGTTCGAGCAATTGTTCGTGAACTGCCCGGACGAGGTGTCCGAGGATGCCTTCGAGCGCAAGCTGTTCATTGCCCGCCGCCGCGCCGAGAAGTGCATCGAGCCGAATGACGCCATGTTCTACCTGCCGACCCTGAGCTCGCGCGTGGTGTCCTACAAGGGCCTGGTCATGCCGGCCAATCTGCCGGTGTTCTACCCGGATTTGAACGACGAGCGTTTCGCGTCTTCGCTCGCGGTCTACCACCAGCGCTTCTCCACCAACACCTGGCCGCAGTGGCGCCTGCCCCAGCCCTTCCGCTACCTCGCCCACAACGGCGAGATCAACACCCTGCAGGGCAACCGCAACTGGTCCAAGGCGCGGGAGATGAAGTTCGCCTCGCCGCTGATTCCGAACATGAGTGATGTGCGGCCCCTGGTGAACACCAGCGGCTCCGACTCCTCCAGCCTGGATAACATGCTGGAAGGCCTGCTCATGGGCGGCGTGCCCCTGTTCCGCGCGCTGCGCATGCTGATCCCGCCGGCGTGGCAGAACGTGGACGACATGGACCCGGACCTGCGTGCCTTCTACGAATACAACTCCATGCACATGGAGCCCTGGGACGGCCCCGCCGGCATCGTGCTCACCGACGGCCGCTACGGCGCCTGCGCGCTCGACCGCAACGGCCTGCGCCCGGCGCGCTACGTGGTCACCAAGGACCGCTTCCTCACCATCGCCTCCGAAGTCGGCGTATGGGACTACAAGCCGGAGAACGTGGCGATCAAGGGCCGCATCAAGCCGGGCCAGATCGTCGCCGTGGACATGACCACCGGGCAACTGTTGTTGCCGGCAGACATCGACAACGACCTGAAGCAGGCCCAGCCCTACCGCGCCTGGCTCAAGGACAACGTGCGCTACCTCGAATCGGTGCTGGGCAAGACCTCGGAGTCCATGCCGCTGATGGGCGTGGCCGAGGTGCTGACCCAGCAGAAGATGTTCAACGTCAGCTTCGAGGAGCGCGACCAGGTGATCCGCGTGCTGGCGGAAGACGGCCAGGAAGCCATCGGCTCCATGGGCGACGACACGCCCATGGCCGTCCTGTCGCAGATGGTGCGCTCGCCCTTCGACTACCTGCGCCAGCAGTTCGCCCAGGTGACCAACCCGCCCATCGATCCGATCCGCGAAGCCATCGTGATGTCGCTCAAGACCTGCTTCGGTCCCGAGCGCAACCTGTTCGAGGAGACGCCGGAGCACGCGCGCCGCATCGAGGTGCATTCGCCGGTGCTGACCCACGAGAAGTTCGTGTTCCTCACCCAGCAGGCCGGGCCGGAATACAGATCGGTGACGCTCGACCTGAACTATGACCCGAGCAAAACGAACCTCAAGGCCGCGATCGAGGGCCTGGCCCGGCGGGCAGTGGACGAAGTCAAAAGCGGCGCGGTCATCGTCGTGCTGTCCGACCGCAACATCGCCCAGGACAAGCTGCCGATCCACGCCCTGTTCGCCGTGGGCGCGGTGCATCACGCCCTGATCCGCGCCGGCCTGCGCTGCAACTGCAACATCATCGCCGAGACCGGCACGGCCCGCGACCCGCACCACTTCGGCTGCCTGATCGGCTACGGCGCCACCGCCGTATATCCGTACCTCGCCTACCAGGTCATCAACGACCTGATCCGCACGAAAGAGGTCAAGGAGTCGCTGGAAGACGCCATCGCCCACTTCGTGAAGGGCATCAACAAGGGCCTGATGAAAATCACGTCCAAGATGGGCATCTCCACCATCGCCAGCTACCGCGGCGCGCAGCTGTTCGAGGCCGTGGGCCTAAACGAGGAGGTGGTCGACCTGTGCCTCACCGGCACCGTCAACCGCGTCTCGGGCGCGAATTTCGACGACTTCGAGGCGGACCAGAAAGAGCTGGCCAAGCTGGCCTTCAACCGGATGAAGCCGCTGACCCAGGGCGGCCTGCTCAAGTTCATCTTCGGCGGCGAGTACCACGCCTACAACCCGGACGTGGTGATGCAGCTGCAGAAGGCGGTGCAGAACGGCGACTACGAGGAATACAAGAAGTACGCCGAAATCGTGAACACCCGCCCGGTGGCGATGCTGCGCGACCTAATGCAGCTCAAGACCGGGCTGAATCCGATCCCGCTGGAGCAGGTCGAACCGCTCGAGGCCATTCTCA
Organism: uncultured Burkholderiales bacterium; assembly: GCA_964445085.1. Lineage (GTDB taxonomy): Bacteria > Pseudomonadota > Gammaproteobacteria > Burkholderiales > Thiobacteraceae > Thiobacter. The sequence goes on from CAYUJV010000170.1 coordinate 2,936, forward strand.
AGCGCTTCGACTCCGCCGGCATGTCCCTCGGCGCCCTGTCGCCCGAGGCGCACGAAGCCCTGGCCGAAGGCATGAACCGCCTCGGCGGCCGCTCCAACTCCGGCGAGGGCGGCGAGGATCCGGCGCGCTACGGCACGGTGAAGATGTCCAAGATCAAGCAGGTGGCCTCCGGCCGCTTCGGCGTCACGCCGCACTACCTGGTGAACGCGGAAGTCCTGCAGATCAAAATCGCCCAGGGCGCCAAGCCGGGCGAGGGCGGCCAGCTGCCGGGTGACAAGGTGTCGCCCATGATCGCCAAGCTGCGCTGCTCGAAGCCGGGCATTTCGCTGATCTCGCCGCCGCCGCATCACGACATCTATTCCATCGAAGACCTGGCGCAGCTGATTTTCGACCTGAAGCAGGTGAACCCGCAGGCCCTGGTGTCGGTGAAGCTGGTGGCCGAGCCCGGCGTGGGCACCATCGCCGCCGGCGTGGCGAAGGCCTATGCCGACCTCATCACCATCTCCGGCTACGATGGCGGCACCGGCGCGTCCCCGCTGACCAGCGTGAAATACGCCGGCACGCCGTGGGAGCTGGGCCTGACCGAAGCGCAGCAGGTGCTGCGCGCGAACGGCCTGCGCGGCCGCGTGCGCGTTCAGACCGACGGCGGCCTCAAGACCGGCCTCGACGTGGTGAAGGCCGCGATCCTCGGTGCCGAGTCCTTCGGCTTCGGCACCGGCCCCATGGTGGCGCTGGGCTGCAAGTACCTGCGCATCTGCCACCTGAACAACTGCGCCACCGGCGTTGCCACCCAGGATGCCCGCCTGCGCCAGAAATACTTCATCGGCCTGCCGCAGATGGTGATGAACTACTTCACCTTCATCGCCATGGAGACGCGCGAACTGATGGCGTCCCTCGGCGTGCGCTCGATGGAGGAACTGATCGGCCGCGTCGATCTGCTGGAGCTGATGGAAGGCCAGACCGCGAAGCAGAAGCGCCTCGATATCAAGGTGCTGATCGACCAGACCAAGATACCTGATACGGAACCCAAGTTCTGCGTGCAGGAGCGCAATCCCTCGTTCGACAAGGGCGAGCTGGCGGAGAAGATGGTGGCCGACGCGCTCGACGCGATCAAGGCGAAAAAGCCGCTGCAGCTGTTCTACCCGGTGCACAACACCAACCGCTCCATCGGCGCGCGCCTGTCCGGCGAAATCGCCCGCATCCACGGCGCGGATGGATTGCCGGACAACTGCCTGCACGTGAAGATGGCCGGCTCCGCGGGCCAGAGCTTCGGCGTGTGGAACGCCAAGGGCCTGACCCTGGAGCTGGAAGGCGACGCCAACGACTACGTGGGCAAGGGCATGGCCGGGGGCCGTCTCATCATTCACCCGCCCAAGGGGTCCGCCTTCGTGGCCCACGAGACCGCCATCATCGGCAACACCTGTCTCTACGGCGCCACCGGCGGCCAGCTCAACGCCGCGGGCATGGCGGGCGAGCGCTTCGCCGTGCGCAACTCCGGCGCCATCGCCGTGGTGGA
>CAYUJV010000171.1:0-4431 GCA_964445085.1 uncultured Burkholderiales bacterium
GCCATCATCAGGTTCTCGGTGCCGGTGACCGACACCAGGTCCATGAAGATGCGCGCGCCCTGCAGGCGCTCCGCGCGGGCGGCGATGTAGCCATGCTCGATGTCGATTGCGGCACCCATGGCCTGCAGGCCCTTGATGTGCAGGTCCACCGGGCGCGAACCGATGGCGCAGCCGCCGGGCAGGGACACGCGCGCCTCGCCGAAGCGCGCGAGCAGCGGCCCCAGCACCAGGATCGACGCGCGCATGGTCTTCACCATCTCGTAGGGCGCTTCGCGCCGGTGGATGTCGGCGCCGTTGAGGGTCACCCCCATCTTCTCGTCCACGGTCACCTGCATGCCCATCTGGCCCAGCAGGGAGATCATGGTGGTGATGTCGCGCAGGTGGGGCACGTTGGCGAGGGTCAGGGTGTTCTCGGTGAGCAGGCCGGCGCAGAGGATCGGCAGCGCGGCGTTCTTGGCGCCGGAGATGCGCACCTCGCCGTGGAGCGGCACGCCGCCCTGAATCAGAAGCTTGTCCATGGTCTGCAGGGGGAGGTCGAAGGCTGACATGCCTTCAGCTTATCCACTGTCCTCATCGAATGTGTGGCAAAGCCAGGATGAATCCTGGCGGGAAAATGGCGTTAGCGCTTGGCCCAGTCTTCCGGGGTGAACGTCTTCATGGAGAGGGCGTGGATCTCCTCGCGCATGCGATCGCCCAGCACGGCATAGACCGCCTGGTGCTGCTGCACCATGTTCTTGCCGCGGAACTCGGGGCTGACGATGATGGCCTCGAAGTGGTGGCCGTCGCCGCGCACCTCGATGTGATCGCAGGGCAGGCCCTGGCGGATGTAGTGCTCGATTTGTTCGGGGGTAACCATGATCAGTCTCTAGGCAAGATCCGGCTCAATGCCGGAGTTTGTAGCCGGTTTTCAGCAGGTGCAGGGCGCCCAATGATAAGGCCAAACAGGCGGCCGCCACAATCACGAGGCTCACGCCGGGCGGGATGTCCGAGGCGCCGAAGAAGCCGTAGCGGAAGCCGTCGATCATGTAGAAGAAGGGGTTCAGATGGGAGGCCGCCTGCCAGAACGGCGGCAGGGAATGGATGGAGTAGAACACCCCCGCGAGAAAGGTCAGCGGCACGATGATAAAATTCTGGAAGCCCGCCATCTGGTCGAATTTCTCGGCCCAGATGCCGGCGATCAGGCCCAGGGCCCCGAGCATGGCGCTGCCGAGCAGGACGAAGGCGCCAGCCCACAGCGGGTGATGCAGGGGCACCGGCGTGAAGAACAGGGCCACCAGCAGCACGCCGAGCCCGACGACGATGCCGCGCACCATGGACGCGGCGACATAGGCCAGAAAGAATTCGCGGTAGGAAATCGGCGGCAGCAGCACGAACACGATGTTGCCGGTGATCTTGGACTGGATCAGGCTGGAGGAGCTGTTGGCGAAGGCATTCTGCAGCACCGCCATCATCACCAGGCCCGGGATCAGGAACGATGTGTAGGCCACGCCCGGGTAGACCTCCACGTGCCCCGACAGCACGTGGGAGAAAATCAGCAGGTACAGCAGCGCAGTGACGATGGGCGCCAGGATGGTCTGGAACGCCACCTTGTAGAAGCGCAGCAGCTCCTTGTAGAACAGGGCATTGAAACTGGCCAGCATCGACGTCTTCCTCAGTGCGCCCGCATCACCTGCACGAAGATCTCCTCCAGGTCGGGCTTCACCAGTTCCAGGTCGCACACCACCGCGCCGCCCTCGCGCAGGCTGCGCAGCACACCCTCGAGCTCCGTGGGGTCCTTCAGGCGCACGGTGTAATGTCCGTCGTCCGCGCGCGCCTGGACGTCGAGCACGGGCGGCAGGGCACCCGACTTGAGGCGGAAGTGCAGGTAGTGGTCGGTGAAGGAAGCGAACAGATTGTCCTTGGTGTCGAGCGCCACGATCCGGCCCTGCTTGAGCATGGCGATGCGGTTGCACAGGGCCTCCGCCTCCTCCAGATAATGGGTGGTGAGCAGGACGGTGTGGCCGTCGCGGTTGAGCGCCTGGACAAACTGCCACAGGCTCTGGCGCAGCTCCACGTCCACGCCGGCGGTGGGCTCGTCGAGGATGATCACCGGCGGCTTGTGCACCAGCGCCTGGGCCACCAGCACGCGGCGCTTCATGCCGCCGGAGAGTTTGCGCATGTTGGTGTCCGCCTTGTCGTCCAGCCCCAGCCGTGCCAGGAGCTCGTCGATCCAGGCGTCGTTCCTGCGCAGGCCGAAGTAGCCGGACTGGATCTCCAGGGTCTCGCGCACGGTGAAGAACGGGTCGAACACCAGTTCCTGGGGCACGACGCCCAGGGCCCGCCGCGCCGCGCGATAGTCGGCGCGCACGTCGTGGCCCATCACCCGGGCGGTGCCGCTGCTGGCCCGGGTCAGGCCGGCGATGATGTTGATGAGGGTGGATTTGCCGGCGCCGTTGGGGCCGAGCAGGGCGAAGAACTCGCCCTGCTGCACGGTGAGGTCGACGCCGCGCAGGGCGTGCAGCTCACCGAAGCGCTTGTGGATGTCGCGGACTTCCAGCGCGGGCTGCATCGCGCCCCCGCCGCTATTGCGGCAGCAGGTCGGTGACGCCGTAGAGCGTGGCCAGGCTCTTCACGCTCTCGGGCAGGTTGGCGAAGCGCAGCGTCGCGCTGCGCTTGGCCGCCTCGCGCCGCCACTCCAGCAGCAGGCTGACCGCCGCGGAGTCCACGTCGGTGACGCCGGCCATGTCGATGGTCGTGACCTCGGGCCCGAGCAGCGCGCCGCCCTCGCCGAGCAGGGCGCGGGCGTTGGCCATGTGGATCGGCCCCTCGATTTTCAGGGAGCTGCCCTCGCGGCGAATGGCGCTCATCAGTTCTTCTTCGTGGCGGGTGCGGTGCCGACCTTGGCGTTCTTGTCGGCCAGGGTCTGGATCAGCTTCTCCATGCCGCCCTGCTGGATTTCCTGGGCGAAGGACGAGCGGTAGTTCACCACCAGGCTCACCCCTTCGACGCTGATGTCGTACACCTTCCAGCCGTTGGGGGTCTTGATCATCTGGTAGTCGATGGGGATCGGCTGGGCACCCGGCTGCAGCACCACGGTCTTCACCGTCACGTCGGTGTCGCCCGGGTTGAGGCGCAGCGGCTTGTAGTCGATGGTCTGGTTCTTGTAGTTGGCAAGCGAGGTGGAGTAGGTGCGCACCAGCAGCTCGCGGAATTCATTCACCAGCCGCTGCTGCTGCTCCGGCGTGGCGTCGCGCCAGTAGCGGCCCACCGCCAGCCGGGTCATGCGGGTGAAATCGAAATGGGGCAGCACCTTGGCGTCGACCAGGGCGTAGATCTTCTTCTGGTTGCCGCCCTGGATGTCCTTGTCCGCCTTGATGATGTTCATCACCTCGGTGGCGGTGGTCTTCACCAGTTCGTCCGGCGCCACGTCGTTCGCGTGGCCCAGGCCGCTCACCGCGAGGGCGGCAGCGAAGAAAAGGGCGTTCAGCAGTCGTTTCATTCGGAATCCTTTGTAAGCTTTAGGTAGGCTGCATTAGCGGCAGTTCCCGCTATTTCTTTGCATCCCCCTCGGCGGCCTTGCTGTACAGGAACTGGCCGATCAGGTTTTCCAGCACCACGGCCGGCTGGGTCTTCGTGATCTTGTCGCCGTTCTTGAGGTTGTCCGGATCGCCGCCGGGGTCGAGCCCGATGTATTGCTCGCCCAGCAGGCCCGCGGTCAGGATTTTAGCGAAAGTGTCCTTGGGGAATTGATACCGTTTGTCCACGTTGAAGGTGACCTTGGCGCGGAAGCTCTCGTTGTCGAACTGGATGTCGGTCACCCGCCCCACCACCACGCCGGCGCTCTTCACCGGGGCGCGCACCTTGAGCCCGCCGATGTTGTCGAACTCGGCGTAGAGCGTGTAGGTGTCGTTGTGGTTGAAGGTGCCGAGGTTGCCCACCTTGAACGCCAGCACCAGCAGCGCGGCCATGCCCGCCACCACGAAGGCGCCCACCCAAAGATCCATTGTCGTGCGTTGCATGACGCTTATACCCCCCGAAACATGAATGCGGTCAACATGAAGTCCAGCGCCAGCACGGCCAGCGACGAAGTCACCACCGTGCGCGTGGTGGCGTGGGACACGCCCTCCGCCGTGGGCGGCGCGTCATAGCCCTCGAACAGGGCGATGGCGGTGACGGCGATGCCGAACACCACGCTCTTGATCACGCCGTTGACGATGTCCTCGCGGAAATCCACCGCCGCCTGCATCTGCGACCAGAACTGGCCCTCGTCCACGCCGATGAGCATCACGCCCACCAGGTAGCCGCCGAACACGCCGATGGCGGAGAACATCGCCGCCAGCAGCGGCATGGAAATCACCCCGCCCCAGAAGCGCGGCGCCACCACCCGCGCCACCGGGTCCACCGCCATCATCTCCATGGCGGAGAGCTGCTCGGTGGCCTTCATCAGGCCGA
>CAYUJV010000172.1:0-4382 GCA_964445085.1 uncultured Burkholderiales bacterium
CCTGCCGCTGGTGCTGATCGGCCTGGTGGTGGCGCACATCATCGCGCTGCACGAAGTGGGTTCCAACAACCCGGACGGCATCGAGATCAAGAAGAACAAGGATCCCAAGACCGGCATCCCGCTCGACGGCATCCCCTTCCACCCGTACTACACGGTGAAGGACATCCTGGGCGTCGTGGTCTTCCTGATCGTGTTCTCCCTGATCATCTTCTTCGCGCCGGAGATGGGCGGCTACTTCCTCGAAGCCAACAACTTCATCCCGGCCGACCCGCTGAAGACCCCGCCGCACATCGCTCCGCTCTGGTACTTCACCGCGTTCTATTCCATCCTGCGCGCGGTGCCGCCGATCCTGGGCTCGCAGTTCCCGGGCGTGGTGGCCATGGGCGCGGCGATCGTGCTGATGTTCTTCCTGCCCTGGCTGGACAAGTCCCCGGTCAAGTCGATCCGCTATCGCGGCGTGATCTACAAGACCGCGCTCACCCTGTTCGTGATTTCGTTCATTGGCCTGTCCTATCTGGGCACCCAGGCGACCACCGATCTGTACACCTTGCTGGCACGGATTTTCAGCGTGATCTACTTCCTGTTCTTCCTGCTGATGCCTTGGTACACCAAGATCGACAAGACCAAACCGGAGCCGGAAAGGGTGACTCAATAATGAAGACCAAACTGTTTGCAATTCTGCTCGCGCTGCTCCCGGTCGCAGCCCATGCCAGCGAGGAGACCGCGGCGCTCGACAAGGCGCCGGTCAATGTCTACGACAAGCTCTCGCTGCAGCGCGGCGCGCGCACCTTCGTCAACTATTGCCTCAACTGCCACAGCGCCAACTACATGCGCTACTCGCGCCTCGAGGACCTGGGGCTGACGGAAGGCCAGATTCGCGACAACCTGCTGTTCACCGCGGAAAAGGTCGGCCAGCCCATGACGATCGCGATGCATCCGGCCGACGCCAAGAAATGGTTCGGCGCGGCGCCGCCCGACCTGACGGTGATTGCCCGCGCCCGCGGCGCGGATTGGCTCTACACCTATCTGCGCAGCTTCTACCGTGACCCGAAGCGCCCGACCGGCTGGAACAACATCGTGTTCCCCAATGTCGGCATGCCGCACGTGTTCTGGGAGCTGCAGGGTGAGCAGGTCGCCCACTTCCGGACCGAGAAGGATCACGACGGCAAGGAGCACGAGGTGTTCGAGAAGTTCGAGCTCGTCAAGCCGGGCAAGATGACCAAGCCGGAGTTCGACGCCATGGTCGGCGACTTGGTGAACTACCTGGCCTACATGGGCGAGCCGGCGCAGGTGCAGCGCAAGCAGCTCGGCATCATCGTGATCTTCTTTCTGCTGGGCCTGACGGTGCTGGCCTACTACCTGAAGAAGGAATTCTGGAAAGACGTGCACTAGCTTCTGCCCCGGACTGCGGGGGAAGACGGGACAGGGGCGGACAGGTTTCCGCCCTTTGTCCATTGTGCGGCCGGGTAATCCCGGCCCTGCTTCTCCGGGACCGATTCGCTTGAACTTGGGACGGCCCTCCCCATCTTAGGGGGCCACGCATTTTTTGGGCTACAGGTAAACGCTTATGATGACTTTGTACTCCGGGACGGTCGATCCCTTCAGCCAACGCTGCCGCATCGTGCTTTACGAAAAAGGCATGGACTTCCAGGTCATCGACGTCGACGTGGAAAACATGCCCGAGGACATCGCGGTCATGAACCCCTACAACCGCGTGCCGGTGCTGGTGGAGCGCGACTTGGTGCTGCACGAGGCCAACATCATCAACGAATACATCGACGAGCGCTTCCCCCATCCGCAGCTGATGCCGGCCGATCCGGTCATGCGCGGCCGTGCCCGTCTGTTCCTGTACCGCTTCGAGAACGAGCTGTTCTGCCACATCGACACCCTGGAGACCGGCGCCAAGCGCGAGGCCGACAAGGCGCGCGCCATCATCCGCGATCACCTGACGCTGATCGCGCCGGTGTTCCAGAAGCAGAAATACATGCTCGGCGACGAATACTCCATGCTCGACGTGGCCATCGCCCCCCTGCTGTGGCGCCTCGACTATTACGGCATCCAGCTGCCGAAGCAGGCGGCGCCAGTGCTGAAGTATGCGGAGCGCCTGTTCTCCCGCCCGGCCTTCATCGAAGCGATGACGCCGTCGGAAAAGGCAATGCGGAAGTAAGAATCCGGAACCACGGAGTACGCGGAGTACAGGGAGGGGAATACCGAGGGTTTTTGGTTTAAAAAACTCCGTGCCCTCCGCGTACTCCGTGGTGAAAGGTTTTTGAGGATCACGCAATGTTCGACGCGTCCACCAAGCCCTACCTGATCCGCGCCATCTACGAATGGTGCGTGGACCAGGGCTACACGCCCTATCTGGCGGTGCAGGTGGACGCGCGGACCCGGGTGCCGATGGAGCACGTGAAGAACGGCCAGATCGTGCTCAACATCAGCTACACGGCCACCCACCAACTGAAGATCGACAACGACTTCGTGCATTTCTCGGCACGCTTCTCCGGCGTGTCGCGCGAGCTGGAAATCCCCATCGCCGCGGTGAGCGGCATCTTCGCCAAGGAAACCGGGCAGGGCATGTTCTTCCAGGTTCCGGAAGAAGCGGCGCAGCCTGAGGCCGGCGGCGCGCAACCCGCGGCCGAGGCCGAAACCCCGCCGCCGGCGCCCGGCGGCGAGCCGCCCTCGCCCCAACCGCCCAAACCCTCTCGCGGCGGGCATCTCAAGATCGTCAAGTAAGCGGCAGCCGCTTCAGCGCTGCGAGCCAGTGCCGTTTGATGGCGGCCAGGTCCGCCTCCTGCTCCCGGCCGAACTGCAGGCGTTCCAGCGCCTCCACCAGCGGATTCAAGCCCGCGCGGGACGGCTGGCGCGCAAGCCATTGGCGCAGGGTCGGCGGCTGCGGTGCCCGGGCGTAGCCGCAGACGGCATGGGCCAGGGCGGCCGGCGTGTCTGCCTGCGTGATGCGCCGCAGTGCGGCGTGTCGCGCCTGCCGACGCTCCCAGATCGTGCGTCCCCAATACAGGCCGAAGCCGGTCGCCACCAGCAGGGCGAGGAAGCCACCCAGGCCCGCCAGCCGACGCCAGAACGGATCGGTCACCTCGATGCTCGCCGCCGGCAGCGGCAGCGCTTCCATGCGCTGCGTCGCCGGATCGAAATAGGGCAGGCTCAGGGCGGGCAGCCGCGCGCTGCCCGCCCGGGTCAGCAGCACCGGAATTTCCACGCGTAGCAGCGGCGCGCCCTGTTCCGACTTCTCCTCGCGAAAATTGGCGGGATAGAAGCGCAAGCCGCCGCGATCGCCCACGGGCAGCTGCAGCAGGGCGCGGGCGGCGTCCGCGGTGAGGCCGGGTGCCGCGATGCGCCACCCCCACAGCACCGCCTGCCCCACCTGCCCGGTCGCGGGCAACGGCGCGACGCGGACATCCGGCCTGCCCACCGGCACCGCCACCGGCAGGTAGGCGGGCAGCGCGCGCACCTCCAGCGGTGCGACGGGCAGCGGCACGCGCAGACGGCGGCCCAGCTGGTAGGCATCCAGCATCGGCAGCCGCAGCGCATGGCGCTCGGCCTTCAGCCCCAGCACGTCCCAGCGCAGCTCGCGCACGTTGAGCCGCTCCGGCCCGCTGTTGTCCTCGAACTGCCGCTCGCCCAGCGGCCGCAGCAGCAGCCCCGGCGCCTGGAGCTGCGTCGGCGGCAGCCATTGCCGGTCGGCCTTGTCGCGGAGGGTGATCGTGAGCGTGCTGCCCTGGCGCTCGAAGATGCTGTCCGGCACGAAGCGCGCGTCCAGGGTCAGGTCGGGGTCGTCGCTCACCGTCAGCGTGAGCGGCCTGCTTTTCGCGCCGGCCGCGGCGATGGCCGGGATCTGCAACATGCCGCTGCGCAGCGGATAGAGTGTCGCCTCCAGCTGCGCGCCCTTCTCCCCGCCGCTGCGGGTGACGCTGAACACCTCGAAATCCGCTGCGAGATCGGCCAGCGCGGCATCCTCCAGCGAAGCATTCCGGCCGCGCGCTTCGAGGTGGAGCGTGACCGGTTCCCCCAGGCGCGAGGTTTGCGTGTCGAGCCAGGCGCGCAGCTGCGCGGCGTGCCCGGCGCAGGTCGCGGTCAGGAGCAGCACGGCGAGCGCGGCTTTCACCATGGCCGCTGCGTCTCCCCTGGCCCTGCGCCGCGGTCCTGGGTAAGCAGGCGCTGGGTGAGCTCCGTGGTCCGGTCGCGCACCAGCTCCAGCTTCTTCTGGGCGGCGCGCAAATCGGCCAGAGGATCCTGTGCCCCCGGCAACGCGGTGCGCGCGCCCCGTGCCCCCGCGGCGTCGCGCTCATCGGGCTCCTGCAGCACCTGGGGCCGCTCCTTGTCCGGCAGCATGCCCATGGTCGCGTCGCCGCCGGCGTTGTCGCCCT
>CAYUJV010000173.1:0-4323 GCA_964445085.1 uncultured Burkholderiales bacterium
CCCGCCTCGTACAGCTGCCCCACGGCATCCTGCGCGCCGGCGTGGCCGGCCTCCGCCGCGCGGGTCAGCAGCGGCAGCGCCTCGGCGGGGCTGCGCGCCAGCCCCTGGCCCTTGCGATACATCTGCCCCAGCACGAACTCCGCCTCGGGCTCGCCCCGCTCGGCCAGCGGCGCGAGCAGAAGGAAAGCCCGCGCATAGTCTTTCGCCGCATAGGCCGCCGCGCCGTCCTCGAGATCGCCGGCGTGGGCGACGCCGGCGACGACCAGCACCGCTCCGAGCAGCATTGACTCAAGCAACCTCGGGACGCTCTGCAAAAGGTGGCGCGCAAGCCCGGCTGCGCAGTACTTTTGCAGAGGCTCCCTAGCGCGCGAGCAGTGCGACATAGTCCTTGTAGATGCAGCGGTCCATCACCACGAACAGGCCGGCATCCCGCGCACGCTGCGCCGCCGCTTCGTTCACGATGCCCTCCTGGATCCAGATCGCCGGAATCTTCAGCCGGATGCATTCGTCCACCACCTCGTCGATGTGCTCCGCGGCGCGAAACACGTCCACCAGGTCGATCGGATCGGGCACCGCCGACAGGCTGGGATAGGCCTTCTCGCCCAGCACCTCGGCCACCGCCGGGCGCACCGGGAGGATGCGGTAGCCGAAGCCCTGCAGCGCGCGGGCAACGACATAGCTGGGCCGGTTCGGCTTGGGCGAGAGGCCGACCACGGCGATATTTTTAACACGCTGCAGCAGCGCGCGGATTTCCTGCTCGCATGGATTCGCAAAGCCCATTCAGACCCTCCCCCACACCACGACATGCCGGTCGCTCACCGGCTCGATCTTGAAATGCGCGAGCCCGGCGCCGCGCAGCTGCGCGGCGATCTCGTCCGGCTGGTAGGCCGCCAGCAGCGAATTGAAGAAATCCTTGCGCAGCACGGCCGGCGCTGCGCCGGCATAGGTCGCCGCCAGATGTTCCGCCGCCTCGATCGAATGCGGCCGCAGCAGGTCCATGACGAACACCGCCGCCCCGGGCTTGGCGGCCTGCCTGATCGCCTCCCACAGCACGGCCGGGTCGGCCAGATGGTGCAGTAGGCTGTTGCTGATGACGGCATCGTAGCGCCGTTCCAGCGGCGTCGGCAGCCGGGCCTGGACCAGCTTCACGCGGTCCGCGAGATCATGGCGCGCCAGCAGCTCGCGGCCGAGTGCCAGCATCGCTTCCGCGCCGTCGATGCCGGTGACGGAAACCTCGGGATAGGCGCTGGCAAAGCGCATGGTCACGTCGGCCGGCCCGCAGCCGAGATCGAGCACTTGGCCGCGGGCGAAGTCGGGAAAGCGTTCGCGGAAATGGCGCACGAAGGCCTGGTGCGGCTCGGAGAAGTCCGCGTCGGCATAGGCACGCGCCTGCTCCAGGTCGCCCATCAGTTCGGGTTCGGGGATGCGTTGCATGGTTCGATTCCAAGCATTAAAGCATTAAACGCGGAGGGCACGGAGGGCGCGGAGAAATCCCAGTCACCGGACGACAAATCCGCTGCATGCGGGCTGCGAACTATTGAGAATTACGTAACCCCATGTCGACCGAGTTTCCTGCGGCAAAATCTCCCCTGTCCCCTCTTTTGCAAAGAGGGGAACTTGCTGCATAAGGGTTTAGCAGGCCCCTCCCTTTGAAAAAGGGAGGACAGGAGGGATTTCATCGGTGTCTCTCGATCAGGTAATTTCCAATAATATGTTGGGTTTTCCTTTGCGCCCTCCGCGCCCTCCGCGTTTCACGCTTTTCCACTCTCAATACACCCGCGGCGCACCGGGCGGCCGCGTCTTGAAGCGCTTGTGCAGCCAGAAGTACTGCTCCGGCATTTCGCGCACGCGTTCCTCGATGAAGGCGTTCATGCGCCGGGTGTCGGCTTCCACGTCCTCAGTCGGGAAATTCTCCCAGGCCGGATAGAAGCGCAGCACGTAGCCCTGCCCGCCCGGCAGCTGGCGTGTGACCACCGGCTGCACCGCGGCGCGCCCAAGGCGAGCCATGCGCGACAGGCCGGTGATGGTGGCGGCGGGCACGCCGAAAAAGGGGACGAAGATGGAATCGCGCGGGCCGAAGTCCATATCCGGAAGATAGTAGAAAGGCACGCCTTCGCGGATGACTTTCACCAGCTCGCGCACGCCGTCCTGGCGCGACAGCAGGCGCTGGTAGTTGAAGCGGGTGCGGCCGCGCAGCAGCAGGCGGTCGAACACCGGGTTCTTCTGCCGGCTGTAGATCGAGGCGCCGCTGGTCTCGATGGACAGACGCGAGCCGCCCATGTCCAGGCCGATGAAGTGCGGCGCGAACCAGATCAGGGGCCGGTCTTTCACCGCCTGCCAGTGCTCCATGCCTTCGATGCGCACGATGCGCCGGATGCGCTCGGCCGAGGACCACCACAGGTAACCCCGCTCCAGAACGCTGCGGCCGAAGGCGCGGAAATGCCGGCGCACCACGCGCTCCCGTTCGTCATCGGACCACTCGGGGAAACACAGGCGCAGGTTGATGCGCGCCACGCGCCGCCGCTCGCGGCCGAGGGCGTAGAGCAGCATGCCCAGCGCCTGCCCCAGCGGGGCCAGCAGCGCCAGCGGCAGGAAGTGCAGCAGCCAGACGAGGAAAATGCCCGCACGCGTGATCATGACGACGCCTCGGGTGCCGCACCGCGTGGTGTCTTGTAGCGGTTGTAGCTCCACAGGTATTGCTCGGGGCGCAGGCGCACCACGGACTCGACCGCGGCGTTCAAGGTCTGCGCCGCCGCCCTGGGCTCGCCCGCCGGCTGCGGCATGGGGCGGAACGACAGCCGATAACCCTGGCCCCCGGGGAGCCGCTCGGCGAAGGCCATGAGCACCGGCGCCCCGGTGCGCTCCACCAGCTTGCCCACCAGGGTCATGGTGTAGGCGGGACGGCCGAAGAACGGCGCCCACACGCCCTCGCCGCTGCCCGGCACTTGGTCCGGCAGCACGCCGATGGCTTCGCCACGCTTGAGCGCCGCCAGCAGCTTGCGCACGCCGGAGAGGTCGGTGGGCGCCAGGGTCATCTGCCCGCGGCCGCGGCCGGACTTCATGATCGGCTGCAGCCAGCGCAGGCGCGGCGGACGATAGAGCACGGTCATGGGCAGGCGCGAGGCGCAGTACAGGCCGGCGATTTCGAAGCAGCCGAGATGGGGCGTGAGCAGGATGACGCCGCGGCCGCCTGCGCGTGCCGCGTCCACGTGCTCCCAGCCGTCGCACTCCCGCACCAGCGCCACTGCCTGCTCGAAGGGACGCCCCCACACCACGAACAGTTCGAGCAGCCCCTTGCCCGCCTCGGCGATGGACGCGCGCAGCAGGCGGCGGTACGCCGCTTCGTCGGCGGCGATGCCGCTTTGGGCCAGATTGTCCCGCAGCCGCCGCGCATAGGTGGGCGACAGGCCATAGGCCAGCCAGCCCAGCCCCGCCCCCAGCCAGTGCACGAGGCGCAGCGGCAGCCGGCTCAAGGCCTTGAACAGCCAGGTCATGGGGCCGCGCTTTCTGGGCTGGGAGGCAATGTGGTATCCTGCTGAATTCTTACGAACTTATCGAGAAGAACGCGCAAAAATGAGCGATTTCCTGTTTACTTCCGAATCCGTATCCGAAGGCCATCCGGACAAAGTCGCGGACCAGATTTCCGACGCGATTCTGGACGCCATCTTAACGCAGGACCCCCACTCGCGCGTAGCGTGCGAGACCCTGGTGACCACCAATCTGTGCGTGGTGTCCGGCGAGATCACCACCGGCGCCGTGCTCGATTACAGCCAGGTGGCGCGCGAGACCATCAAGCGCATCGGCTATGACGACGCCTCCGTCGGCTTCGACTACGAAAGCGCGGCGGTGATGACCACCATCCACAAGCAGTCGCAGGACATCGCCATGGGCGTGAACGAGGGCGAGGGCCTGTTCCTCGACCAGGGCGCCGGCGACCAGGGCCTGATGTTCGGCTATGCGGTGGATGAGACGCCGCAGCTGATGCCGATGCCGATCTACTATTCGCACCGCCTGATGGAGCGCCAGGCCCAGCTGCGCAAGGACGGCCGCCTGCCCTGGCTGCGCCCGGACGCGAAGTCCCAGGTCACCATCCGCTACGTCGATGGCAAGCCCTCCAGCGTGGACACGGTGGTGATCTCGACCCAGCACCATCCGGAAGTGTCGCACGCGGTCCTGACCGAGGCGGTGATCGAGGAAATCATCAAGCCCATCATTCCCGAGGCCATGCGCCAGGACACGCGCTATCTGGTGAACCCGACCGGCCGCTTCGTCATCGGCGGCCCCCACGGCGACACCGGGCTCACCGGGCGCAAGATCATCGTC
>CAYUJV010000174.1:0-4294 GCA_964445085.1 uncultured Burkholderiales bacterium
AGCCGCGGCGGCACTGGCCCCGGCCCATGCCGGCGAAGCGAAGGACGCCGCCGCCGGCGCCGGGCAGCAGCGGCTGGATGCCGACCACGACGGGCGCATCAGCCGCGCCGAAGCCCAGCGCGATCCCGCCCTGGCCAAGCGTTTCGACGCGCTTGATGCCAACCGCGACGGGGTGCTGGATGCCGCCGAGCTGGCGGCCTCGGACAATCAGGCCGCAACGCGCGGCATGGAGGTGAAGCCATGATGCACATGCGATCAATCCATGGCGCGGCCGCGGGCCGCATCACCCGGCTGCGCTTGGGCGAGGCGGAAGGCGCGGCATCCTCGGCGACGGCGGTGCAGGGTGCCTTCGAGTCCTTCGTGGTGATGTTGTGGCAGATGGCCCTGGCGCAGAACAGCGTCAGCGGCTGGGCCCGCACCTGCGAGCACCTCTACACGATGCGGCTGTTTCTCGACCGCATGCGCCTTGCCGAGCTGGCGGAGATGGCATCGGACCTGATGGCGGTGGCAGGCTGCCACGCCGAGCTGGATGCCATGCGAGGGTCGGCAAAGCCGGTGCCGGAAGAGGCCGAGCGAACGCGGTCATTCTAGACGGCACGGTGAAGAGGACACCGCCCGGACGATGCACCGGTATCACCGGGGCATCACCGGGCGGTCAGGCGCGGTTCAGCGCTGGTGGAGCGCGCCGCGGCCGCCGAAGGCGGCATGCGCCGGGCGCACGGAGTCGAGCTTGGAATGTTCGTCGGCCGCATCCTTGCCGGCCTGCCCGGAACGGTTTTCCCCCGCCTTGGCCGCAAGCGCACCCACGTCTCCGCTGAGAACGCCGCCATCCTCCACGCTCAGGGTGCCGTAGCGGATCTTGCCGCTCACCTTGCCGGTGGCGTGGATCACCAAGCGTTTGCGCGCAATCAGTTCACCCTCGAACTCGCCGCGCACCTCCGCGATGTCGATCTCCGCCACCCCGACGAAAATCCCGCCTTCGGCGATGCGCATGTCGCGGCTGTTCATGGATGCCTCGACCCGGCCTTCCACCAGCAGGATGTCGCAATCGGTGATCTCCGAGCCCTTGAGCTTGATGTTCGGGCCGACGATCAGCTTGTTGCCGACTTCCTTCGGTTCCGGCTTCGACTCTGGGGGCGGCGACACGGCCTGGGTTTCGTGTTTCGGGCCTTCCTCCACGGGCGGGACGGGCTTGGTGAGCGGTGCAGAGGGCGGGGTGGGTTGGGGCGGAGCAAATCGCTTCAGCATGGGTAAGAACTCCTCGACAATTGATGGAACGGCCCGCTGTCCTTGCAGGACAGCGGGGCCGCGCC
This sequence comes from uncultured Burkholderiales bacterium, assembly GCA_964445085.1. GTDB lineage: Bacteria > Pseudomonadota > Gammaproteobacteria > Burkholderiales > Thiobacteraceae > Thiobacter. The sequence goes on from CAYUJV010000174.1 coordinate 1,314, forward strand.
GCTCAATGCAAGAGCCGTGCCGACGCGGGTTTCACCTGTTGGATGAGCAGCTTAGCTTTCGCGGCCACCCGGCCGCGGCCACTGATCAGTGCGCTTGCGTCGCCTGGCGGCGACAGCCTCGAGCGCGATTTGGGGCGAGGGGGTTGCAAAACAATGGGTTGCAACGGAAAAGGAGTGTCGCCCGGAGGCGACGCGCAGCGCGCGCAATCAGCCGCGGTAAGGGCACTTTTCCTTGGTGCAGTCGGCGTAGAGGTAGAGCGAGTGCTCGCGAATGGCGAAGCCGCGCTCCTTGGCGATCTTTTCCTGGCGTTTCTCGATTTCCGGATCGTAGAACTCTTCCACCCGCCCGCACTGCACGCATACCAGATGGTCGTGGTGCCCGCCCTGGTTGAGTTCGAACACGGCCTTGCCGCTTTCGAAGTGATGGCGGATGAGCAGGCCCGCCTGTTCGAACTGGGTCAGCACGCGATAGATGGTGGCGAGACCGATGTCCACGTCCCCCTCGGCGAGAAGCATGCGGTACACGTCTTCCGCAGTCAGGTGCCGCACCTGGCTGGCTTCGAACAGGCTCAGGATCTTCAGGCGGGGCAGGGTGGCCTTGAGCCCGGCGTTTTTCAGTTCACTGGGATCGGTCATGGCGAGGGTCCGGGGTGCGACGAGGACGCCATGATATGCCGTTTGCCCCGCCCCTGCCACAGGCGAACAGCGGCGACGCCGCGGCGGCCCATGCCAAGGGGGTCCCATGCCAAGCGAGGGGGAAGCCGCTATAATGCGCCCACTTGCCACTTTTTCCAGGCGTTTTCATGCGGCGTTCTGCACTCTTTCTCGGCCTGTTGCTGTCTGGCTGCCTGCTGCCCGGTTGTTCGACGTCCTCGATCACTTCTCTCGCGCCCGAGCCGTACAAGATCGACATCCAGCAGGGCAACGTCATCACCCAGGACATGGTGGCCAAGCTGCAGCCGGGCATGACCAAATCCCAGGTGCGCTACGTGCTTGGGTCGCCGCCGATCACCGACATGTTCCATGCCAACCGCTGGGACTACGTCTATCGCCTGAGCAAGGGCGGCAAGCTGGTGGAAGAGCGCAAGCTGACCCTGTTCTTCGACAACGACCAGTTGACGCGGGTGGCGGGCGATGTCGCGGCGGAAACCGCCGAGGGTCAGGCCAAGGCGAGCGAGAAGCCGGCCGTCCCTGCCCTCAACGAGATCGTGCTGGAAAAAGCCGACCCGGATGCGCCGCCCGCGCCGCCGCCGGAGCAAAAGGGTTTCTTCGGCCGCATGCTCGAGCGCATCGGCCTGTAATCCAGAATGACGGGCCGCCACGGCGGCTTCTGATCCTGTCCATAGGTAGGTGAATCCATGCTGAATATTGCGATTGCCGGCGCTTCCGGCCGGATGGGCCGGGCTTTGATCGAAGCCGTGAACCAGGCCGCGGACATGCGCATTGCCGCCGCCCTGGATCGGCCGGGCAGCGCCTTCCTCGGCAAGGACGCCGGCGAACTGGTGGGCGCCCCCTGCGGCGTGGCCATCACCGACGACGTCGACGCCGCGCTGCGCGGCGCCCATGCGCTGATCGATTTCACCCGGCCCGACGGCACCCTGCATCACATGGCGCTGTGCCGCAGGCACAAGGTGAACTTGGTCATCGGCACCACCGGCTTCACCCCGGAGCAGAAGCAGGCGATCGAGGACGCGAGCCGCGACATCGGCATCGTGTTCGCGCCCAACATGAGCGTGGGGGTGAACGTCACCCTCAAGCTGCTGGAGCTGGCGGCCAGGATCCTCAACGAGGGCTACGACATCGAGATCGTCGAAGCCCACCACCGGCACAAGGTGGACGCGCCATCCGGCACCGCCTTGCGCATGGGCGAAGTGGTGGCCAAGGCGCTCGGCCGCGACCTGAACGAGTGCGCCGTCTACGGGCGCGAGGGCGTGACCGGCGAGCGCCAGCCGTCGACCATCGGCTTTGCCACCGTGCGCGGCGGCGACATCGTGGGCGACCACACCGTCATGTTCGCCGGCATCGGCGAGCGGGTGGAAATCACCCACAAGGCCTCCAGCCGGGCCACGTTCTCCGGCGGCGCGGTGCGCGCCGCGCGCTTCCTGGCCGACAAGAAGAGCGGCCTGTTCGACATGCAGGACGTCCTCGGTCTTAAATAAGTCGCGCAGCGACACCGCGTCCCCCTCTCCCTTTGGGAGAGGGCAGGGGTGAGGGCAACGACCCGGCGCAGCGACACCGCGTCCCCCTCTCCCTTTGGGAGAGGGCAGGGGTGAGGGCAACGACCCGGCGCAGCGACACCGCGTCCCCCTCTCCCTTTGGGAGAGGGTAGGGGTGAGGGCAATCGGCGGGGGGCGCGTTGAAGCCCCTGTCACAATCCTGTATAATTCAGCCGTTTCGAGAAGCGGGGAAGGCCCAAAGCCTTTCCCGCTTCTTGTGTATCTAGCTATCGGAGTTTGCCTGTGTCGACGCGCGCCCCCGCCATTCTTGTACTTGCTGACGGGACTGTTTTTCGGGGCGTTTCCATTGGTGCGGATGCCACGACCACGGGGGAAGTGGTGTTCAACACCGCCCTCACCGGCTATCAGGAAATCCTCACCGACCCGTCCTATACGCAGCAGATCGTCACCCTGACCTATCCGCACATCGGCAATGTCGGCACCAACGCCGAGGACGAGGAGGCGGCCAGGGTCTATGCCAATGGGTTGGTGATCCGCGATCTGCCGCTGCGCACCAGCAACTGGCGCAGCACGGAAGACCTGAGCGCCTATCTCAAGCGCCACGGCATCCCGGCGGTCGCCGGCATCGACACCCGCAAGCTCACGCGCATCCTGCGCGAGAAGGGCGCGCAGAACGGCTGCCTGATGGCGGGCGCGGTGGACGAAGCCAGGGCGCTCGACATGGCACGCGCCTTTCCGGGTCTGGCCGGGATGGATCTGGCCAAGGTGGTCAGCTGCAAGGCGAGCTACGACTGGGACGAGAAG
>CAYUJV010000175.1:0-4243 GCA_964445085.1 uncultured Burkholderiales bacterium
CCGCGAAGGCGGCCGCACCGTCGGCGCCGGGGTGGTGGCGAAGATTATCGAGTAACAGCTGGTGGCGAATAGCCGGTAGCCGGTAGCCAGTAGCCTTTGAAGCGCGCGCACAGCGCGCCCATCAACAGCTACAGGCTACAAGCTACGAGCTACAGGCTCAAAGCCACAAGCTCAAAGCGAGCAAACTATGCAAAGCCAAAAAATCCGTATCCGACTCAAAGCGTTCGACTACCGTCTCATCGACCAGTCGGCGCTGGAGATCGTGGAAACCGCGAAGCGCACCGGCGCCGTGGTCAAGGGACCCGTTCCCATGCCCACCCGCATCGAGCGTTTCGACATTCTGCGTTCGCCGCACGTCAACAAGACCTCGCGGGACCAGTTCGAGATTCGCACCCATCTGCGTCTGATGGACATCATCGATCCGACCGACAAGACGGTGGACGCGCTGATGAAACTCGATCTCCCCGCTGGCGTGGACGTCGAAATCAAACTGTAAGCATTGCGCGGGCCTCGGCCCCGCACTAAGGAATGTGCCGGTCAATTGCAACCGGCCCTTGTAAAAGGAAATGAAAATGAGCCTCGGACTTGTCGGTCGCAAGATTGGCATGACCCGCCTGTTCACGGAAGACGGTGTATCCGTCCCGGTGACGGTGGTGGACGTGTCCAACAACCGCGTGACCCAGATCAGAACGCCGCAGACGGATGGCTATTCCGCGGTGCAAGTCACCTTCGGCAAACGCCGCGCGACGCGCGTGACCAAACCCATGGCCGGCCACTTCGCCAAGGCCGCTGTCGAAGCGGGCGAAGTCACCCGCGAATTCCGCGTGGGCGAAGCCCAGGTGACCGACTTCACCCTGGGCAAGGTCATTGGCGCCGATATCTTCCAAGCCGGCCAGATGGTGGATGTCACCGGCGTGACGCAGGGTAAAGGCTTCGCCGGCACCATCAAGCGCCACAACTTCAGCTCGCAGCGCGCCTCCCACGGCAACTCCCGTTCCCACAACGTGCCGGGCTCCATCGGCATGGCGCAGGATCCGGGCCGCGTGTTCCCGGGCAAGCGCATGTCGGGCCACATGGGCGCCGTGCAGCGCACCGTGCAGAACCTGGAGATCGTGCGCGTCGACACCGAGAAGCAAGTGCTGCTGATCAAGGGCGCGGTTCCCGGCTCCAAGGGCGGCGACGTGATCGTGCGTCCGAGCGTGAAAGCCGCGACGAAGGTAGGTGCGTAATGGAACTGAAACTGATCAACGAACAAGGCGCGCAGGTTTCCAGCGTGCAGGCGTCCGACACCACGTTCGGCCGCGAGTACAACGAGGCCCTGGTGCACCAGGTGGTGACCGCCTACCTGGCGAACGCCCGCACCGGCACCCGTGCCCAGAAGGACCGTTCGGAAGTTGCGCACACCACGCACAAGCCGTGGCGCCAGAAAGGTACCGGCCGTGCGCGTTCCGGTATGTCCTCCAGCCCGATCTGGCGGGGCGGCGGCAAGACCTTCCCCAACAGCCCGGACGAGAACTTCTCGCAGAAGGTCAACCGCAAGATGTACCGCGCGAGCATGCAGGCCATCCTGTCCGAACTCGCCCGCTCCGGTCGCCTGGCCGTGGTCGACGACATCAAGGTCGACGGGCCCAAGACCAAGGCGCTGGCCCAGAAGATCAAGGGCATGGGCTTTGACAAGGTGATGGTGGTGACCGACAGCATGGACGAGAACTTGTACCTGTCCGCCCGCAATCTGGCGAACGTGCTGATCGTCGAGGCGCAGTACGCCGACCCCTACAACCTGGTGCGCTACCCCAACGTGCTGCTCACCAAGAGCGCCGTGAAGAAATTCGAGGAGCTGCTGGCATGAACCAAGACCGTCTGATGCAAGTGATCCTGGCGCCGGTGATCTCCGAGAAGAGCACCTTCGTCGGCGATCTGAACAACCAGGTGCCGTTCCGCGTGCTGGCCGACGCCAGCAAGCCCGAGATCAAGGCCGCCGCCGAGCTCATGTTCGGCGCCAAGGTGGACTCGGTGCAGGTGGTGAACATCAAGGGCAAGAGCAAGCGCTTCGGCCGCACCATGGGCCGCCGCCGCAACTGGAAGAAGGCCTACATCTGCTTCGCCGCGGGCCAGGAAATCAACTTCGCCGGCCCTCAGGCTTAAGCGGCGCAGGAGAATAGAAAATGCCATTGGTCAAAGTCAAACCGACATCTCCCGGCCGCCGCGCCGTGGTCAAGGTGGTCAATCCGGACCTGTACAAGGGCCGCCCGATCGACAGCCTGACCCAGTCGCAGTCGAAGAAAGCCGGCCGCAACAACAACGGCCACATCACCACCCGTCACCAGGGCGGTGGCCACAAGCAGCACTATCGCATCGTCGATTTCAAGCGCAACAAGGACGGCATCCCGGCCAAGGTCGAGCGCCTGGAATACGATCCGAACCGCAGCGCCCACATCGCCCTGCTGTGCTACAAGGACGGCGAGCGCCGCTACATCATTGCGCCCAAGGGCGTGACCGTGGGCATGGAGCTGGTCAGCGGTTCCGAGGCCCCGATCAAGGCCGGCAACGCGCTGCCCCTGCGCAACATCCCGGTCGGCACCACGGTGCACTGCATCGAGATGCAGCCGGGCAAGGGTGCGCAGCTGGCCCGCTCCGCCGGCACCGCCGTGCAGCTGCTGGCGCGCGAAGGCAGCTATGCCCAGCTGCGTCTGCGCTCGGGCGAGATTCGCAAGGTGCACGTGGACTGCAAGGCGACCATCGGTGAAGTCGGCAATGCCGAGCACAACCTGCGTTCCATCGGCAAGGCGGGCGCCAAGCGCTGGCGCGGCATCCGCCCGACCGTGCGCGGCGTGGCGATGAACCCGATCGACCATCCGCATGGTGGTGGCGAGGGCAAGACCGCTGCCGGCCGTCATCCGGTCAGCCCGTGGGGCGTGCAGACCAAGGGTTACCGCACGCGCAGCAACAAGCGCACCAGCAACATGATCGTGCGTCGTCGTTACCAGAAATAATTGAGGTTCCAATATGGCTCGTTCCATCAAGAAAGGTCCGTTCGCCGATGCCCACCTGCTGAAGAAGGTGGAGACGGCCAACGCCACCCGCGACAAGAAACCGATCAAGACCTGGTCGCGCCGCTCCACGATCCTGCCGGACTTCGTCGGCCTGACCATTGCGGTGCATAACGGCAAGCAGCATGTCCCGGTGTTCGTCACCGAGAACATGGTTGGCCACAAGCTCGGCGAATTCGCGCTGACCCGCACCTTCAAGGGTCACGCCGCCGACAAGAAAGCCGGCAAGAAGTAATAGGAGAGCATGATGAGAGTTTCCGCTGTTATGCGTGGTCAGCGTCTGTCGGCTCAGAAGGGCCGACTGGTCGCCGATCTGGTGCGCGGCAAGTCGGTCGAGCAGGCGCTGAACATTCTGGCCTTCTCGCCGAAGAAGGGCGCCAAGCTGATCAAGCAGGCGCTGGAGTCGGCCATCGCCAATGCCGAGCACAACGAAGGCGCCGACATCGACGAGTTGAAGGTCACCAGCATCTATGTGGACAAGGGTCCCGTGCTCAAGCGTTTCGCCACCGCTGCCAAAGGCCGTGGCGTGCGCATCATGAAGCAGACCTGCCACATTACCGTCACCGTCGGTGACAAGTAAAAAGGACGACCATGGGACAAAAGATCAATCCGACTGGCTTCCGCCTCGCCGTTCACAAGAACTGGGCGTCGAAGTGGTATGCCAACAGCCGCAACTTCCCCTCGATGCTGAACGAGGACATCAAGGTGCGCGAGTTCCTGCAGAAGAAGCTCGGCCACGCCATGGTGTCGCGCATCGTCATCGAGCGCCCGGCGCGGAACGCCCGCATCACCATTCACAGCGCCCGTCCCGGCGTCGTGATCGGCAAGAAGGGCGAGGACATCGAGAACCTGCGCAATGCGCTGCAGAAGATGATGGGCGTGCCGGTGCACCTCAACATCGAGGAAGTGCGCAAGCCGGAAGTGGACGCCAAGATCATTGCCGACAGCATCGCCCAGCAGCTGGAGAAGCGCGTGATGTTCCGCCGTGCCATGAAGCGCGCCATGCAGAACGCCATGCGCCTCGGCGCCCAGGGCATCAAGATCATGAGCTCGGGCCGTCTGAACGGCGCCGAGATCGCCCGCACCGAGTGGTATCGCGAAGGTCGTGTGCCCCTGCACACCCTGCGCGCCGACATCGACTACGGCGTGGGCGAGGCCAAGACCACCTACGGCGTGATCGGCATCAAGGTTTG
>CAYUJV010000176.1:0-4174 GCA_964445085.1 uncultured Burkholderiales bacterium
TGGTGCACAAGGGCAACATCATGAAGTTCACCGAGGGCGGCTTCAAGAAATGGGGTTACGAGCTGGCTGCGCGCGAATTCGGTGCGAAGCCCATCGGTGAAGGTCCGTGGATGGAACTGCCGAATGGGATCGTGATCAAGGACGTGATCGCCGACGCCTTTCTGCAGCAGATCCTGCTGCGCCCCGACGAGTATGACGTGATCGCCACGCTCAATCTCAACGGCGACTACATTTCCGACGCGCTGGCCGCGGAAGTGGGTGGCATCGGCATCGCGCCCGGCGCCAACCTGTCCGACTCCGTGGCCATGTTCGAGGCCACCCACGGCACGGCGCCCAAGTACGCGGGCCAGGACTACGTCAATCCGGGCTCGATCATCCTGTCGGCGGAAATGATGCTGCGCCACATGGGCTGGATCGAGGCGGCCGACCTGATCATCAAGGGCATGGAAGGCGCGATCCAGGCGAAGAAGGTGACCTACGACTTCGCGCGCCTGATGTCCGGCGCGACCCAGGTGTCCTGCTCCGCCTTCGGGCAGTGCATCGTCGACCACATGTAGGCGCCGACGGCGGGCGGCGGCTCATCCCTCCACCGGGTTGCCGTCTTCCGACCCCATCTCCTCCGGCCGCGTCACGCCCGCATCGCGCAGCATGGTGATGATGTCCTTGCCCACGCTGCCCAGCTCCACCTGCAGCGTTTCCAGTGCCGCCAACAACTTCGCCGCGTCCTTGGCGTGGCGATAGCGCCAGCCGGAGCTGGCTTTCTTTTTGTGCGTACTCACAACGAGCCCTCCGATAGCGGATATGCCCCAGCTTGCGCTGGCAAGCGGCTGGTCAGGCGGAAGGGGTGCCGCGCTGCGTCCGCTCATCGCCGCGCAGCCACGATCCCAATTTAGCACATGGATGTCCGCTTTCCAGGCTGCTTGCCAGCGCTGGCGCGGAGGGATTTGTGGTATCGTTAGCCGATCCGGATAGCGCTGATAGAACAACGAGTTCCTGCATCTTTGGATGAGGACGATTCGAAGGAGCGACGCCATGCATGCCCCCAATGTGAAACTGCATCCCACTGCCGACCGGCAGGTCGCAGCCAAGCGCTACGCGATCGTCCTCGCCGGCGGCTCGGGCACGCGCCTGTGGCCCTTGTCGCGCTCCAGCAAGCCGAAACAACTGCTGTGCCTGAACGGCGGCGAGAGCCTGCTGCAGGAAACCGTGCGCCGGGTCCTGCCCATGGTCGATCCCCAGCGCGTGCTCACCGTCACCTCGGCGGAATACCGGTTCGAGGTGGCGGGGCAACTGCTCGCCATCAATCCGGCCCTCACCGGCGGCGTGCTGTCCGAACCCATGGGCCGCAACACCCTGCCGGCGATTGCCTGGGCCGTGGCGCGCATCGCCCGCGAGACGCCCGACGCCAGCATCGGCGTGTTTTCCTCCGACCATGCCGTGGCCAATGGCGAAGCCTTCCTCAAGGCCTGGGAAAGCGCGGAGGCGGCGGCGCAGCGCGGCTTCATTTCCCTGTTCGGCATGAAGCCCACCGAGCCCGCGACCGGCTACGGCTACATTCAGGCCGGCGCGGCGCTGGCCCCGGGGGAGAGCGGCCCCATCGGCCAGGCGCAGAAGGCGGCGCGCTTCGTGGAGAAGCCGGATCTGGACACCGCCCGGGCCTACCTGCAGCAGGGCAACTATTTCTGGAATGGCGGCATGTTCGTGTTCCGCGCCGACAGCTTTCTGCAACTGCTGAAACAGCATCAGCCGGAGGTGTACCAGGCGGCCATGGCGCTGGCCGAAAGCGGCGCCGCGGTTGCGCCGGCCGAGGCCTATGGCGCGATGCCGGATCTGTCCATCGACTATGGCCTGCTGGAACTGGCGGACGAGGTCGCGGTGGTGCCGGTGGACATGGGCTGGAACGATCTCGGCTCGTGGGAGGCGATCTACCAGCAGCGCAGCAAGGACGATCAGGGCAACATGATCCAGGGCGACGTGCTGGCCGTGGACAGCACGGACAACCTGCTGTGGAGCGATCACGGCCTGGTGGCGGCCCTCGGTGTGACCAACCTGGCGGTGGTGCAGACCCGCGACGCGACCCTGGTCTGCCCGCGCGACCGGGTGCAGGATTTGAAGCAGATGGTGGCCGCGGTCAAGGAGCAGCATGCCCACCTGGCCGAGACCCATCTCACCGTGACCCGCCCCTGGGGCAGCTACACGGTGCTGGAGGAGGGCCCGTACTACAAGATCAAGCGCATCGTGGTCAATCCCGGCGCCAAGCTGTCCATGCAGATGCATTACCACCGCTCCGAGCACTGGGTGGTGGTGGCCGGTACCGCGCGCATCACCAACGGCGAGCAGGAAATCTACCTGGAAGAGAACCAGTCCACCTACATTCCCAAGACGCATCGCCATCGCCTGGAGAATCCGGGCCGGGTGCCGCTGCAGATCATCGAGATCCAGAGCGGGGTGTATCTGGAAGAGGACGACATCGTGCGCTTCGACGATGTCTACGGCCGCACCGCCGGCAACTGCTGAATTCGCGGAAGCCCTGCCTTGACCGCGCCGTTTGCGATTCTCCCGGGTTGGCTGAAGGACTTTCGCGCCGTCGCCGTCGCGCTGATCTCCGACGAGGGGCGCATCATCGAGGCCAATGAAGGCTTCCTCATGACGCTCGCCGGGCTGAGCGAAGGCACCAGCACGGCGAACTTTCTCGATCCCAGCTTCAGCCTGCTGCGTGCGTCGCCGGCGCAGGCCGACGGGCTGATCTATCAGGGCCTGATCAAGCTGGGCGCGCCCGAGGGCGCCCAGCGCTCTTTCGCCGGACGCGTCTACCGCATGAACCAGATGCTGTTCGTGGCCGCCGAAATGGACATCAGCGCCTTCGAGGAGATGAACAGCGACCTGGCCAAGACCAAGGCCGAGCTCGACGAAGTGCGCCGCCAGCTCACGCGGCGCAGCCATGCGCTGCAGGAAGCACTGGAGGAGATCGGGGAGCTCAAGCGCCTGGATGCGCTCACCGGGCTGGCGAACCGCACCGTGCTCGACCAGCGCATGGAGGAAGAAGTGAAGCGCTGGGAGCGCTCACGACGCCCCCTGGCCCTGCTGCTGATGGATATCGACAATTTCTCGCGCATCAACGAAAACTACAGCCGCGAGGTCGGCGACGAGATCCTGGGCCACGTCGCCACGCTGGCCAAGCAGGCGGTGCGCTCGATCGACGTGGCGGTGCGCTATGGCGGCCAGGAATTCGCGCTCCTTCTGCCGGAGACGAACGAGATGGGCGCGCTGATCGTGGCCGAGCGCCTGCGCATGGAACTGGAAAGCCAGCTCATCCTGCCGGTGCTGGAGCCGGTGACCGCCAGCTTCGGCGCCGCCACCTACCTCGGGAACGAGCGGCGCGAGGAGTTCTACGCACGCGCCTGGCGCGCCCTCAAGCATTCCAAGAGCCACGGCAAGAACTGCGTCACCATGGCCGGCGTGGTGGCGGAATGCGATCACCTGTACCAGGGCGGCATGCCGGCGGCCCAGACCGGTTCCTGATGTTCAAGACTCCCGCGCATGTTTAAGACGATAGAGCAGTTTGTCGGCAATACGCCATTGGTGAAACTCAAGCGCCTCCCGGGCGAAACCAGCAACACCGTGCTGGTGAAGCTGGAGGGCAACAACCCCGCCGGATCGGTCAAGGACCGGCCGGCGCTGTCCATGATCATGCATGCCGAAGCGCGCGGCGACATCAAGCCCGGCGACACCCTGATCGAAGCCACCAGCGGCAACACCGGCATCGCGCTGGCCATGGCGGCGGCGATGCGCGGCTATCGCATGATCCTGGTGATGCCCGAGCACATGAGCGTGGAGCGGCGCCAGGTGATGCGCGCCTTCGGCGCCGAGATCGTGCTGACCTCCAGGGCTGGCAGCATGGAGGAGGCGATCGACGTCGCCAACCGCATGCAGCAGGAGGGCAAGGGCCTCATCCTCAACCAGTTCGGCAACCCGGACAACCCGCTCGCCCACTACGAGGGCACCGGGCCCGAGATCTGGCGCGACACCCAGGGCACGATCACCCACTTCGTCTCCAGCATGGGCACCACCGGCACCATCATGGGCTGCTCGCGCTTCTTCAAGGAACGCAACCCGGCGATCCAGATCGTCGGCGTGCAGCCGGTGGAAGGCGCGCAGATTCCCGGCATCCGCA
>CAYUJV010000177.1:0-3805 GCA_964445085.1 uncultured Burkholderiales bacterium
GAGCCCACCATCAGCACGCCGCGCGGGATGCGGCCGCCCAGCTTCTGGAAGCGGCCCGGGTCGCGCAGGAATTCCACCAGCTCGGCCACGTCTTCCTTCGCCTCGTCGCAGCCGGCGACATCGGCGAAGGTCACGGTATTGGCCGATTCATCCAGCATGCGCGCACGGCTCTTGCCGAAGGAGAAGGCGCCGCCCTTGCCGCCGCCCTGCATCTGTCGCATGAAGAAGATCCACACGCCGATCAGGAGCAGCATCGGGAACCAGGAGATGAAGATGCTGGTGAGCATGGACGGCTCTTCCGGCGGTTTCGCGTCCACACGCACGCCGTACTTGAGCAGATCGTCCACCAGCCACAGGTAGTTGGATGGAGCGTAGGTGGTGAAGGTGGTGCCGTCGCGGCGCTTGCCCTTGACCACGTTGCCTTCGAGCACGACCTTGTCGATCGCCCCCGACTTCATCTCCTGCACGAAGGAGGAGAACTCCATTTGACTCGCGGCCACACGCCGCTGGCTGAACTGCTGGAACACCATCATCAGCACCAGACCGATGATCAGCCAGATGGCGACGGTTTTGAACATGTTATTCAAGACAATACCTCGATCAAAATTAGGTCGCCCGAGCGACACATCGTCCCCCTCGCCCGCCCTGCGGGAGAGGGCAGGGGTGAGGGCAAGGGCCGTCGGCCCTTGAGGCGGGGACGACGAAAATTCATTCTAAACCTATTTCCCGGGCTTGGGCATGAATCACCCTTCACGCAGCGGGCCCTTGGCCAGCAGATACACTTCCTTGCTGCGGCTGCGCGACGCCTCGGGCTTGCGCACCAGCACCTGCTTGAAACGCCGGCGCGCTTCGCGCACAAATTCTTCGAACCCGGCGCCCTGGAAAAGTTTTACCAGGAAACAGCCGCCCGGCTTCAGCCACTCGCCGGCAAAATCCATTGCCAATTCAGCGAGGTGCATGCTGCGCGCCTGATCCGACAGGCCAATGCCGCTGATATTGGGCGCCATGTCGGAGATTACAAGGTCGACCGGCGCCCCGGCCAGGCGCCCTTCCAGCTCCTGCAGCACGGCATCCTCGGTGAAATCGCCCAAAATGAACTCGACTCCGGCCAGCGGCGCGAGTTCCAGCAAATCCACCGCGATCACGCGCCCCCGGGGGCCCACCTTCTTTGCCGCCACCTGCGCCCAGCCCCCGGGCGTCGCCCCCAGATCGACCACGACCATCCCCGGCTTGAGCAGATGGTCGCGGGCATCGATCTCCAGCAGCTTGAACGCCGCGCGCGAGCGATAGCCGAGTTTTTTCGCCTGCTGCACGTAGGGATCGGTGACGTGCTCGGTCATCCAGGCCTTGCTGGTTTTGGTGCGTTTCATCCTGTAAACTGCCGCCTTCTTTTTGCGGTCCCTGCCATGTTATCTCTCAATCCCGCCCAGCGGCGCTTCCTGCGCGCCCAGGCCCATGGGCTCAACCCGGTCGTGCTCGTCGGCGACGCCGGCCTGTCCGAGGCGGTGCTCAAGGAAATCGACGCCAGTCTCAAGGCGCACGAGCTCATCAAGGTCAAGGTGGCCGGGGACGACCGCGAGGAGCGGCAACACATGCTGGAAACCATCTGCGAAAGTCTGGGCGCCGCCCCGGTCCAGCACATCGGCAAGACGCTGGTGCTCTACAAGCCCGGCACGAAGCCGCGACTCAAACTGCCCAGGTAACGCCCGGGCCGCGCACCGCTCATTTACCCTGGCGCAGGACCAGCACCAGGCCAAGCAGGCTTTGAATGACGAAGAGCAGGCTGGCGATGCCATGCCAGCGGGCAAAGCGGCTGGCGACCACCCCGTGCATCACGTCCGCGGCGCCGCCCTGCACCTTCAGCCCCTCGATGATGGGCTGGATGCCGAAATGGCCGATCAGGGTCAGGCCCAGCATCGCGAACACCACCCAGAAGAAGAGTTGTTTCAACGCCCCGGCGCCCTGCGTCACCAGCAGGTAGAACAGCAGGTACACGCCGCTGGCAATGCCCACGTAGGCCATCACCGTGAACATTCTGCCGGCCAGCATGCCGGCCAGCTGGCGATCGCCCAGGGCGCTGAACAGCGTCGGCGCCGCAATGAAGCCGATGGACCACAGGCCGCCGACCCAGAGGACGATGGCGATGGCGGCGAGTCTTTGGAAGTTGTTCATGGCTGAGCTTGTGGCCTGTAGGGGGTAGCCGGTAGCCTGGGGGTGCGGGTCTGCTACCCGCTACCGGCTACGGGCGACACGCTTAGATGTACCGTACATCCAGGATTTCGTATTCGCGCACGCCGCCCGGCGCCTGGACCTCGGCGACGTCGCCCGGGTACTTGCTGATGAGGGCGCGGGCAATGGGCGAGCTGATGGAGATCTTGCCTTCCTTGATGTCGGCCTCGTCGTCGCCCACGATCTGGTAGGTCACTTTCTGCCCGCTCTCCAGGTCCTCGAGGTCCACGGTGGCGCCGAATACCACGTTGCCTTCCGCGTCGAGCAGCTTGGGGTCGATGATCTGGGCATTGGCCAGCTTGCCCTCGAGCTCGGCGATGCGGCCCTCAATGAAGCTCTGACGCTCCTTGGCGGCGTCGTAGTCGGCGTTTTCCGAAAGATCGCCATGGGCGCGCGCCTCGGCGATGGCGTTGATCACGTTCGGGCGTTCCACGGTCTTCAGGGTGTGCAGTTCGGCGCGCAGTTTTTCCGCGCCGGCGACGGTCATGGGAACCTTGCTCATGGTCTTCTCCTTGCTTGAGCCGGGTATCTAAACGGGTTGCTTGAGGCGGGCGTGCAGGCCCTGCAGGTCGAACACGGACAGCTCCTGCATGTGCTGCATGCCGGTCACGGCGGCGCGGGCGCCGGACAGGGTGGTGAAATAGGTCACGCGGTGAGCCAGGGCGGCGGCGCGAATCGCCGCCGAATCCTGGATCGCGCGCTTGTCCTCGACGCTGTTGACGATCATGGCGATCTCGCGGTTCTTGATCATGTCCACGATGTGCGGGCGGCCTTCCGGCACCTTGTTGACCACCTGCACCGACAGGCCGGCGCCCTGCAGCACGGCGGCGGTGCCGCGGGTGGCGCACAGGGTGAAGCCGAGTTCGGCCAGATTGCGCGCCACGTCCACCGACTTGATCTTGTCCTGGGGCTTGACGCTGATGAACACCTTGCCGCCCTTGGGCAGCTTGGTGCCGGCTGCGAGCTGGGACTTGACGAAGGCCTCGCCGAAGGTGGCGGCCACGCCCATCACCTCGCCCGTGGATTTCATCTCCGGCCCCAGCATCGGATCGACGCCCGGGAACTTGACGAAGGGGAACACCGCCTCCTTCACCGAGTAGTAGGGCGGCACCACTTCCTTCTCCACGCCCTGTTCCTTGAGGCTGCGGCCGGCCATGCAGCGCGCGGAGATCTTGGCCAGCGGCAGGCCGCAGGCCTTGGACACGAAGGGCACGGTGCGCGAGGCGCGCGGGTTCACTTCCAGCACGTAGATCGTTTCGTTCTGGATGGCGAACTGGATGTTCATCAGGCCCACCACGTTCAGGGCATGGGCGAGTTTCACGGTCTGTGCGCGCAGCTCGTCCTGGATTTTCTGGCTCAGGCTGAAGGGCGGCAGCGAACAGGCGGAGTCGCCGGAATGGACGCCGGCTTCCTCGATGTGCTCCATGATGCCGCCGATCAGGACCTGCTTGCCGTCGCAGATGGCATCCACGTCCACCTCGATGGCGTCGTTGAGGAAGCGGTCGAGCAGCACCGGCGAGTCGTTGGAGACCTTCACCGCCTCGCGCATGTAGCGCTCCAGGTCGGCCTGCTCGTG
>CAYUJV010000177.1:3837-4142 GCA_964445085.1 uncultured Burkholderiales bacterium
GGACGGGCGCACCACCAGCGGATAGCCGATTTCCTCGGCCAGACGCAGCGCGTCTTCGGCGCTGCGCGCGGTGCGATTCGGCGGCTGCAGCAGACCCAGCTCGTGCAGTAGCTTCTGGAAGCGCTCGCGGTCCTCGGCGCAGTCGATGGCGTCGGGGGTTGTCCCAATGATGGGCACGCCATTGGCTTCCAGGTCGCGCGCGAGCTTAAGCGGGGTCTGGCCGCCGAACTGGACGATCACGCCCTTGGGTTTCTCGATGCGCACGATCTCCAGCACGTCCTCCAGGGTCAGCGGCTCGAAATACA
>CAYUJV010000178.1:0-3892 GCA_964445085.1 uncultured Burkholderiales bacterium
GCATCATCCAGCACGATCTCGGCTCGGCCGCCCGCCGCAAGGCCTACGGCAGCGACATCACCTACGGCACGAACAACGAGTTCGGCTTCGACTACCTGCGCGACAACCTGGTCTATGAAGCGGGGGAGATGGTCCAGCGGGGCCACAACTTCGCGATCGTCGACGAGGTGGACTCGATCCTGATCGACGAGGCGCGCACGCCGCTGATCATCTCCGGCCAGTCGGAGGACAATGTCGAGCTGTACACCCGGGTGAACGTGCTTGCGCCGCGCCTGGTCAAGCAGGAGGAGGAGAACGGCCCGGGCGACTACAGCGTGGACCTCAAGGCGCACCAGGTGGTGCTCACCGAAGAAGGCCACGAGCACGCCGAGCAATTGCTGACCGAGGCCGGCCTGCTGCCGCCTGGCAGCAGCCTGTACGAGCCGGCCAACATCGCCCTCATGCACCACCTGTATGCCGCGCTGCGCGCGCACGCGCTCTATCACCGCGACCAGCACTACGTGGTGCAGGACGGCGAGGTGGTCATCGTCGACGAGTTCACCGGCCGCCTCATGTCGGGCCGCCGCTGGTCGGACGGCCTGCACCAGGCGGTGGAGGCGAAGGAGGGCGTGCCGATCCAGAAGGAAAACCAGACGCTGGCGTCGATCACCTTCCAGAACTACTTCCGCATGTATTCCAAGCTGGCGGGCATGACCGGCACCGCCGACACCGAAGCCTACGAATTCGAGCAGATCTACGGCCTGGAAACGGTGGTGATCCCGACCCACCGGCCGATGGTGCGCAAGGATCACCTGGACCTGGTCTATCGCACGGCACCGGAGAAATACCAGGCGGTGATCGCGGACATCCGCGACTGCCAAGGCCGCGGCCAGCCGGTGCTGGTCGGCACGACTTCCATCGAGATCAACGAATTCCTCTCCGGCCTGCTGAAGAAGGAGAAGCTGCCGCACCAGGTGCTGAACGCCAAGCAGCACGCGAGCGAGGCGCAGATCGTGGCCCAGGCCGGCAAGCCGGGCATGATCACCATCGCCACGAACATGGCCGGCCGCGGCACCGACATCGTGCTCGGCGGCAACCCGCAGGGCGATATCGACGCCATCACCAACGACGACACCCTGACCGAGGCGCAGAAGGAAGAGCGCATCGCCGCCATCCGCGCCGAATGGCAGAAGCGCCATGACCACGTGATCTCCCTCGGCGGCCTGCACATCGTCGGCCACGAGTCGCGGCGCGTCGACAACCAGCTGCGCGGCCGCGCCGGACGCCAGGGCGATCCGGGTTCCAGCCGCTTCTACCTGTCGCTGGAAGACCCGCTGCTGAAGATCTTCGCTTCCGACCGGGTCGCCGCCATCATGCAGCGCCTCAACATGCCGGAAGGCGAGGCGATCGAGCACACCTGGGTCACGCGCGCGATCGAGAACGCCCAGCGCAAGGTCGAGGCGCGCAACTTCGACATCCGCAAGCAGCTGCTGGAGTACGACGACGTCTCCAACGACCAGCGCAAGGTGATCTACGAGCAGCGCAACGAGCTGCTGGAAGCCACCGACATTTCGGACACCATGACCGCCATGCGCGAGGACGTGATCCGCAGCCTGTTCTTCCAGCATCTGCCGCCGGAGAGCGTGGAAGAACAGTGGGACGTGGCGGGCCTGGAGAAGATCCTCAAGGCCGAGCTGTCGCTCGATGTCCCCGCCCGCCAGTGGCTGGAGCAGGACAGCAAGCTGGATCCGGAAGGCCTGCTGGCGAAAATCCTCGAAGCCGCGCATGCCCACTACCAGGCCAAGGTCGATGCCGTGGGCAAGGAGGCGATGCATCATTTCGAGCGCGGCATCATGCTGCAGAGCCTGGATACCCACTGGCGCGAGCATCTCGCGGCGCTGGATCACCTGCGCCAGGGCATCCACCTGCGCTCCTACGCGCAGAAGCAGCCGAAGCAGGAATACAAGCGCGAAGCCTTCGAACTGTTCTCCTACCTGCTGGACACGGTGAAGCACGAAGTCACCCGCATCACCATGACGGTGCAGATCCGCAGCGCCGAAGACGTGGAAGTCGTCGACGCCCACACCGAGCCGGAAAACGTCCAGTACCACCATGCCGACTACGACGAGGCGCTGGGCCAGACCGGGGGCGAGGGCGAAGCCGAGCACGTGCCCTTCGTGCGCGGCGGCGACAAGGTCGGACGCAACGATCCTTGCCCCTGCGGGTCGGGGAAGAAGTACAAGCACTGCCACGGTCGCCTCAGCTAGGCATGGCGGCATAAGCCTACTGCGCGGCGTGAGCCTGAACCTGCGATGCTCGCCGTACGATCTGTACGGCTGCGCTTCTCGGTTCAGGCTCACGCCGCTCGCTACGGCTTCTGCCGCCATGCCGGGCTTTCAGACCCAGCCTGCGCGACAATTTGCCGCAGCCGCGGCCGGGCGCGGCAGGCGGTAGAATCCCGTTTTCTCGCCCGGATTTCCCGCGATGGCCACCCATACCGCGGCGCACAGCCTGCGCCGCCTGCAGTTCCTGCGCCTGATCGAAATCGGCGGCCAGCTGGCCGCGCTCGGTGTCGCCGTGTTCTGGCTCAAGCTCGAGCTGCCGCTGGCGCCCATCCTCGCCATCATCGGCACCCTCGCCGGGCTGACCGCGGTGACCTGGCTGCGCTTCGCCTCGCCGCGCCCGGTGGCGGAGCCGGAGCTGTTCGCGCAGCTGCTGGTGGACGTGGCGGCGCTGTCCATGCTGCTCTATTTCACCGGCGGCGCGACCAACCCCTTCGTTTCCGTCTACCTGCTTCCCCTGTCGATCGCGGCGGCGCTGCTGTCGGCCGGCTACGCCTGGCTGACTGCTGCCACCACCGTGGCCTGCTATACGCTGCTGCTCTATTACTACGTGCCGCTGCCCGGCATGGAGCACCAGACGCCGATGACGACGCTGATGGGCGGCCACGAGCACGCGCTGCACGTGCATGCGGTCGAGGATGCGCAGTTCGGCATGCACGTCATCGGCATGTGGCTCAATTTCGTGGTGAGCGCGCTGCTGATCACCTTCTTCGTGCAGCGCATCGCCGGCAGCCTGCGCGAGCGCGAGCGCGAACTCGCCGCGGCGCGGGAGGAGACCCTGCGCAACGAGCGCATCGTCGCCCTTGGCACCCTCGCCGCCGGCACCGCGCACGAACTGGGCACGCCGCTCGCCACGGTGGCGGTGGTGGCCAAGGACCTGCAGGAGGATTATGCCAACGACCCGGAGCTGGGGCCGCAGCTGACGCTGATCCGCAACCAGGTCGTGCAGTGCAAGAACGTGTTGCAGCGCCTGGTGGATTCGGTGGGCCAGCTGCACGCGGAGGAGAAGCATCGCGTCTCCGTGGCGGCCTACGTGCGCGAGCTGGCCGACCGCTGGCAGCTGCTATGGCCGAAGACGCCGCTTAGCGTGCGCATCCTGCTCGATGCCTCTGCCGCGATCAGCATCGACAGCACCCTGGAGCAGGCGCTGCTCAACCTGCTCAACAATGCCGCGCGGGTGTCGCCCGCCGGCATCGAGCTGGAAGCCGAGGCGCGGGATGGCCAGGTGGTCCTGCGCATCCTCGACCGGGGCCCGGGGCTGGCGCCGGAGGTGATCGCGGCGGCAGGCAAGACCTTCCTGCCGGAGCGCTCCGATGCGGGCCTGGGCATCGGCCTGTTCCTCGCCAATGCCACCATCGAACGCCTGGGCGGCTCGGTGCGCCTGTCTAATCGCGCGGAGGGCGGCGGCTGCACCGAGGCCTCGCTTCCCCTGGCAGGCGCCGACCATGACTGAGGCGGCGCAGGATCTGCTGCTGGTGGACGACGACCCCACGCTCGCCGCGGTGCTGGCGCGCGCCCTCGCGCGCCGCGGCTTCGCCGTGCGCACCGCGGCGAACGGGGAGCAGGCCCTG
>CAYUJV010000179.1:0-3850 GCA_964445085.1 uncultured Burkholderiales bacterium
CGTGGGCGCGCTGAACTATTTCCACGCCATCGACAGAATCCTCCGCAGCACCGACACCCTCCTGCTCACCGGCAAGATGGTGGGCGACCCGCCGGTGTCGCCCTCGGTGATGGCGGCGAATTTTCTGGAGGACGTGACCGCGTTTTTCTCCCGCCTCGCGACACTGGGGGCGAGCCAGCCCTGCCAGTTCCACGGCGCGCGGGAGAAGCCGGGCGACGCCGCCTACCACGACCTGGCCGGGCTGTTCGGCTTCGAGCACGGGCAGGCGACCTTCGATTACCCCTGCCGGCTTGCGGGCGGCCACGACCATATCGCCTGCCTTGCGGATTTCGCGGGACGGCTGAACGCCTTCTTCTTCGGCGAGCATCTCACGCGCAAGACCTGGTTTGCGTACCAGGGCGATTTCACCCGGCTCAGCCCGGCGCGCACCATCTACCCCGGCAACACCATCGCCAGCTACGCCGGGCTGAAATACGTCATCCCCTTCGGCCATCTGCGCCTGCGCATGTCCGGCCCCACCGCCGGGCGGCTGATCGCCGCCGAGATCGGGCCGCGCTTCGCCTCGTTCAACATGCCCAACCTGCACCGGCGCATCACCGAGGCGGGCCTGGGCGACGACTTCCGGCCGGGGGTGGAAGTGGGTGAAGGCGCCATCGACCTCGCGGACGAATTCGAGCGCCAGTTCTTTGGCGACCTGATGCTGTTCTCCGCGGAAGCACTGGTGCAGCGGGCCGACGTGAATGCGCCCTTCCCCCGCGAGGTGGTCGAAGCCGTGGTCGACGAGAAGGAAAAAGAGATGCTGGCGTTGTACCAGCAGAAGCACGACGCCATCGTCGAGCAAAATCGGAAGCTGAACGACCTGGTGTTCCACGCCGGCCATTGGTGGCTGGACGAGGCACGGCTCGCCCATGCACTGGGCCAGGTGCGCGCCTTCATCGCCAACATCGATCGCAACTTCGGCGAGCATGCCGCCGCCTGGCGCCAGATCCAGTCAGCCGGGCACCGCGCGCAGCGCAGGTTGCAGATCATCGAGGCCCTGCTGAATTACCGGGCGGAGCGGGATGCCTGGGACAGCCTGTTCTAAGGAACCTCTGCAAAAGGTAGCGAGCAAGCCCGGCTGGCCGCCGAGAAGCGCACCTGTACAAGCGAGTACAGCGAGCATCGCAGGCGGCCAGACGGGCTGCGCAGTATTTTTGCAGAGGTTCCCTAAGCCAAGACAGCCCCTGCGGCATGAGCCACCATCCGGTCGCGGCACTCGCGATAGATTTGCCATGCCGCCCGCAGCACTTCTTCCGGCACCACCACATGGGAGTAGTCGCTTTTCACCCGGTCGATCGCCCCACTGTGAATCCGCCGCGACGAATCGCCCTTGCCTGCCTTGCCGGTCTGGCTGAAGGTCCGATAGCGCTCGCTCAAGGGCGCATCCAGTTCCAGCCACTCGGTCAATTTGGGCAGCAGCCGCTCCGGCGCGCGCTGCCACAGCTCAGCGTCGAAATAGAAATAGCCCGGGGTTGCCTGCGCGAATTCGGCCAGCGCCCGAAGCCGCGCCATGTAGTAGTTCGCCGCCTCCACCGGCGAGGCATACAGCTCCCCCGCCGGCTTTTGCGCAAACAGATGGACGATGCTCCGGATGGTGTGCTCCGGCTCCGCGACGGAGATGAGCACCTTGAGATCGGCCAGTCCCAAGCGCCCGGGCAGCAGCCGATAGTCGTTGTGCAGCAACTTGTCGAACAGGTAGCGGCTGCCGGGCTTGAGCGCATCGCCCTGCAGGAACAGCGCGCGCTGCTCCTCCAGCGCGGCGACATCCTCGTAGCTGAGATGCATCTCGTAGTAGCCGTTGATCTGCGGGTGCGAGCCGAGGATGTGCCCGGCCAGGCTGGTGTAGGCACGCATGTGGCTCAGCAGAAAAATTCGGTCGTAGGGTTCGGGCAAGTCGTTCATGGAAGCGATAGGGGGTCACTCGCACTGTAACCAAATCCATTCCGCGGGGAAAGCAGCATCCTCACGGCCGGGGAACCATGCACCGGCGCGTTCATGCCCGGCCATTGCTCTCCGCCACGGACCTGTTCAAGATACGTCACTCTTCTTCAACCCAATACGACACCGCCCATGATCAAGACCATCACCGCCGCCGACCTGCACGCCCTTGCCGCCAAGGCCGCCCAGGCGCCGCGCCTGCGCGCGCACCTCAACGTGCACGAGCGCCTGGACGCCGCCGTGCAGCGGCTGTTCATCGCCACCGAGCCGGGCACCTACATGCGCCCGCATCGGCATGCCGAGGCGCACAAGTGGGAATTTTTCGTGGTGCTGCACGGACGGCTCGACCTGCTGATCTTCGACGACGCCGGCCGCGTGACGCAGCGCACGGTGATGGCGCCCGCCGGGGTCGCCGCCGCGACACCGGCGGTGGAGATCCCGCCCAAGACTTGGCATGCCTACGTGTGCATGCAAGCGGGCACGATCGGTTTGGAAGTGAAAGAAGGCGCCTACGTCCCAACACCCGAGCACGACTTCGCGCCCTGGTCGCCGGCGGAGAACACGGCAGGGGTGGCGGACTACCTCGCCTGGATGCGGCAGGCGCAGCCGGTGTAGGCCCCGGGCGCACCGGCGTTGCTTTTCATCCTTGCTCCCCATCGGGGAAGCGGGTGACAGTCGGGTGAAATGGGCCCGTGGCAGGTTCCCCCTCCCGTTGCGGGAGAGGGACAAGTTCGACGAGCCGCGGGAAAGACGGCCGAACTACGACAGCTTCAGCTGCGATTTCGCCTTGCGGCCCGGGGCGGCGGGCGGAATGTATCCCACCAGGCGGCAGCTCATGCCCTCGACCTTGCGGCCCTTCACGTAGCGGGTCGAATGGCAGGTCATCACCTCGCCCTTGGCCGCCATTTCCGCCAGATGGCGGCGCACGTTGGCCAGCGACATGCCGGTGGCACCGGCGATCTCGGTATCGAGTTGCTCGCCACGATTCTTGAGGTATTGCAGGATTTCGTTCATAGGGTCCTCACCAAAACACGCATCACCAAAACCGGTCATCCGCGGGCACGCCGGCTCGACAACCCGAGCTCACGCCTGCCACACGCCATAGCCCGCCTCGCGCAGGCCGATCGCCAGCTCCACCTCCATCTCCCGCGCGCCGTCGTAGGGCATCGGGTTATAGACCTCGTACAGCTCGGGCAGCAGGCGCAAGCCGAATTCCTGCACGTAGCGGTTGGCCTGGATGCCCGCCTTGTGCTTGTCGAAGCGGACATCGGGGTCCAAACCCGTCATGCCGACATAGACGCAGGGCATGCCCGGAACGTAATCGGGGTTGGCTTTCTTGAACCGGGCCTTGTAGAGCACGTCCCTGGATAGCTCGATCACATAGACGTGATAGTGATAGCTGCGTTTCACGGATACGTTCGAAGGCTAGAAAATGCAGCTCGAGGGCGCAGTATACTCCTTTTGGGGGGTATACGGAAAGCCGGGGCTCGGTTTATCCAGTATTTCAATCACTTAGCTGCAAAACTGGCCAGCGGTCTGGGCGGCACCGGCGTGCGCCAGCCCGGCTCGGCCAATCCCGGGCCGGCCAAGACGCAGGCAAAACGACTCGACGGCAAGGCGGTTAACTTCGAGCGGCAACCGGTGGTGTTCGAGGCGAAAGACTGCGCCTACTTCGAGCAATTCAAGGCCGAAGTGCTAGGCCACTGGCAAACCCTCGCGGCCATCTACACCACACTCATCCCCAGTGCCCCCCACCGGGTGGGAAATGGCCAAGCCCCTGTTCGCCACAACCACGATCGTGCTGTTCGAGAAGGGCAAGGTGAATCGCCCCGGGTTTTGAGGAGGCTTCAACTCTTGAGAGAATGGAGCCATG
>CAYUJV010000180.1:0-3840 GCA_964445085.1 uncultured Burkholderiales bacterium
CAGCAGCACCACCGGCACCGCCGGCCGCGGCAGCTCGGCCAGCCGCGTCTCCGCCTCCGGGGCGAGCACGATGCGGCAGGCGTCGGCGGCTTCGCCGGCGAGCCACTCGCCGAAGCCGCTGACCGCATGCACCTCGGGCACCACGCTGCGCCCGCACTGCTCGCAGGCCGCGATCACCACGCTCTGCCAGTGCGCAAGGCGTTTCAGGGCGCGCTCGCCGCTGAGCTTCACCACGCTGCGCTCGGTGTGGATCGGGCGGATTTCGGCCACGCCCAGTTCCACCGCCTTCTGCAGCGTGTAGTCCATACGGTCGCCGCTGGAAATACCCTGGGCGAGCACGACGCGCAGCGGCGATTCCCGGTCATTGGTCAGCTCGGTTTCCACCAGGGCGCTGAGCGCCTGCTTTTCGATGCGCAGGATGCGCGCCTGGAACTCGCGGCCGCTGCCGTCGAACAGGCGCAGCAGATCGCCCTCGCCCATGCGCAGCACGCGGATGGCGTGATGGGCCGCCTCCGGCGGGAGGGTCACCCGCGCGCCGGGGGACAGCGGCGGGGCACAGTAAAAACGCGGGACACGCACGGCGGGGCGGGCTCAGTGCGGCGCGTCGAGGCTGGCCCGCAACGGATCGAGATAGACGTCCAGGCTGCGCAGCTCGGCCTCGGTCGGCGCCCGCAGGCCAAGGTAGCCCAGGGTATCGATGAACCTGCCGCCCTCGGGCGTGGTTTCGACGAAGGCCTGCACCACACGGACGAATCGGTCCACGTCGCGCTGCGGCACGTCGCGCCGCGCCAGCAGCATCACGTGCGGCACCTGGGCGGTCTGGCCGAGGATGCGCACCCCCGCCTTCTGGTCCGCCGGCAGCTGGCCGAAGGCCGTCGCCGACACGATGGCCGCGGCCACCGCGCCCTGTTTCACCGCGATCACCGCCGAATTGTGGGAGGGCATTTCCTCCATGGTCACGTCCCGGCCGGGCATCAGCCCGTTGTCCCGCAGCAGCGCCAGGCCGAGCTGGGTGATGATGGCCAGCTTGTCCGGCACCGCCACGGTCTTGCCGCGCAGGTCGGCGAGTCTGCGCACCGGACCGTCGTCGGCCACCAGCACGATCCCCACCAGGTCGCGCTTGGCGCGCAGCAGCGGCCGATAGCCGGCGTCCTGCTGTGCGAGGCGCGCGAAATGCGGCGCGGTCACGATGAAGGGATAGGCCCCGGCCTGGGTGCGTTCGACGAAGGTGCGCATGTCGGGCGCCGTCACCACGAGCACCGGCCGCTTGAGCTGCTGTTGCAGATACTGCTGCAGGGGCTGGTAGACGCCGAGGATGGCGCGGGTGCTGAGGTAGGGGAACACCCCCAGTTCGAGGGGCGTCGCGGCATTTTCGGCGCGCGGCGTCTCGGCATGGGCCAGGGCGCTCAAGCCCAGCAGCAGGCCGCCGAGCAGGAAGGTGATTGTCTTTGTCATGGCCGTTTCCTCCGGCTTCCCTTGCCATTGCCGCCGGCAGCTGGCCCGGGCGCGGCCGAGCGGGGCACGCCGCCGACTCGGCGATGGCCGATGCTAGCACGCGACCGGCGCCCCTCCAAGCCGCGCGCAGGAAGCGGCCAGTGGTGAAAGCGCGGCATCGCGTTATACACTGCAGGTTCCGGAACCACCCGTAACCACTCAAGAGCACGAACCATGGTCAGCCTCACCACCCCTGTGTGCGATTTCGGCCGCAAGGCGATCGACTTCGACCTGCCCGGCACCGACGGCAGGCGTCACTCGCTGGCGACGGCCAAGGGCCCGAACGGGCTTCTGGTCATGTTCATCTGCAACCACTGCCCCTACGTCAAGGCGGTGCGCGAGCGCATCGTCCGCGACGCGAAGGACCTGCAGGCCCAGGGCGTGGGCGTGATCGCCATCAACTCCAACGACGCGACCACCTACCCGGATGACAGCTTCGAGAACATGAAACGCATCGCCGAACAGTACGCCTACCCCTTCCCCTACGTGTGGGACGAGAGCCAGGCGGTGGCCAGGGCCTACGGCGCGGTATGCACCCCGGACTTCTTCGGCTTCAACGCCAATCTCGAACTGCAGTACCGCGGACGGCTCGACGAGTCGCGCAAGGAAACGGCGCCCGAAGGCGCGCGCCGCGACCTGTACGAGGCCATGTTGCAGGTGGCGCGCACCGGCAAGGGCCCGGCCGAGCAGATCCCGAGCATGGGCTGTTCGATCAAATGGAGGGAGGATGGCCTGTAGCTAGTAGCCGGTAGCCGGTAGCGGGTAGCCGGTAGCTTTTAACGAGCGCGCTTCGCGCGCACCTTATTGCTACCAGCTACGAGCTACCGGCTACAGGCTACTTGGCTACAGGCTCAAGGACATGCTCAACGCCATCATCCAGGTCACCAAGCAGGTCGCCCAGCATGAGATCGTGCCGCGCTACCTGCGCGTCGCCCACGAGCACAAGGTGGACGGCAGCCTGTGCACGGTGGCCGACACCGAGGCGCAGGCCGCGCTGGTCAAGGGGCTGCGCGCCATCGCCGACTACCCGGTGCTGGGGGAGGAGATGAGCAGCGAGGAGCAGCAGCGCCTGTGGGAGGCCGGGCACGCCGGCATCTGGGTCATCGACCCCATCGACGGCACCTCCAACTTCGTCAACGGCCTGCCCTACTTCGGCGTCTCCATCGCCCTCATGCGCGCGGGCCGCGCCGAGATCGGCGTGATCTATGCGCCGGAACTGGACGAGATGTTTTGGGCCGAGCGCGGCCAGGGCGCCTTTCTCAACGGCGAGCGCCTGCCGATCAAGGAGCGCCCGCCGCGCAACCTCAAGGCGGCGATGGCCGGGGTCGACCTCAAGCGGCTCGACCGCAGGCTCGCTGCCGAGCTGGCCTCCCGGCCGCCCTACAGCTCCCAGCGCAACTTCGGCTCCAGCGCCCTGGACTGGTGCTTCGCGGCCGCCGGCCGCATCGATGTCTACCTGCACGGCGGACAGAAGCTGTGGGACTACGCCGCCGGCGCGCTCATATTGGAGGAAGCCGGCGGCCGCATGGCCACGCTGGAGCAGGACGACTTCTGGGGCGCCAATCCCTGGAAGCGTTCGGTCATCGCCTCCTGGCACGGCCCGACCTTCGAGCAGTGGCGGGACTGGGTGCGCGCGGTGCGCTGACTGCGCCCCTGGGGCCGGCGGGCCACGCCACGCCCCTTGCGGCCGCCCGCCGCAGGTCCGCCCCGACGCCATTTTTCCTTATGTAAGCCATTGAAACATCTTATTTAATCTTCTGTTGCCAAGCCTTCGGCAAGT
Source organism: uncultured Burkholderiales bacterium (assembly GCA_964445085.1). Taxonomy (GTDB): domain Bacteria; phylum Pseudomonadota; class Gammaproteobacteria; order Burkholderiales; family Thiobacteraceae; genus Thiobacter. The sequence continues at coordinate 3,275 of CAYUJV010000180.1, forward strand.
AAGAGATAATTTAAGCTTTCGCTTAATTTAAGACTCCGCCGCAGAAGCGGGGCGCAGCTGGAAGGCCTGGATCACTCCTCGCACGCGCCGGATCGGCTCCACCGGGCGCGACACCAGCAGTACCGGATTTCCCCGGCCGTCACCGCCATCGTGGCGACGACCGGTGGGTAGGATTTCTCAACAATAAGGATGTTTTGACATGGCAACTCGCAAAGAACTCGCCAACGCGATCCGCATGCTGTCAGTGGACGCCGTGCAGAAAGCCAACTCCGGCCACCCCGGCGCCCCCATGGGCATGGCGGAAATCGCCGAAGTTCTGTGGAACCACCACCTGCGCCACAACCCGACCAATCCCAAGTGGGCCGATCGCGACCGCTTCGTGCTGTCCAACGGCCACGGCTCCATGCTCATCTATTCCCTGCTGCACCTGACCGGCTACGACCTGCCCATGGACGAGCTGAAGAAGTTCCGTCAGCTGCACTCCAAGACTCCGGGCCACCCCGAATACGGCTACACCCCCGGCGTCGAGACCACCACCGGCCCCCTCGGCCAGGGCATCACCAACG
>CAYUJV010000181.1:0-3809 GCA_964445085.1 uncultured Burkholderiales bacterium
ACCAGCGCCGGCCGTCGCGCCGCGGCCGCTGGCCGAGGAGTCGGCCCCGCCCGCAGCCCCCGCGCCGGCCGAGGAAGCCCCTTTGTCGCCCCTGCAGTTGACCGAGACCTTGCCCAGGAGCCGCCCGAGTTCCGGCGAGCCGACGCCGGCCTTCGTCAGCGCCATGGAGATCCAAGGCCACCCGGAGCGGGAGCTGGATGCGCAGGGCGACGTGGAGCTGCGCAAGCTGGGCCTGCGCGTCAATGCGGACAAGGTGCACTACGACGCCGCCACGGATGAACTCCAGGCCCAGGGCAATGTCCGATTGCAGAGCGATTCGACGGTGGCCAAGGGCCCCGAGCTGCAGCTCAATCTCGAAACCCAGACCGGCCACATGGACCAGCCCCAATATCTGCTCGCCGCCGAGCATGGGCGCGGCCAGGCCACCAAGGCCGAATTCCTCGGCAAGGACAAGATGCGACTGGAAGGCGCGAGCTACACCACCTGCGCGCCGGGGCAGGATGACTGGTTCATCCGCGCCGGCCAGCTGCAGCTCGACCGCAGCACCCAGGAAGGCGTGGCGCGCAACGCCCGGGTGGAATTCATGGGCGTGCCGCTGCTGTACACGCCGTGGATCAGCTTTCCGCTGAGCCGGGAGCGCAAGTCGGGCCTGCTCGCGCCGAGCTTCGGCACCACCGGCAACAGCGGCACGGAATTCACCCTGCCCTATTACTGGAACATCGCGCCGAATTACGACGCCACCATCACGCCGCGCTTCATGCAGAAGCGCGGCCTGCAGCTGGGCGGCGAGTTCCGCTACCTGCAGCCGAACTACGCTGGCACGCTGCAGATGGAGATGCTGCCCAACGACAACGTCACCGGCACCGACCGCAGCGCGCTGTTCCTCCAGCACCAGCAGAACATCGGCTACGGCTTCAGCGGCGCCCTGAACATCCAGCGCGTGTCCGACAACAACTACTTCCGCGACCTGAGCACCCTGGTGACCCAGACCGCCCAGAGCGTGCTGCCCGCCGATGGCGTGCTGAACTACGCCAGCGGCGGCCTCAACGTCCTGGGCCGCGTCCAGCGCTTCCAAGTGCTGCAGGATCCGCTCGCGCCCATCACCGAACCCTACGACCGCGAGCCGCAGGTCGTGCTCGGCTACAACAGGCTGGACGTGCTGGGAAGCGACCTGCGGCTGGCGGGCGAGTACACCGACTTCCGCAGCAACACCCTGGTGAGCGGCAAGCGGCTGGTGGTCAATCCGAGCATCAGCCTGCCGCTGACCCGCAGCTATGGCTACCTCACGCCCAAGGTCGGCGTGCATTACACGCACTACAGCCTGGACGGCACCACCCTCGGCCGCCCCGATGCCACCGGCACCCTGCGCAGCTACACCACCGACGCGACGCGCACCCTGCCGATCTACAGCCTGGACGGCGCACTCGTGTTCGAGCGCGACGCCAGCCTGTTCGGCCGGTCCATGGTGCAGACCCTGGAGCCGCGCCTGTACTACCTGTACGTGCCGTACAAGGACCAGAGCCAGCTGCCGAGCTTCGACAGCGGCGAGGCGGATTTCAACTTCGCGCAGATCTTCTCCGACAACCGCTTCTCCGGCAGCGACCGCATCAGCGACGCCAACCAGCTGACCTTGGCGCTGACCTCGCGCTACCTGGAACCAGCCACCGGCCAGGAGCGGCTGCGCGCGATGATCGGCCAGCGCCTGAGCTTCCAGGTGCCGCGCGTGACGCTGATCGCGGCGGCGCCGCGCGACCGGCGCTCCGACTTCCTGGCCAGCCTCGGCGGGCTCGTCGCGCCCGGCTGGAGCGTGGACAGCGCCTGGGAATACAACCCGAACGAGGCGCACACCCAGCGCTTCAACGTCGGCGCGCGCTATGCCCCGGAGCCGGGCAAGGTCGCCAATCTCAGCTACCGCTTCAACCGCAACACGCTGCGCCAGATCGACGCCTCGGCCCAGTGGCCGCTGACGGCGCAGTGGGCGGGTGTCGCGCGCTGGAACTACTCGATCCAGGACCGCCGCCTGCTCGAAGGTCTGGCCGGCCTCGAATACAACAAGGGTTGCTGGGCGCTGCGCCTGGTGGCGCACCGCTTCGCCACCGCGACCCAGCAGACCACCAATGCCTTCTTCATCCAGCTCCAGCTCACCGGGCTAAGCAACCTCGGCTCCAATCCCCTGTCCCTGCTGCGCCAGAGCATCACCGGCTACAGCCAGGGCGAGCCGCAACTGGGCACCTACAATCCGGAAGATTTCTGAACCATGCCGATTTCCCGTCTTGCCTCATTCCTTTTCCTGTTCGCCGCCTGGCTGGGCGCGTCGGCACCGGCCGCGGCGGCCGAGCGCGGGCGCATCGAGCCGGTGGACCGCATCGTGGCGGTGGTGAACGACGAAGTGATCACCCAGCACGAGCTGGACGCGCGGCTGCAGCTGGCCGTCCGCCAGCTGAAGGCGCAGAACGTGCCGCTGCCGGCCATGGACGTGCTGGAAAAGCAGATGCTCGAGCGCATGATCACCGAGCGGGTGCAGCTGCAGTTCGCCAAGCAGACCGGCATCCGCGTGGACGAGGTGCAGCTCGACCGCGCCCTCCAGCGCATCGCCGCCTCCAACAACATGGGGCTGGACCAGTTCCGGCAGGCGGTGGAGAAGGACGGTGTCCCCTTCGCCAAATTCCGCGAGGAAATCCGCAACGAGATCATCCTCTCCCGGCTGCGCGAGCGTGAGGCCGAAAACCGCGTCACCGTGACCGACGCCGAGGTCGAGCATTACCTGTCCAGCCCCCAGGGGCAGGCCAAGGGCGAGACCGAGTACAACCTGTCCCACATCCTGATCCGCGTGCCGGAGCAGGCCAGCCCGGAGCAGATCCAGGCCGCCCGCGCGCGCGCGGAGAAGGCATTGGCGGAGCTGCGCGGGGGCGCCAACTTCCGGCAGGTCGCCGCCAGCTATTCCGATGCGCCGGACGCGCTGCAGGGCGGCGAGCTGGGCTGGCGCCAAGCCAGCCGGCTGCCGGAGCTGTTCGCGACGGAGTTGGACAAGCTGCAGCCGGGCGGCGTCAGCGACATCCTGCGCAGCCCGAACGGCTTCCACATCCTGAAGCTCAACGACAAGCGCGGGCGCGACGTGCCGATGGTGGTGGAGCAGACCCACGCGCGGCACATCCTGATCAAGGTCAACGAACTGACCTCGGAGGCCGATGCGAAACAGCGGCTGCAGACCCTCAAGGACCGCATCGAGCACGGCGCCGATTTCGCCGAGCTGGCGCGGCTCAATTCCGAGGACGCTTCGGCGGCGAAGGGCGGCGACCTGGGCTGGCTGTCGCCGGGCGACACGGTGCCGGAATTCGAGCGCGCCATGGACGCGCTGCCCGTGGGCGGGCTGAGCGACCCGGTCAAGACGCCCTTCGGCTGGCATCTGATCCAGGTGCTGGAGCGGCGCAAGCAGGACGTCACCGACGAGCGGCGCAAGCTGCAGGCGCGGATGGAAATCCGCGAGCGCAAGGCGGACGAGGCCTATCAGGAATTCGTGCGCCAGCTGCGCGACCAGGCCTACGTCGAGATCCGCCTGGACGACCGCTGATTCCGCGAGCGACGCCGTGGCCGCTGCGCCCGTGTCCGCACCTTCGTCGGCCCCCCTCGCGCTGACCAGCGGCGAACCCGCCGGCATCGGCCCCGACCTGTGCGTGATGCTGGCGCAGGAGGCGCGCAGCTATCCCCTGGTGGTCCTCGCCGACCGCGCGCTGCTCGGCGCGCGTGCCGCGCAGCTGCGCCTGCCGCTGCGCCTGTCCGATTACACCCCGGGCGGCGCGACCGAAACC
>CAYUJV010000182.1:0-3749 GCA_964445085.1 uncultured Burkholderiales bacterium
AGCGCCGCCACCAGCGCCGCCGGCGCCAGCCAGCCCGCCTGGCCGGCATGGACCACCAGCGCGCCCGCCAGCGTCGCCACCGCAAAGCCCGACAGCCCCACCAGGATGATTCGCTTGCGCCCCTCGCGGTCCGAGCGGCGCGCCCAGCGCGGCGCGGCGAAGGTCCACACCAGGGCCGAGAGCGAGAAGAACAGCGCCACCGCGATGTCGGGAAGCCTGAGCGCCCGGCCGAGTGCGGGCAGGATCGACTGCAGCGCGGTGTTGCCCATCGCCACCACCAGCAGCGCCAGGAAGACAAGCGCAAAGTCGCGGCGCGGGGCGGTCATGGCTGCTGGCTTGCGCGCGCGCCCGGCCATGGGCAAGGGGGCAGTCGGGTTGCATCACGCAACCGGGGAGGCAGGCAATGAAGCTCTATGACGGCCTTGGCCCCAACCCGCACGCCGCGCGCCTGGCACTGGCCGAGAAGGGCCTGCCCTATGAGCGGGTCGAGATCGATATCGTGCAGAATGAAAGCCGCACCGGCGACTATGTGGCGCGCATCAATCCGGCCGGCACCATCCCGGCGCTCGAGACCGACGACGGGCAGGTGATCTGCGAGATCGGCGCGATTGCCGAATATCTGGACGAGATTGCCCCCGAGCGGCCGCTCATCGGGGCGACGGTCGCCGAACGGGCCCAGACGCGCATGTGGGCGCGGCGGCTGGACCTCGAGATCGGCGTGCCGCTGGGCATCGCCTTCCAGGCCGGGCGCGCGCGCAAGTTCTTCGAGGGCCGGAAGCTCCTGCCGCGCGCCGAGGCGGCCGGCGACTTCCTTGCCATCGCGCTCGACCGGCTGGCCTGGCTCGAGCGGCAGATGGGCGACAACCAGTGGATCTGCGGCGACCGCTTCAGCTGGGCCGACATTCCGCTGTTCGCCTACATGGAGTTCTTCGAGGCGCGCGGGAAGCAGGACTATCCGCGCGTCGGCTGGATCGAGGACTGGCGCCAGCGGGTGCGGGCAAGGGAGCGGTATGTGGCCTGAGCCCGGATTGATTGTGGATAACCGCTCCAATCCGGACAGAGAGTGCCTTGTGCTTGGTCTGTTCCTCTGCCACGGGGTGCGCGAATGAGGCAGTAGGGGGGTTGCCCGTGCAGTACATCGCCCCGACCCGTGCCCGCAGGCTCCAGAGGCACCGGCCACCATTCGCTGACCAGCCGTGCCTTGCCCTCGCCCAGCCCTCGCGCCCGCGCTTCACCTTCATCGACCTGTTTGCCGGCATAGGCGGCCTGCGGCGCGCATTTGACGCGGTCGGCGGACGATGCGTGTTCACCTCGGAATGGGATCGCTTCGCACAGCTCACCTATTCCGCAAACTATCCCGACACGCCGCGCGACCATATTGCCGGGGACATCACGCAGGTCAGTGAGCGAGACGTCCCTGGCCATGACCTGCTGCTTGCGGGCTTTCCCTGCCAGCCATTCTCCATAGCCGGGGTATCGAAGAAGAACGCGCTTGGCCGCCCGCATGGCTTTGCCTGCGCAGAGCAGGGCAACCTGTTCTTCGATGTCGCCCGCATCATCCGCCACCACCGGCCACGCGCTTTCCTGCTCGAAAATGTCCGCAACCTGGTCACCCATGACAGGGGCAGGACTTTCCGGGTGATCCAGCACGTCCTTCGCGAGGAGCTGGGCTACAACATCGTCTGGAAGGTCATCGATGCGCGCGCATGGGTCCCCCAGCACCGCGAGCGGATCGTCATTGTCGGCCTGCGGGACAGCAACGCGTTCAGCCTTGAGGACATTCCGGTACCGGATGCCAGTCCGAGGCTGGGTTCCATCCTGCATCCCGAGGATGGGTCGGAGCCGCCCGAACCGCCTTACACGGCCGGTCCGCATGGCCGCGTGTTGGAACGCTATGTCCTGAGCGAACACCTGTGGCAGTACCTGCGCAACTATGCCGCCAAGCATCGTGCGAAAGGCAACGGCTTCGGCTTCGGCCTGGTCGGTCCGGATGACGTGGCCAGGACCCTCTCCGCCAGGTACTTCAAGGATGGCTCGGAAATTCTCATCCGCCGGCCATCCGGGCCGCCGCGCAGGCTGACCCCCCGCGAATGCGCGCGGCTGATGGGCTTCGACGCTGGGCGCGAGTCGCGGTTCGTCATTCCGGTGTCGGACACCCAGGCCTATCGCCAGTTCGGCAATTCCGTTGCGGTACCGGTGGTCGCCGCGGTCGCGCAGCACCTGCTGCCGTTCCTCATGCCGGCGGAGGCGCAGGCCGCGCGTGGCTGACGTTGTCGCCCCGGCTGTCCGCAGCCGGATGATGGCCGGCATACGGGGCAGGGACACCCGCCCCGAAATGCTCCTGCGCCGGGCCCTGCATGGGCGTGGGCTGCGCTACCGCCTGCATGACAGGCGTCTCCCAGGGCGACCGGACATCGTATTTCCCAAGTGGCAGGCCGTGGTGTTCGTCCATGGCTGCTTCTGGCATGGCCATGGCTGCCGGCTGTTCAGGTGGCCAGCAACGCGGCCCGAATGGTGGCAGGAGAAGATCCGGGCGAACATGGCGCGCGACAAGCGAAATGCCGACGCACTGGGTGCTGCAGGCTGGAGGGTTCTCACGGTGTGGGAGTGCGAGCTTCGTGGCGATCCGGCCGCCACTGTCAACCGGGTCCAAGATTTCCTTGCCGGCAGGTCATCATGACCGACGTTCTGGTTCAGGACAGCGAGTGGGAGGAACCTGTCTACAAGGTGCTCACCCGCAACGACTCAGGCCAGCGTACCGGGCACCAGGCCGGGTTCGTGGTGCCAAAGGACATCGCGCACATCTTCCCGGCAAGCGAGGTCCGGTTCACCGCCATCCTGCGCATTGGCGACACAATCCTTGGTGTCGCGCGGCCACGCTTCCAGACGCAGACGTGGGGCGGAACCCGCCCGGGCGAACGCAGGATCACCGACCTAGGTACATGGGACCGCGAGACCGCGGCCGGTGACGTGGTCGTTATCGAACGATCTGTCACGAAGGATCTGCATTATCGCATCACACTGGTCAGGCAGGGATCCGGGGGAGATGCGCTGCTCAGGCAGCTTTTCCCTGCACGATGGGGCAGTCTGACCAGCACTGGACAAAAAATCACCTATGAAGAAATCCAGCAAGCCGAAGAAGAACTGAAAAAGTCTACTCAATTGCCGTTCCAGGCTTTTGCGCAGCGGAAAGGCATAAAAATCACGGAACGCCACGCGCGGGCAAGGGCGTTCTCACGGATCGTGCTCGCAAACTATCGGGACTGTGCGGTGTGTGGTGGTGGCCTTGCCATTGACGACCGGATAGCCGAACTGGAAGCTGCACATATCGTTCCCGTGTCAGCCAGTGGAACAGATGATCCAAGGAACGGCATCGGCCTGTGCCGGGCACACCACTGGGCCTTCGACAGGGGGTTCCTATCGGTCGGTCCAGACAGGACCGTGCTGGTTGCGGAGGCGGCTTCTTCAACTCGCCTCCATCCGCTCCTCGCCCTACGCGATCGGCCGATCCTTGAGCCGGCCAATCCGCTGATGGCACCACATCAAGACGCGCTTGCCTGGCACAGGAGCGAAGTGTTCGGGCGACTGGGGACAGTCGCCTGAGGTCTGCGCCGCCTTGCACGCTAGGATCTGGACTGTCAGCCTTGCAGCCGGCTTCCGGCCTGCCCCGGCGGCCCATGCTGTTTGACAGCGTGGATTGGACCAGTACGGCGCGGCGCGGGCGCGCCCTCGCGCGGATGGGGCGGGCT
>CAYUJV010000183.1:0-3676 GCA_964445085.1 uncultured Burkholderiales bacterium
AGGCGCCGCCGCGCTGGGGGTGGGGGTGGTCTGCGCCGCGGCGCTGCTGCGGGCGGCAAGCCGGGCTTCGGTCGCGCTCCTGGGGGCGCCACTCTTGGCGCCGGTGGTCGCGCTCTTCCCGTTGAGGGAGAGCGCGCGGCGGCGGGCGAGGGCCGCTTCTCGGCCGCTGAGGGCTTCGCCCGGTGCGGTTGCAGTCGCTTGGCTCATATCTGATTTCCTTATGGTTCAGCAGTTGATCATTAGCTGGCCTGGGTCGGGCTCTGGTGCTTTCGCCCTTGTTGCCAACTATATGGATGAGATTGCATAATAAAAAATGAATAATTTTTATTGTTTCCATTCACTCGGATGAATGGTCGAGTGAGGGATTCGGATTCGCCAGAAAGGACCCGGCCATGAACGTGACGTTTCGCCAATTGCGCCTGCTCGAAGCGGTGGCGCGCCATTCCAGCTTCACCCGTGCGTCGGAGGAGCTGCATCTGACCCAGCCCGCGGTCTCCACCCAGATCAAGCAGCTGGAGGAGGAAGTCGGCATGCCCCTGTTCGAGCAGATGGGCAAGAAGATCTTCCTCACCGAGGCGGGCAAGGAGGTGTACGCCTTCAGCCGCGCCATCGCCCAGCAGTTCCGCGACATCGAGTCCGTGCTCGACGACATGAAGGGCGTCAAGCGCGGCACGCTCGCGCTCACCGTCACCAGCACCGGCAAGTACTTCGCGCCCTACCTGCTGGCGGCGTTCCTGAAGCGCCATCCGGGCACCCAGGTTCATCTCGAGGTCACCAACCGCGAGGAGGTGGTGCAGCAGCTGCACGACAACGTGCCGGACATGGCGATCATGGGCACGCCGCCCGACAACATCGAACTGCAGGCGCAGGCCTTCATGCAGAACCCGCTGGTGATCATCGCCCCGCCCGACCATTCGCTGGTGGGCACCAGCCGCGTCCCCCTGAGCCGCCTCGTGGACGAGAACTTCATCCTGCGCGAGCGCGGCTCGGGCACGCGCAACGCCGTCGAGCGTTTCTTCGAGCAGCGCGGCGTCAGGCTCAATACCTCCATGGAGATGAGCCGCAACGAAGCGATCAAGCACGCGGTCATGGCCGGGCTGGGGCTCGGCATCGTCTCGCTGCACACGCTGGAGTTCGAGCTGGCCCTGAACCGCATCTCCATCCTCAGCGTCGAGGGCTTCCCCATCATGAAGGAGTGGTATCTGGTTCATCGCAGCGGCAAGCGCATGTCGCCCATCGCCCAGGCCTTCCACGACTTCGTGCTGAACGAGGCGGAGCGCATCATCAAGCTGCCGCAGCCCAAGCCGGTGACGCGGTCGAACCGGCGCGTCACGCGTTCCTGAACTTCACCAGGCGGCTCACCTGGATGTCGGAGATGAAGACCACGCCGGTGTGCTTGTCGAAGAACGGCGCGAAGCCTTCCAGGATCGGCTCCACCAGCTCGCCGGGGACGGCGACGATGATCATGATCAGCACCGCGTCCTCGTTGAACATGAGGTGGCCCTCGTGGAAGCCGTGCCGGCCCTTGCCGGAGAGGTTGCCGACGATGGTGTAGCCGGTGACGCCGGCGCGGTCCAGCAGGTCGGTGGCGAACTCCTGGTGCGCGCCTTCGATGATGATCTCCAGCTTCTTCAGCGGGCTGAGGTTGAGGTTGGTCATAGCGAGAGCTCCTGGGTTTCGATGGCGGTGCCGCCCGTGTGCAGGCCGTGCAGGCCCTGGCGGCGCCAGGCGCCGTCCTCGAAGACGTGCAGCGCCCGGGTGTCGGGGTCGATCACGGCCATGCGCACCCAGCCGTTGTGGACGAGGGTCCGGACATTGGCGATGCCTTCGATCGCCTGCCGGGCGTGCTCGAACGGCGCCTCGATCAGGGTCAGCAGGCGCAGCGGCTCGTGGTAGGGCGCGCCGTCCCTGAGCACCGTCTGCGAGGGCAGCCCGGTGCGCAGGTCGGACAGGTTGCCGGTCATGACGCCGAAGCGCCCCGCGATGTTGTGGTAGACCTTGCTGCCGCTGCCGTAGTGTTCGTTGTCCACGGTGGAGAAGTAGTGCTCCATGTTGATCCACTGGCCGACCACCAGCGGGCCGGAGAGGATGTTCTCCAGCAGGCGCCCCTTCGGGTCGCAGCGATGGTCGTAGGAGTGCAGGAACACCCGGCCGTCGAGATGCAGCCTTTCGGTGACGTGGCGGCGGCCGATGACGAAGGCCGCGTTGCGCGAGAGCCCCCATTCCGGCCGCACCTGCGACCAGTCCATGGCGTTGCGCCGCGCCGCGCGGTAGGCGCTCCCGGGATCGGGGTGGGCGGCGCTGCCCGCATCGCTCCCGGCATGTCCGGCATCGCTGGCACGGCCGTCGGCGGCGCGTTCCAGCGTCGGCATGCGCTCCGCCGCGCACAGGCGCGAGGCGGCCTGCAGGCCGTTGCTGAGCCGCTCGATGTAGACCAGATGGCCCGGCGGCAGTAGGTCGAGGTCGTGCAGGCGCAGCTCGTCGGTGGTGGTGTTGTGGAAGGCGGGAATGAACCAGGTGTCGTCGGCGATGGCGATGCCCTGGGCGCGCAGGCGCTCGCGCACCGCAGCCTTGTTCGCCATCTGCGCCAGCACGCGCGCGTTGACGATGCCGTGGTTGCCGCCGCAGGCGCCGCAGTCCAGCGCCGACTCGTAGGGATTGTTCTCCGACGTGCTGCCGTGGCCGGCCAGCAGCACGAAGCGCGAGAAGCCGGAGGTCAGGCCGATGGAGCGCAGCGCGGTGCCGACGAAGTGCACCTGCTCGTCCAGGGTGAAGCCGATGCGCCCGAGGCGCTCGAGCTGGATCTGCGCATAGCCGCGGTTGACGCGGTACACGCGCTGCAGGCGCTCAATGAATTTCGCCTCGGCCGCCGGCTCCAGGCCGAAGGCGGCGGCGAAGCCCGTCGGCCCGGCGCTGTTGCCGAGGGCCGCCTCGCGCAGCTCGCGGATCATCTCGTCGGTGATGGCCTCGCGCTGGATGCCGAGCTCCCGGCCCACGGCCTTGACGATCATCGCCCGCTGCAGGGAGCGGATGATGGAATCGGCCTGCTCGCGCGAGAGCTTGTCCAGCAGCAGGCGGCTGTCCGGCTTGTCCGGGTGCAGCCGCTGGCGCCAACGGTTGTAGGTGAGCGGCGCCAGGCTCTTGCCGAACATGTCCAGGCCGAACAGCAGGCCGATCGCCTCGACGGTGATGAAGGGCGAGAGCACGGACGCCTTCAGGTCGTGGACCACCTGCTCCAGCACCGAGACGAAGGCCTCCTCGTCGGCATTGCGTGCGATGGCCAGCTCCAGCACCAGGTTCTTGGGCGTGACCACCACCGGGCAGAGCTGGGTCTCGCTGCCCTTGTCCAGGCCGATGAAGCCCACCGGCACGCCGAAGAAGCCCGCGATCCCGAAGGTCTGGTAGTCGCCCACCTTTTCCAGATGGCGGCGGATGCGCTCCGAGCGCACGTCGATGCAGAACATGACCTGGGCGAACGGGCGCTTTTCCCGCGGCGCCGGCGCTTCCAGGTTCAGCCCGGCGAGCAGGCGCCGCATGTAGTGCGCCTCCATGGCGGCCAGCCACATCGGGCCTTCCGCCTGCTCGAAGCGGGCGAGGGTGGCGCGCAGGCGCTCGATGCCGTCCGGGTCCAGCCGCAGCAGCGCCTCGGCCTGGCCGGCGCGCGCCGCCAGCTGGC
>CAYUJV010000184.1:0-3671 GCA_964445085.1 uncultured Burkholderiales bacterium
GTGGACTTGCCCACGTTGGGCAGGCCGACGATGCCGCATTTCAAGCTCATGATTCAGTTCCCATGTTGCCCGATCCGCTTGGCTCGGGTTTCGGCGCGGCGTCCTTCGCCGGCTTCCGGTCTTTGGTATGGAGGCGATGCATGGCGGTTTCCAGATCGCCTTTCACCACCAATGACACCACCTTCAGACTCTTCTCGATCGCTTCGCGGATCAGCGCCTCTTCCGCCTGGCTCGGGCGGTGGAGCACGAAATCCGCCACGTCGTCGCGATTGCCCGGGTGGCCGATGCCCAGCCGCAGGCGCCAGAATTCGGGGCCCAGGCGGGCGATGATGTCCTTCAGCCCGTTGTGCCCGCCGGCACCGCCGCCCTTCTTCAGCCGCGCCGCACCCGGCGGCAGGTCCAGTTCGTCATGCACGACGAGAATCTCTTCCGGCGCGATCTTGTAGTAGCTCGCCAATGCCTGCACCGACTGGCCGCTCACGTTCATGTAGGTCTGCGGTTCGAGCAGCCACACATCGTGCTGCGACAGTGCCGCCCGCGCCGCCAGGCCGTGGAAACGCGGCTCGGCACGCAGGGTCGCGTTCGCCTTGCGCGCGACTTCGTCCACGAACCAGAAGCCGGCGTTGTGGCGGGTGTCGGCGTATTCCCGGCCCGGATTGCCGAGACCGACGATGAGACGGATCGGAGTCATGTCACCTCAAACGAAAAAGCCCGCCCAAGCAGCTGGGCGGGCTTCTTCGCAGTTCAAGCCACCGCTCAGGAAGCCTTCGGCGCTTCGGCCGCAGGCGCGGCGGCAGCCTCTTCGATCACGCCGCGCGGGATCACGCAGCTCGCCACGGCGGAATCGCTGCCGCGATGCAGATCGACGAACTCCACGCCGGCCGGCAGCTTGACTTCCGACAGGTGCAGGGAGTGGCCGGCCTGCAGGCCGGACAGATCGACCTCGATGAACTCGGGCAGATCCTTGGGCAGGCAGCTCACTTCGGCCTCGTTCAGCACGTGGGTGATGTTGCCGCCGGACAGCTTCACGCCCGGCGCGATGTCGGCGTTCACGAAGTGCAGGGGCACCTTCATGTGGATCTTGACATTCGGGTTCACGCGCTGGAAATCCATGTGCATGACCTGCAGCTTCCACGGATGCATCTGCACGTCGCGCAGCAGCACCTGTTCCTTGGCGCCGTCGATGTTCAGGGTCAGGATGGAGGCGTGGAAGGCCTCGTGCTTGAGCTGGTGATAGACGGTGTTGTGATCGAGCTCGATGTTGGCGGCAGGCTGGTTCGCGCCATACACGATGGCGGGAACCCGGCCGGCGTGACGCAGGCGGCGGCTCGCACCCGTACCTTGCGTCTTGCGCGCGGTGGCAGTGACTTCGAATTTCATTTTCAAGGCTCCAAGTTTTGGCTGTCCGCGACCAGACAGCCGGTTGATGGTCCTGCGGCTTGCGCCCCAGGACCGAATTCCTTATTCGGTGAACAGGGAGGACACCGAGTCCTCGTTGCTGATGCGCTGCATCGTCTCCGCCAGCAGCTCCGCCACCGACAGCTGGCGGATGCGGCCGCAGGCCTGGGCATCGTCGCGCAGCGGAATGGTGTCGGTCACCACCAGCTCGTCCAGGGCCGACTTGCTGATGCGCTCGATCGCCGGGCCCGACAGCACCGCGTGGGTGCAGTAGGCCACCACCCGCGCCGCGCCGTGTTCCTTCAGCGCCGCCGCCGCTTCGCACAGGGTGTTGGCGGTGTCCACCATGTCGTCCATCAGCACGCAGGTGCGGTCCTTCACCTCGCCGATGATGTGCATCACCTTGGCCACGTTCGGCTTGGGGCGGCGCTTGTCGATGATGGCCAGATCCGCCTCCAGCCGCTTGGCCAGGGCACGGGCCCGCACCACGCCGCCCACGTCGGGCGAGACGACGATCAGGTTCTCGTAGTTCTGCTTCCACACGTCACCGAGCAGAATCGGCGAGGCGTAGATGTTGTCCACCGGGATGTCGAAAAAGCCCTGGATCTGGTCCGAGTGCAGGTCCATGGTCAGCACCCGGTCGACGCCGGCGGAGGTCAGCATGTTCGCCACCACCTTGGCCGTGATCGCCACCCGCGCCGAGCGCGGCCGGCGATCCTGGCGCGCATAGCCCATGTAGGGGATGGCGGCAGTGATGCGGCCGGCGGAAGCGCGCTTGAGCGCATCCACCATCACCATGACTTCCATCAGGTTGTCGTTGGTCGGCGTGCAGGTGGACTGGAGCACGAACACGTCCTTGCCGCGGACGTTCTCCATGATTTCGACCATCACCTCGCCGTCGCTGAAGCGGCCGACGATGGCCTTGCCCAGACGCAGGTTCAGCTTGCGTGCGACATCCTCGGCAAGCTTCGGATTCGCATTGCCGGTAAACACCATCATGCCGCCGTATGCCACACCTGACCCCTCGTCGCTTCAACGAAAAAAAGCGTGTAGCCGCTACACGCTTTCCGGACACATCTCAGTTCAACTCATTGAATTCTGGCTGGGGAGGTAGGGATCGAACCTACGAATGCCGGAATCAAAATCCGGTGCCTTACCACTTGGCGACTCCCCAGTGTTGCCTACAAGTCGCGAAGAGGGTGGTGATCCAACCCCTGCGCGACGAAGCCTTGCATCGCTGCCGGCTTCCTGGCGAAAACTTCGCGCGCCTGGCGCTCGGTTTCGAACGCGGCAAACACGCACGCGCCGGAACCTGTCATGCGGGCGTCTCCAAACTCCTTGAGCCACCCGAGGTGCTCCGCCACCGCCGGGTAGCGCCGCACCACCACCGGCTCCAGGTCATTATGCCCTTCCAGACAAACCCGGCCGGCCGAAAAGGGCGCTATTTTGACGGGAAGCGTGTTTCGTGTCAATTCTGGAGCGGCGAAAATCTCCGCCGTCGGCACCGCGACCGGCGGCACCAGCACCACGTACCAGGCCGGCGGCAGCTCCACCGGCGTGAAGCGCTCGCCCACCCCTTCGGCGAAGGCATTGCGGCCGTAAATGAACACCGGCACGTCCGCCCCCAGCTGCAGCCCCAGCGCCATCAGGCGCTCCCGCGACAGGTTCGCGCCCCACAGCCGGTTGAGCACGAGCAGGGTCGTCGCCGCATCGGAGCTGCCGCCGCCCAGGCCGCCGCCCAGGGGCAGGCGCTTGTCGACGCCGATCTCCGCCCCCTGCCCCACGCCGGCCGTCTCCTGCAGCAGCCGCGCCGCGCGCACCACCAGGTCCTTCTCCGGCGGCACGCCAGGCAGGTCCGTCGCGCGCACGATCGCGCCGTCGTCGCGCAGGCGGAAGGACAGCGTGTCGCCATGATCGATGAAGCGGAACACGGTCTGCAGCAGGTGATAGCCGTCCGCGCGCCGACCCACCACGTGCAGGAACAGGTTGAGCTTGGCCGGGGCGGGGTAGGATTGCGGCGCGTCCGTCATGGCTGTTTCGGCTGCCAGTCGTCCCAATTGTCGATGACCAGTTTCAGCCGCAGGTCGGCGCTGTCCATGAACACCCGCGCCGGCAGCGTCCCCGCCGCGAAGGCCTTGTAGCCGAGGTATTCGATCTGCCAGCCGTCCTGGGCCAGCCGCTCCACCCGGCCTTCGGCATCGCGCTTCAGCTGCGCGCCGCCCCCGGGCGCGGGCCGGCCCTGCACCCACTGCGGCAGCCCGGCCAGCGGCAGG
>CAYUJV010000185.1:0-3599 GCA_964445085.1 uncultured Burkholderiales bacterium
GAGGCCAAGCTGCAGGCGCAGCTACGCGAGCGCGAGGCGGCCGAGCAGGCGGCGGCGCAGCGCCGGGCCGAGGCCGAGCGCCAGGCACGGGAGCTGGCGGAACAGCGGGCACGGGCGGAAGCGGAAGCCCTGGCACGGGAGGAAGAGCGGGCAGCGGCCAAGGCCGAGGCGGAGCGCCGGGCGCGGGAAGAGGCGGAAGAGGCGCGACGCCGCGCCGAGGAGCAGGAGCGGCATCTGCTCGAGGAGGAAGCGCGCGAGCGTGCCGATGCGGAAGAGCGCGCCCAGGCGCTCGCCCAAGCCAAGACCGAGGAACAGGCGGCGATGGAGCGGCTGCTGGCCGGCAAGCGGCCGGGGCTGCGCATCGACTATGCCAGATGGGCCAGGCTCGGTGCGCTGTCCTTGCTCGCGGCGCTGGTGCTCGCCTTCCTGCTGATGCACGTGATTTCCTTCAATTTCTACGCGCCGCAGCTGGAGGCGCAGCTCGCGCGGAGCCTCGGCGAGCCGGTGCAGATCGCCTCGCTGCGGTTTTCGGCGTTTCCGGCGCCGCACTGGCGCATGGAGCAGGTGGTGCTCGGCCAACTGCACGACGTGAAGCTGGCCAAGGTCGAGGTGCAGCCCGCCCTGGACGACTGGTTCAGCGACGTCAAGCACGTCCGCCGGCTGAGTCTGGACGGCGTGAGCCTGGAAGCCGAGGCCCTGCCGCGGGTGGCGCAATGGGTGCGCCGCCAGACCCAGGCCGCATACAGGTTCGAACGCATCGACCTGGCGGGCGTGAAGCTGGTTCTGCCCGGGCTGGAACTGCCGGTGTTCGAGGGCCGGGTCGATCTGAACAATGGCGCATTCGGCAAGGCCGTGCTGAACACCGCCGACCGCCGCGCCACGCTGGAGATTCAGCCGATGGCGGACGGTTTCCAGGCACACCTCCTGGCCCAGCGCTGGACCCCGCCGGTGGGGGTCAATCTGCAATTCGACAAGCTGGACGTGCAGGGACTGGCGCGGGGGCAGGCGCTGGAGCTCGGCAGCGTGTTCGGCGAATTGTATGGCGGCAGCATCACCGGCAAGGGCCGCGTGAGCTGGGAGGAAGGCTGGAAGGCTTCCTTCGACGGCGACGTCAAGCGGGTCGACCTGGCCCAGGCGATGCCGGTGTTCACCCCGAGCATGCGCGGCGAGGGCAGTCTGGATGCGAAAGTCCAGATCCTCCTGCAGTCGGAGCAGCTGGGCCGGCTGTTTGCGGCGCCGGAGGTGCGCGCCACCTTCGCTGCCAAGGAGGGGTCGCTGGGGAACGTGGACCTGGTGCGGGCCATCAACGCCCCGGCCCGGAGCGTGGTGTCCGGCGGACAGACGAAATTCAACGTGCTTTCCGGCTACCTGCAGCTTGCCAAGGGCCGGTATCAGTACCGTCAGCTGCGTCTGACCCTGGGGATGCTGAGCGCCGCGGGGGCAGTGGAGATCGAGCCGGACAAGAGCATCTCGGGCACTGCGGTGAGCGAACTGCGCTCCAAGGCAACGACGATCCGGGTGCCGTTGAGCGTCAGTGGCACGCTGGCGACGCCCAGCCTGCGCGGCACCGCGCCGCCGGTGCCCGTCAAGTCGAAGCCGGTTGAGGAGCCCGCGGAGGGCAAGCCTGAGGGAGAGTCCTGATGGTGCCGGGCGCTAGACCCGGCGTTCTTCGCCCTCTGCGACGATGTGGGCCTTGACCGCTTCCAGGGCCTCGCGCAGGGTGTCTTCGGTGGTTTCGTTCAGCAGTTCCGCCAGCAGTTCGGCCGCCTCGTAGGTTTCGGCCGGGAGCTTGCTGGTGTCCAGTTCCGCCACGAAGGCGGCAGCGGCGCCGGTGATCCGCAGGAGTACTTCCCGCTCGCCCATCATGAGCTCCATCTCCCTGCGCAGCATGGTGATTTCTTCGTCCTTGAGCTGGATGATCTCGTGGGCCATGGCTTCTCCCTGTGGCTACTGTTCGGACTGCTGATCTTGGGGATTTCGCCCGGCCTTGTCAATTGACCGGGTCTGGCCACTTGGCATGGAGCTTGCTTGGTACAAAGGGACCAGGGCGATCGTGCCCGACACACCCCGACATACCCATTGCATAGTGACAAGGACCCAAATCATGCTGAGCTGGCTGCAAACTCAAGAATCCGATGCCCTGGCAAACGCGCGGGCGCGCGCGCGGGAGCGGGCCGAGCAGGAGGCGCGTGAACAGGCGGGCGCCTATTCCGCGCCCAGCCGCGACGGCCTGGTGGTGGAGGAGATCAGCGCGGAGGAGTTCCTGCACTTGTTCCAGCAGCAGGACAAGGTGGCCTGACACTGTCACAAAGCGGACGGCTTTGTCGCAATTTCCCCGCTCAGGGCGTGGGCGGTCCTAGCGGTTCAGGGCGGCGCGCTGGGCGGCCAGCTTGTCCAGGGTGGCCCGGAAACCGGCAAGCCGGTCCCGTTCCTGGGCCACCACCGCCGCCGGCGCCCGGTCCACGAAGCTGGCGTTGCCCAGCTTGGCTTCGGCCTTGGCGATCTCCCCGTTGAGGCGGGCGATTTCCTTGTCGAGGCGGGCGCATTCCGCCGCCACGTCGATCTCGATCTTCAGCATCAACCGATAGTCGCCCACGATTTGCACCGGCGCGACCGAGTCGGGCAGCGCCTCGCTCTCGATGGTCACTTCCGTCAGTTTGGCCAGCGCCGCCAGATACGGCGCCAGTTCGGCCAGCACCGCGGTGTCGCCCAAGGCCACCGCCGGCACTTTCTGCGAGGGCGGAATATTCATTTCGCCGCGCAGGGTGCGGCAGGCGTTGGTCAAGTCCTTCAGCAGGGCAACCTTGTCCAACGCGCCTTGGTCGATCCTGGCCGGCTCCGCTTCGGGGAAGGGCTGCAGCATGATGCTGTCGCCGCTCTTGCCTGCAAGGGGCGCCACCTTCTGCCACAACTCCTCGGTGATGAAGGGAATGAGCGGATGGGCCAGCCGCAGCGTCGCCTCCAGCACCCGGATCAGGGTGCGGCGCGTGGCGCGCTGCTCGGCTTCGTTGCCGCGCTGCAGTTGCACCTTGGCGAGTTCCACATACCAGTCGCAGTACTCGTCCCATACGAATTGATAGACGGCCTGGGCGGTGAGATCGAAGCGGTACTGCGCCAGGGCATCGGCGACTTCCTTCTCTGCGATTTGTAGTCGCCCGATGATCCACTTGTCGATGTCGGAGAACTGCAGCGGCTTGGCGTCGTCCAGGCCCACGTCGTGGCCCTCGCAGTTCATCAGCACGAAGCGGGTGGCGTTCCACAGCTTGTTGCAGAAATTGCGGTAGCCGTCGCAGCGCTGAAGATCAAATTTGATGTCGCGGCCGTGGGTGGCAAGGCTGGCGAAGGTGAAGCGCAGGGCATCGGTGCCGAAGGCGGGAATGCCCTGCGGGAATTCCTTGCGCGTGGCCTTCTCGATCGATTGCGCCTGCTTCGGGTTCATCAGATTGGCGGTGCGCTTGGCGACGAGATGGTCGGCGTCGATGCCGTCGATCAGATCCAGCGGGTCGAGGATGTTGCCCTTGGACTTGCTCATCTTCTGGCCGTGGGAGTCGCGCACCAGGCCGGTCACATACACCTCGCGGAACGGCAGCTTGCCGGTG
>CAYUJV010000186.1:0-3566 GCA_964445085.1 uncultured Burkholderiales bacterium
TCATGGGCAAGAAGGACGACCTGCGCGGCCTCAAGGAGAACGTCATCGTCGGCCGCCTCATCCCGGCGGGTACCGGCCTGGCCTACCACAACAACCGCAAGCGCCAGAAGCTCGGCCTGGATGCCGTCACCGGCACCACCGACATCGAGCTGGCGGAAGAGGGCGTAGCCGGCTCCGGCGAGGAGGAAGTCGCATAAGCAGCGGTCAGGGAAAGGTGCGCCGGGCTTCGCCCCGGCGCCAGCCTTCCCCGTGCGGCGGGACCGGCTGTTGACAGGGGTGTAATAACCCTCTAAAATCGCCAGTCTTTTTAGTCAGCCCGGAATATAAACCCCCTCGCCCGGACCGGACCGGGGGCGGCTCGGGCGCTGGAATTTCAGACGTCGGGACGGCGCACGCAGCGCGCCGTCCCTTCGTTTTTAGCTCAGTTATTGCCATAGGAACAAGCATTTATGCCAACAATCAATCAACTGGTGCGCAAGGGACGCAAGGCGCCGATCTCGAAGAGCAAAGTGCCTGCGCTGGAGAGCTGTCCGGCCAAGCGTGGCGTGTGCACCCGCGTGTACACCACCACGCCGAAGAAGCCGAACTCCGCGCTGCGTAAAGTGGCCAAGGTGCGCCTCACCAACGGGTTCGAGGTCATCAGCTACATCGGTGGCGAAGGCCACAACCTGCAGGAGCACTCGGTGGTGTTGATTCGCGGCGGCCGCGTGAAGGACTTGCCGGGCGTGCGCTACCACATCGTGCGCGGCAGCCTGGATACCGCCGGCGTGAAGGACCGCAAGCAGGCGCGTTCCAAGTATGGCGCGAAGCGTCCCAAGGCAGCCTGACCGGCCGCCTGATTTGAGAATTTGAGAGACCGAGGTAAGCATGCCACGTCGTAGAGAAGTCCCCAAACGCGAGATTCTTCCCGATCCGAAATTCGGCAACGTGGAAGTGTCGAAATTCGTCAACGTGCTGATGATCGGCGGCAAGAAATCCGTGGCCGAGCGCATCATGTACGGCGCGCTGGACCAGATCAGCAAGAAGAGCGGCAAGGACGCCGTGGAAGTGTTTTCCCAGGCCCTGGCGAATGCCCGTCCGATGGTGGAAGTGAAGAGCCGCCGCGTCGGTGGCGCCAACTACCAGGTGCCGGTGGAAGTGCGCGCCTCCCGCCGCATGGCGCTGGCCATGCGCTGGCTGCGCGATGCCGCGCGCAAGCGTGGTGAGAAGTCCATGGGCCAGCGTCTGGCCAATGAACTGATGGATGCGGCCGAGGGCCGCGGCGGTGCAGTGAAGAAGCGCGAGGAAGTGCACCGCATGGCAGAGGCGAACAAGGCCTTCTCGCATTTCCGCTTCTAATTTTTGTCGCCGCGGTGAACTTGCCCGCGGTGCACGGTTGAATACACAAGGCAATCAAAGTGGCACGTAAAACTCCCATCGAACGATACCGCAACATCGGTATCTCGGCGCACATCGACGCCGGCAAGACCACGACCACCGAGCGGATCCTGTTCTACACCGGCGTGTCGCACAAGATCGGCGAAGTGCACGACGGCGCGGCCACCATGGACTGGATGGAGCAGGAGCGCGAGCGCGGCATCACCATCACCTCCGCGGCCACGACCTGCTTCTGGAAGGGCATGGACGGGAACTATCCCGAGCACCGCATCAACATCATCGACACCCCGGGCCACGTGGACTTCACCATCGAGGT
Source organism: uncultured Burkholderiales bacterium (assembly GCA_964445085.1). Lineage (GTDB taxonomy): Bacteria > Pseudomonadota > Gammaproteobacteria > Burkholderiales > Thiobacteraceae > Thiobacter. The sequence goes on from CAYUJV010000186.1 coordinate 1,694, forward strand.
GGAGCGTTCCATGCGCGTGCTGGACGGCGCCTGCATGGTGTATTGCGCCGTGGGCGGCGTGCAGCCCCAGTCCGAGACCGTGTGGCGCCAGGCCAACAAGTACAAGGTGCCGCGCCTGGCCTTCGTCAACAAGATGGACCGCACCGGCGCCAACTTCTTCCGCGTGGAAGAGCAGATGCGCAGCCGCCTCAAGGCCAACCCGGTGCCGATCCAGGTGCCGATCGGCGCCGAAGAAAACTTCAAGGGCGTGGTCGACCTGATCCGCATGAAGGCGATCATCTGGGACGAGGCTTCCCAGGGGATGAAATACGAGCTGCAGGACATTCCGGCCGACCTTCTCGAGACCTGCAAGAAGTGGCGCGAGAAGATGGTCGAGTCCGCCGCGGAAGCGTCCGAGGAGCTAATGAACAAGTACCTCGAGGAAGGTGACTTGTCGCCGGAAGACATCAAGGCCGGGCTGCGCAGCCGCACCATTGCCTCCGAGATCGTGCCCATGATGTGCGGCTCCGCCTTCAAGAACAAGGGCGTGCAGGCCATGCTGGACGCCGTGATCGAGCTCATGCCGTCGCCGGTGGACATTCCGCCGGTTCAGGGCGAGCTGGACAACGGCCAGGCGGCCGAGCGCAAGGCGTCCGACGACGAGCCCTTCGCCGCGCTGGCATTCAAGATCATGACCGACCCGTACGTGGGTCAGCTGACTTTCTTCCGCGTTTATTCCGGCGTGGTGAACTCGGGTGACACCATCTACAACCCGGTGAAGGGCCGCAAGGAGCGCATCGGCCGCATCCTGCAGATGCATGCCAACCAGCGCGAAGAGATCAAGGAAGTGCGCGCGGGCGACATCGCCGCTGCCGTGGGTCTGAAGGAAGCCACCACTGGCGACACCATTTGCGATCCGGAAAAGCAGATCATCCTGGAGCGCATGGAATTCCCAGACCCCGTGATTCACGTCGCAGTTGAGCCCAAGACCAAGGCCGACCAGGAGAAGATGGGCATCGCCCTCAACCGGCTGGCCCAGGAGGACCCGTCCTTCCGCGTGCGTACCGACGAGGAATCCGGGCAGACCATCATCTCCGGCATGGGTGAATTGCACCTCGAGATCATCGTCGACCGCATGAAGCGCGAATTTGGCGTGGAAGCCAACGTCGGCGCGCCGCAGGTGGCCTACCGCGAAACCATCCGCAAGCAAACTGAAGTCGAGGCCAAGTACGTCAAGCAGTCCGGCGGCAAGGGCCAGTACGGCCACGTCGTGCTGGTGCTCGAGCCCCAGCCTGAAGGCGGCGGCTACGAGTTCGTGGACGAGATCAAGGGCGGCGTGATTCCGCGCGAATTCATCCCGTCCGTGGACAAGGGCATCCAGGACACCATGAAGAGCGGCGTGCTCGCCGGCTTCCCGGTGGTGGACGTGAAGGCGCGCCTGATCTTTGGCTCCTACCACGACGTGGACTCCAGCCAGATCGCGTTCGAACTGGCTGCCTCCATGGCGTTCAAGGACGGCATGCGCAAGGCCAATCCGGTGCTGCTGGAACCGATGATGGCGGTGGAGGTGGAGACCCCGGAAGAGTACATGGGCGACGTGATGGGCGACCTGAACCGCCGTCGCGGCATCATCCAGGGCATGGAAGACATGGCCACCGGCAAGGTGGTGAAGGCCGAGGTGCCGCTGGCCGAGATGTTCGGCTACTCCACCGACCTGCGTTCCATGTCCCAGGGTCGCGCGACCTACTCCATGGAATTCAAACACTACTCTGAAGCGCCGAAGCACGTGGCTGACGCGGTGATCAACAAGAAATAGTCTTTAACCTTTATCGAGAGGATCGATCATGGCAAAGGAAAAGTTTGAACGTAAGAAGCCGCACGTGAACGTGGGGAC
>CAYUJV010000187.1:0-3518 GCA_964445085.1 uncultured Burkholderiales bacterium
CGGGCACGCCCGACGGGCGCGTGCCCGTGCTGACATCCGCTTCGCCAGGGTCGAGCCTGGCGGCGTTCACCCGCTGGTGGCTGGCCGGCCGCCACGACGTGCGGGTCGCGCTCGAACCGGTGGCAAGCACCGCGTGGCAGAAAGGACTGGCGTCATGATCGAGGTGTTGTTCCACGTCACCCACCGCGACGCGGGCCGCTATCTGCTGCCCCTGCTCGAAGCGGCGCGGCGGCGGGAGGCATCGGTGGCGTGTTTCTTCACCCACGACGGGGTGCTGGCCGCGGCCGAGCCGGCGCTGCGCGCCGCCCTGGCGCCGTTCCGCGCCGTCGCGTGCGAGGAATCGTGGCACCGCCATCGCCCGGGCGAGCCTTGCCCGGTGGAAGCGGGGAGCCAGACGACCAACAGCGCGCTCATCGCCGAAGCGCAACGGGTGGTGAGCCTGTGAAGAAGCATGTGCTGGTCCTGGCGCGGCGCGACCATGCCGAGGCGATGCGGGTGGCCGCGGGGCTGACGATTTTCGGCCACCAGGTGTCCCTCGTGTTCATGGACCGCCCGGTGGCGGACACGGCGCAGAACCGCGCCATGGCGGAACTGCTCGAGCTGAGCGACATCGCGCCCGAGACCACGGTTGCCGGCCAGGATGGCCTGCCGGCGCTGAGCCCCGCCGAACTGGGCGCGCGCCTGCGCGCCGCCGACCTGGTGGTGAACGTGTAATGGACGTACTGATTCTGGAAACCGATCTGTTTCCGGACGCCGATGGCGTGCGTGCGGGCCTGGAGGCGGCGTTTGCCGCCGGCCAGGAGCGCCTCGACCTGCGGCGGCCGGACATGGAAGCGGCGGACTGGGACCGCGCGCTGGAGCGCATCCTCGCCGCCGGGCGCATCATCACCCTCTAAATCGACAAGGAGCTGACAACATGAAAATATTGAATCCGATGCGGAGCGTCGTCGCAGCCTCGGCCGTGCTGCTGTTCACCTGGGTTGGCAGCGCGCTCGCCGCCACGCCGCTGGTGGACGTGGAATGGGTCAAGGCCAACCTCGGCAAGCCGAACGTCACGGTGCTCGACCTGCAACCGGCGGCCGACTACCTGCGCGCCCATATTCCGGGCGCGGTGAACTCCAACTTCGAGAAGGACGGCTGGCGCGAGGAACGGGCGAGCGACAAGGTGCCGGACATGCTGCCCGCCGACACCACCAAGCTTGCCCAGCTGATCGGCAGGCTGGGCATCGACAACGGCACCGAGGTCGTGCTGGTGCCGCCGGGCAAGACCAACCTGGACATGGGCTGGGCCACCCGCATCTACTGGACCTTCAAGGTGCTGGGCCATGACAACGTGTCCATCCTCAACGGCGGCATGAATGCCTGGACCGCGGACAAGAAGAATCCGGTGCAGGCCGGCCCCGTGAACGTGCAGGCCAAGACCTTCACCGTGCACCTGCGCCGTGACATGCTCGCCACCGCGGACGACGTGAAGGCCGCGCTGGCCAGCAAGAAAGTGGTGTTGGTCGACAACCGCCCGGAAGATCAGTACGTCGGCATCAACCGCAATCCCAAGGCCACCCAGAACGGCACCCTGCCCGGCGCCAAGAACGTGCCCTCGCCCTGGCTGACCGAGAACGCCGGCGGCGTCCTGCGCAGCCGCGAACAGCTGGAGCAGCTGTACAAGGTCGCCGGCGTGCCGACCACCGGGCCCCAGATCAACTTCTGCAACACCGGCCATTTCGCCGCCAACGGCTGGTTCGTGGCCCACGAAATCCTGGGCAACAAGGACGCCAAGCTCTACGATGGCTCCATGGTCGAATGGACCATGGACAAGCTGGGTCCGGTCGAGCAGAAGGTGACGCTGAAATAGCCGTCCTGCGCACTCTGCTCCTCGCCGTTCTCGCCCTCTGGGCGGGAACGGCGCTGGGGCGCGATCAGCCGGAGGAGCGCGTCGCCGCGCTCCTCGCGCTCATGCAGGCGGACCTCGTTCGCCCTGCAACCCCGGGGATCCACGCGCGGCTGCTGGAGAACGCGTCGGTGCTTCCTGTCATGCTGCGCGAAGCGGCCGCGGCGACGGAAGAGGTGGCCCGGGCGCGGCAGGTCTATCCGCAACTGGAGCGTGGCAACGTGGAAGCCGCGCGGCGCACGATCGATCGCCTGGCGCAGCGGCATCCTTTTCGCCCGGAGATTCCAGCCGAGCCCCAGGCGCGCCTGCGCGCCCTCGGGCGCAGCATCCACCAGCAGGCCTGCGCCGGCTGCCACGATCATCCGGTGGGCGGAGCCTTGCTGCCTGCCGAAAATTTGTATCGTCTGGCGTGCCTTCAGCCCTATCCCCTGCTCGAGGCCCGGCTGTATCTGGGCGTGAAGGGCATGGCGGACGCCGGCCATCGCAATCCCTTCGATGCGCGGGAGCGCGCCGCGCTGGCCAGCTGGTACCGCGCCGGCTGTGCCCAGTAGGCGGCCTTCTAGCGGGGACGGAACGCAGCGATGCGCGCGGACAGCGTGCGCAGGCCTTCGCGCGACCCGTGGCCGCCATAGCGCAGCGCGACATAGCGCCGGGTGATGTCGTCGATGGCCGCCCGCCACTCCGGATGGATGCCGCCGACGCGGCGTGCGTAGTCGAGCGGCCCCTCCGTGGGCAGCCGCGTGAAGCCGGCTTGCGCCAGCCTGCGGCAGAACTTCAGGTACAGCCTCTGCGCTTCGTCCGTGCGCGGCCGACGCCCGCCGCGCAGGGTCAGCGCGGCCACGATGCCGAGCAGCAGCCCGACACCGACGAGCAGGCCCCACGCCAGCTCGCGCCAGGAGACGATGCCGAAGCCGAGGCTGGCGAACAGGCCGATCTGCCGCTCCTGGTTGTAGCCGAGCACCCACTGGTTCCACTGGTTGTTGAGCGCATCCCAGCGCAGGCGCAGCTGCTTCAGCCACGCCGCATCGGTGCGCACGAGGAAGGGCAGCGGCTCCCCCGCGGGCAGCGCGGAGGCGATGCCCTGCTCGATGCGGTTGGCGGCGACCGCCGCGGTGGGATCCACGCGCACCCAGCCTTGGCCCCTGAGCCACACCTCGCTCCAGGCGTGGGCGTCGGACTGGCGCACGATGAGGTAGTTGCCGACCCGGTTGAACTCGCCGCCCTGGTAGCCCGTCACCACCCGCGCCGGGATGCCGGCGGCGCGCATGAGGAAGGTGAATGCGCCGGCATAGTGCTCGCAGAAGCCGCGCCGGGTCGCGAACAGGAACTCGTCGATGCCGTCGCGGCCCCACAGCGGCGGCGTCAGGGTGTAGACGAAGTTCTGCTCGTGAAACAGGCGCAGCGTGCGGTTCACCAGATCGGTGTCGTTCGCCGCCTCGGCGCGCAGGCGGCGGGCGAGGGCGCGCGTCTCGGGGTTGCCGGCGGCCGGCAGCTGCAGAGCGCGACGCAGCGCCGCAGGGTCCGCTTCGCGGCCGACCTGGTGGCGCGGGAAAGAGACCAGCGTATAGCGCGCGCGCCGCTTCAGCGGCTGCCTGGCGAGCAATTGCAGGGTCGGCGTGAGCCGCGTCTC
>CAYUJV010000188.1:0-3452 GCA_964445085.1 uncultured Burkholderiales bacterium
ATCCGCACGCGCCCACCCTGCTCCTGCCGCTGACCGAGCTGGGCGACGGCGCCGCGGCGACCTCCGCCGGCTACTTCGCGCCGCGCCAGCGCGACGGCCGCCCGATCTCGCCCCACATCCACCCGCTCACCGGCCGCGCCCTGTCCGCCGGCATCAGCGTCACCGTGCTCGCCGACGATTGCATGACGGCGGACGCCCTCACCAAGATCGTGCTCGCCGATTGTCCGGCGGCGTTGCCGATGCTGGAGCGCTACGGCGCGCGCGCCCTCCTGCTCGACCGCGACCCCCACACCGGCGCCTGGCGCGTGCTGGATTCCGCCCACCAGGAGAAGCGCTGTGCCTAAGATTCCGCTGCCCATCCGCTTCGGCCAGCGCCACCGCCGCGCCCTCTACGGGGTGTTTCTCGGCGTGTGGGTTTCCGGCGCGCTGTGGCTGCTGTTCCACCATTTCCTTGCCACCCAGGGCGAGTTCGGCCCCGCGCCCAACGTCATGGAAAAATGGTGGCTGCGCCTGCACGGCCTGTTCGCCTTCGCCACCTTGATTGCCGTCGGCTCGGTGCTGCCGGTGCACGCGCGCGGCGCCTGGCAGAAGAACAAGAATCGCGCGACCGGCGTGTTGACGAAATCCTGGATGCTGTGGCTCGCCGCCACGGGATATGCGCTGTACTACTTCAGCAGCGAAGCGAACGAGGCCTGGCTGCCGCTGCTGCATTGGGTGGCGGGCCTGGCCCTGCCGCTGCTGCTGTGGACGCACATTCGGCGCGGAAGAGCGCGAACCGTTCCCGCCATGCCGCACCGTTCCATCCACAAGGACGCGCCGCCGCAAGCGCAAGCGCGCCTGCCGGCGGCTGACACGCGCTAGTCGCCTTCCTTCAGCTTCAGCGCCAGCACCACGGCCGCCAGCACCAGGGTGATGCCGTTGGCGATGATCACCGGCGTGCTGCCGATGGCAACGCCGTAGGCCAGCCACAGCGCGACGCCCAGGGTGAACAGCGCGTACATGGGCAGGGAGATGCCCGACAGATCCCGCGTGCGCCAGGATTTCCACGCCTGGGGCACGAAGGCGACGGTGGTGAGGAAGGCGGCGGGGTAGCCGATCAGTTCGCTGAGTTCGCCGGCCATGTCAATCGAACACGACGGTCTTGTTCGCGTAGACGAGAACGCGGTTGTCGATGTGCCAGCGCACCGCGCGCGACAGCACGATCTTCTCCAGGTCGGCGCCCTTCTGCATCAGGTCCTCGAGCTGGTCGCGGTGGGAGATGCGCGCCACGTCCTGCTCGATGATGGGGCCGTCGTCCAGCACCTCGGTCACGTAGTGGCTGGTGGCGCCGATCAGCTTCACGCCGCGCTCGAAGGCGCGGTGATAAGGACGCGCGCCGTGGAAGGCGGGCAGGAAGGAGTGGTGGATGTTGATGATGCGGTTGGGGTAGTGGTGGATGAAGTCCGGGCTCAGCACCTGCATGTAGCGCGCGAGCACGATGAAGTCCACGTGGTGGTGGCGCAGCAGGGCGAGCTGGTCGCGCTCCACTTCCGCCTTGCCGTCCTTGCTCACGTGCATGTGCTGGAAAGGGATGCGGTAGGCCTCGGCCAGCCAGTGGGTGTCCGGATGGTTGCTGATGATGAGCGGAATCTCGCAGTGCAGCTCGCCCGCCTGGTGGCGGTAGAGCAGGTCGGCCAGGCAGTGGTCGTACTTGGAGACGAAGATCGCCATGCGCGGCTTCACGGCGGACAGCGCCAGATGCCACTGCATCTTGAATTTGTCGGCCAGCGGTTGGAACGCGGTCTCGAACTCGGACAGGCCGAGGCTGAAATCCGCCAGATCCCATTCCACGCGCATCAGAAAGAGCTTGAGCTCCGCGTCCTGATGCTGGTCCGCATGCAGGATGTTGGCGTTGTGCCGGAGCAGGAAATCGGCAATGGCCGCGACCAGGCCTTTCTGGTCCGGACAGCTGACGAGGAGGATCGCGGTGTTCTTCATTAAGTGCTTATAGAGTAATTAATTACTGGTGTTTCCATCATAGCATTGCGACCCCGATATTCGGACGCGCACGCCCGTTTTGCTCGCCGAAAACCCCCGCAAAAGCGCTCATTCGCAACTTGACAAAAAAGTTTCACGTTTTTGTTGACACCCCTCCCCAGATCACTAGAATTAGCCCCTTAAGTGGTCTCTGAACACAAGATGTTGTGGTTGGCGGGTCTAGAGCTAAGCCCGTCATTTTCAACGGAATTCAGAAGACGACCTCAAAAAACGCAGCTCAAGAAGAGGAGATTCCTGATGCAACAATCCACCTCGGTAGATTCCCAAGCTTCGAACGCCCCCGCCCCGCAGCAATTCGACTACACCGCACCGCACACCGTGAGCGACAAGACCTACGCCGACTACAAGACCATCCGCCGCAACGGCAGCGTGGTCGGCTTCGAACCGAACAAGATCAACATCGCGATGACCAAGGCCTTCATCGCGGTGCAGGGCGGGCAGGCCGCGGCCTCGGCGCGGATTCGCGAGCTGGTGGACAGCCTGACGCAGCAGGTGGTGAACGCACTGATCCGTCGCCAGCCCAACGGCGGCACTTTCCACATCGAGGACATCCAGGACCAGGTCGAGCTGGCGCTCATGCGCTCCGGCGAGCACGACGTGGCCCGCGCCTACGTGCTCTATCGCGAACGCCGCGCCCAGGAGCGCGCCGCGCAAAAGCAGGAGGCGCAGCAGCAGACCGGCATCAACGTCGTCGACAACGGCGTGAGCCACCCGCTCGACGTCGCCAAGCTGCAGGCCCTGCTCGACGACTCCTGCGCAGGCCTGGGCGACCAGGTTTCCAGCAAGGCCATCATGGAAGCCATCCTGCGCGACCTGTACGACGGCGTGCGCATGGAGGAAGTGCGCAAGAGCACCATCCTCGCCGCGCGCTCCATGATCGAGAAGGACCCGGCCTACTCCCAGGTCACCGCCCGTCTGCTGCTCAACACCATCAGACTGGAAGTGTTGGGCGAGGAAGTGTCCCAGGCCGACATGGCCACCCGCTACGCGGAATACTTCCCGCGCTTCATCAAGATCGGCATCGAGGCCGAGCTGCTGGACGAGAAGCTCGCCCAGTACGACCTCGCCCGCCTCGGCGCCGCCCTCGACGCCAGCCGCGACCTGCAGTTCGGCTACCTCGGCCTGCAGACCCTGTACGACCGCTACTTCCAGCACATCAACGACAAGCGCATCGAGCTGCCCCAGGTGTTCTTCATGCGCGTGGCCATGGGCCTGGCACTGAACGAGATCCACCGCGAAGAGCGCGCCATCGAGTTCTACAACGTGCTGTCGAAGTTCGACTTCATGAGCTCGACGCCGACCCTGTTCAACGCCGGCACCCGCCACAGCCAGCTCTCGTCCTGCTACCTGACGACCGTGTCCGACGACCTCGACGGCATCTACCAGGCGATCAAGGAAAACGCCATGCTGCAGAA
>CAYUJV010000189.1:0-3353 GCA_964445085.1 uncultured Burkholderiales bacterium
AGCTCGGGCACCCGGACCTGACCGCGGCGGTGGCCACGCGCGCGCTGCACGTGGTGGGCCGCCAGCTGCGGCAACAGGTGCTGGTCCTCACCCGCGAGGCGGATATCCGCGCCGCGGCCGCCGCGGCGCGTGCGGCGCAGCGCTACAAGTACGCCAAGACGCGGGTGCCGAAGCCGCCGCACCTGCTGACACCCAAACCGGCGGCGCCGCAGCCGGTGAAATGCCCCTGGTGCGAGCGGCTGGGCATCGCGGAAGCGCACGCCCGGGTCCGCTTCCTCGACCTGCTGGAGAAGGACAGGCATCGCGCCGCCTATGCCGAGGGCTATGGCCTGTGCATGAAGCACTTCGCGGAGGTGTATGTGATCGCGCCCAGGGGGGCGGTCCGATCGACGCTCGCGATAACCCAGCGCGATCGGCTTGCCCGCTTCGAGCGCCTGCTCGACGAAGCGCTTCACCGTCGTGGGGAGGACTCCGTGGTATCGGATGCCGCGTCGTGGCGCTCGGAACTGCAACGCTTTTGCGGTTTCATTTGAGAACGCCGCGGCCTTGCCCGCCAGCGGCCTGAGTTCAAGCGAAAGGAAAAAATGCTGAAGGCGCTTTTCAGCCTGCCCCGCACGGTGTGGCTGCTCGGCCTGGTGAGCCTGTTCAACGACTCGACCAGTGAACTGGTGTATCCGCTGGTGCCGCTGTTCCTGGCGTCGGTGCTGATGGCGGGGCCAAAGGCGCTGGGGCTGATCGAGGGCGTTGCGGAAACCACCGCCAGCCTGCTCAAGCTTTTTTCCGGCGTGCTCATGGACAGGCGCGGCCACGCCAAGGGCTGGGTAGCTGCCGGCTACGGGCTGGCCGCGGTGTCGCGGCCGCTGTTCTACCTGGCGGCGAGCTGGCCTGTGGTGCTGGTGCTGCGCTTCGCCGACCGTGTGGGCAAGGGACTGCGCACCTCGCCGCGCGACGCGCTGCTTGCCGGCGCGGTGGACGAAGGGCGCCGCGGACTGGCGTTCGGCGTGCATCGCGCCATGGACAACGCCGGCGCGGTGATCGGGCCGCTGCTGGCGGCCTGGCTGCTCGAGCGCGGCATGCCGCTCAAGGATGTGTTCCTGTGGTCCATCGTGCCGGGGATCATCACCATTGCCCTTGCGCTGCTGGTCAAGGAGCCGCCGGTGGTCCCGGCGCAAAGCCGCGCCGCATTCTCCTGGAAGATGGCCGGCTTTCCGCCGGCATTCAAGCGTTATCTGCTGGTGCTGGCGCTGTTCACGCTGGGCAATTCATCCAACATGTTCCTGCTGCTGCGCGCCAAGGAGATGGGCGTGCCCGACTATCAGGTGCCGCTGCTGTGGGCGCTGGTGTCGGGGGTGGCGATGATGTTCTCCACGCCGCTGTCCGCCCTGTCCGACCGGCTGGGACGCGTGCGATTGATCCTCGCCGGCTGGGGCGTGTACGGATTGTTCTATCTGCTGCTGGGGCTCAACGGCTTTCACGTGCTGCTGCTATGGCCGTTGTTCGCCTTCTATGGACTGTTTCTCGCCGCCACCGAAGGCGCGGAGAAGGCGCTGGTGGCCGATTTTGCCCCGCGCGACCGGCTGGGCACGGCCTACGGCTGGTTCCATCTGACAGCGGGAGCGATGCTGCTGCCCGCGTCCTTCATATTCGGCTGGCTATGGCAGAGCGTGGCGGTGGAAGCGGCATTCGCGTTCTCCGCCGGCTGCGCGCTGGCCGCGACGGTCCTGCTGAAGTTCTGGGTGACGCGCCCGGCTGCGGCCTAAACCGCCACCGGCGCCTTGATCGCCGGGTGCGGGTCGTAGCCTTCCAGGGTGAAGTCCTCGAATTTGAATTCGAAAATGTCCTGCACCGCCGGATTGAGCTTCATCGTCGGCAGCGGCCGCGGCGTGCGCGACAACTGTTCCCGGGTCTGCTCCAGGTGGTTCAGATACAGGTGCGCATCGCCCAGGGTGTGCACGAAGTCGCCGGGCTTCAGCCCGCACACCTGCGCCACCATCATGGTGAGCAGCGCGTAGGAGGCGATGTTGAACGGCACGCCGAGGAAGATGTCGGCGCTGCGCTGGTAAAGCTGGCAGGAGAGCTTGCCGTCCGCCACGTAGAACTGGAAGAAGGCGTGGCAGGGTGGCAGCTTCATCTTCTCGATCTCGCCCACGTTCCAGGCGGAGACGATCAGCCGACGCGAGTCCGGCGTGTTCTTGATCTGTGCAATCACCTGCCTGATCTGATCGATGTGGCGGCCATCCGCCGTGGGCCATGAGCGCCATTGGTAGCCGTACACGGGGCCGAGATCGCCATTTTCATCCGCCCACTCGTCCCAGATGGTGACGCCGTTTTCCTTCAGGTATTTGATGTTGGTGTCGCCCTTCAGGAACCACAGCAGCTCATGGATGATGGAGCGCAGGTGGCACTTCTTGGTGGTGACCAGGGGGAAGCCCCGGGCGAGATCGAAGCGCATCTGGTAGCCGAACACCGACAGCGTGCCGGTGCCGGTGCGGTCGCTTTTCTGGTGCCCGTGCTCGAGCACGTGGCGCATGAGGTCGAGATACTGCTGCATCAGCTTGCGTTTCCGGGTGAGGTCATGGAGCGGGCGAGGCGGGCGCCGCCGCTTCCGGGGCGAATGCGCCCAGGAACTGCCGGCCCGCTTCTTCGAGGGACATATTGTAGGTGCTGCCGAAGGCCTGGGCAAAGTCCTGCCGGTCCTGCACCCGCAGCAGGAAGTCGCGGAAGCGCGCTTCGCCGCTCTGCTTCAGATGGTCCAGGAACATCATCGCCTCGCGGTAGAAAAGATAGGGCGAGAGCTTCCAGAAATCGGCCCGGTGCCGCGTGGCGGGGGTGTCCAGGGTGGCGGGGTCGAAGGCGCGGCCCGCCTGCAGCGCCTGGCGCGCGTCGTCCTCGCTCGCGTAGTCCGCGCCGCCGCCGTTGGACGCGGCGGCGGCAAGTCCCTCGTGGAACCACACCGGCACCGTGTAGGCGTAATGGCCGATCTGCTGCCCCAGGTGCAGGTGCGACAGCTCGTGGGTGAGGATCATCGGCAGGCGCTGCGCCTCGCGGTCGAACAGGCGCGGCGACAGGAAGACCAGATTGTCCGGCACGGTGGCGCCGCTCACGCCGCTGCTGGTGACGTGATCCGAGAAGCAGCGCTCGGTGCCGCAGACATAGACCGCGACCGGCTGGGCGAAGGGGCGATAGTGCGCGGTCTCGACCTGGCGGATCGCCTGGGGCATGAGCTCGGCCACGCGCTGCGCCTGCTGGTCGGCGCCGGGCTCGAAGCGCACGCGGCTGTCGGCGGCCAGGGTTTCGAAGCGGGCGCCGCCCGGCAGCCCGGGGCGGATCGGGGAAGAGCACGTGTAGGGAAA
>CAYUJV010000190.1:0-3312 GCA_964445085.1 uncultured Burkholderiales bacterium
GAGGGGGCCGGCCCAGGATCTGCCGCCGCTGGGTGCGGGGGCGGCCGGGGCGCCGGCGCTGGGCGCGGTGGGGCTGGCCGGCTGGGTGATCTGTTCGCGCTGCTTGCCGAAGCTCTTGCCGCCGCCGAAACGCTTGGCCGAGGCTTCTTCCGCCACGAAGGTCAGGCCGAACAGCAGTGCGAAGGCGAAGGCGATGATTTTATGCATGTAAAGCTCCGTGGTTTGCGTCCGATATTAAGAGGGCAGCACTCTATCAGAAACCCTCTGCGGGGCGAAGTTCCCGCGCAATCGGACGCACACATGTCGGCAACCGCCACTGCCATTGCCGCCAAGCCCGGCGGCACGATCGGACGTTTCAGGATCGTCCGCCTGCTGGGCAAGGGCAACCAGAGCGAGGTCTACCTCGCCCACGATTCCCATCTCGACCGCCAGGTGGCGATCAAGACGCTGTTCTTCGCCGATGCCGCCGACCGCGCCACCAAGATGCAAAGTCTGCTCAAGGAAGCGCGCACCGTGGGCAAGCTCAGCCATCCCAACATCATTCCGCTCTACGACGCCGGGGAACTCGAGGGCCAGCCCTATCTGGTGTTCGAGTACGTGGAAGGCCGGACCCTGGCCGACGCGCTGCGCGCGGACGGGCCGCTGCCCCCGGCGCGGGCGGCGGAGATCGCCGCCCAGGTGCTGGACGCCATCGCCTGCGCCCACGGCCAGGGCATCGTGCACCGCGATCTCAAGCCGTCGAACATCATCCTGGACGGCAACGGCACGCCGCGGGTGATGGACTTCGGCATCGCCGCACAGGTGTCGGGCGAGGGCGCGCAGGAGGCCGGGCTGACCGGCACGCCCGCCTACATGGCGCCGGAGTACGTGCGCGACCAGCAGTTCGGCCCGCGCTCGGACATTTTCGCCCTGGGTCTGGTGCTGCACGAGATGCTCACCGGCAAGCCGGCGATCCGGGGCAGGCGCCTGCAGGAAGTGCTGGACAAGGTCGTCAACGAAGTCGTTCCCGCGCCGTCCAGCGCCAATGCCCAGGTGGACGAGAAGCTCGACGACATCGTGCTCAAGGCGGTGGCGAAGAATCCCGAGGCGCGCTATGCCGACGCCGCGGCGATGAAGCATGCGCTGCAGCGCTACCTGGCGCCGAGCGTGGGCGAGGAGGGCGACGGCGGCGCCAAGCAGAGCACGCTGGATTTCCTGCTGCGGCGCATGCGGGTGAAGAGCGATTTCCCCGCATTGTCGGAGGCGATCTCCACCATCAACCGCATCACCGGCTCGGACAATGACAGCGTGTCCAGACTCTCCAACGCCATCCTCAAGGACTTCGGCCTCACCAACAAGCTGCTCAAGCTGGTGAACTCGGTGTGCTACGTGCAGTACGGCGGCGGCACCATCAGCACCGTGTCGCGGGCGGTGGTGATCCTCGGCTTCAACGCCGTGCGCAATCTGGCGATTTCCCTGGTGCTGTTCGAGAACCTGCAGAACAAGGGCCATGCCGCGCAGCTGAAGGAGGAGTTCGTGCGCGTGCTGTTCTCCGGCATGCTGGCGCGGGAGATGGCGCCGAAGGCCGGGGTGAAGGACGCGGAGGAAGGCTTCATCTGCGCCATGTTCCACACCCTGGGGCGCATGCTGTCGCTGTTCTATTTCCCGGAGGAGACCGAGGAGATCAGGAAGCTGATGCAGACCCGCGGCATGAGCGAGGACACGGCGGCCACCCAGGTGCTGGGGCTGTCGTTCGAGGAGCTCGGCATCGGCATCGCGCGGAACTGGGGCTTTCCGGAGCAGATCATGCTCTCCATGCGCAAGCTGCCGGACGGGCCGGTGCGCCGCGGCAGCACCAATGCGGACAAGCTGCGCATCCTGTCCGGCTTCTCCAACGAGCTCGCCACGGCCATTTCCGACGGCAAGCCGGAGGCGCGCGGCGCGGAGATCGCGCGCCTGAGCGAGCGCTTCGGCGACAGCATCACGCTGAACGTGAAGCACCTGGCCGAGGTCGTCACCAAGTCGCTGCAGGAGGTGACGCAGTTTTCCACCGCGGTGAATGCGAGCTTCGGTCAGAGCAGCTTTGCCCGGCAGGCGAACCGGTGGGCGGGACACGCGCCGGAGCCGGCGCCGCCGCCCGCGGAGCTCGACACCGAGGCCGCGCTCGCCGCCACCATGCTCAACGAACCGGCGCCGGTCGAGGTGCATGCGGCGGAGGCGGCGGGGCCAAGCGGGCCCACCGCGGCGGAGTCGCAGGCCGCGCTGATGGCCGGGCTGCAGGACATCAGCAACTCGCTGGTGAACGACAACATCTCCGTCAACGACATCATCCGCATGATCCTGGAAACCATGTACAGCGGCATGGGCTTTCACCGCGTGCTGTTCTGCATCAAGGACGGCAAGCACAATGCCATGCACGGCAAGTTCGGGTTCGGCGAGGACATCAACGAGCTGGTGGCGGGCTTCAAATTCCCGATGGCCCCGGCGCCGGACGTGTTCCACGTCGCGCTCGAAAAGAACGTGGATATTCTCATCACCGACATCGACGACCCCAAGATCGCCAGCCGGGTGCCGCAGTGGTACCGGCAGCGCATCCCGGCCAAGACCTTCCTTATCTTTCCCATCGTGATCAAGGGCAAGCCCCTGGGCATGATCTACGCTGACAAGCCCGCGGCCGGCGACATCGTGATCCCGGAACAACTGCTGGGCACGCTCAAGGCGCTGCGCAACCAGGCGGTGCTCGCCATCAGGCAGACGCTGTAAGCCGCTATAATCGGAGCCTCCGCGAAAGGGCTCCGATGCGTCTTCCACTGCTTGCACTCCTGTCCAGCCTCATCCTCGCCGGCTGCGCGCCCGAAGGCAATGGCGCGCTCCAGGGCTATGCCGAGGGCGAATTCGTGCGCGTGGCGGCGCCCTTCGCCGGCAGCCTCACCCGCCTGGCCGTGCAGCGCGGCGGCCAGGTGAAGGCCGGCGATCCCCTCTACAGCCTGGAGCAGGAGAACGAACAGGCGGCGCGGCTGGAGGCGGAGGAGCGCTTGAAGAGCGCAGAGGCGCGGCTGGCCAACCTGGAAAAGGGCCGGCGCCCGGACGAGGTGGCGGCGGTGGCGGCGCAACTGGCGCAGGCGCAGGCCGGGCTCAAGTTGTCGCAGGCGCAGCTGAAGCGCGACGAGGAACTGGTGGGCAAGGGCTTCGTCTCCCGCGAGCGCCTGGACCAGAGCCGCAGCGCGCGCGAACGCGACCAGGCGCGGGTGAACGAACTCGCGGCGCAGCTGCGCATCGCCCGGCTGGGCGCGCGCAGCGACGAGATCCGCGCCGCGCAGGCCGATGTCCAGG
>CAYUJV010000191.1:0-3266 GCA_964445085.1 uncultured Burkholderiales bacterium
GGGCGCCGAGGGTCGGCGGCGGTCCGGCTTCCGGGGTTGGCGTGGCGGCGGAAGTTTCGGCTGCCGGCGGTGCGCCGGCGGGCTGCTCTGCCGGCGTCACCGGCGTCGGTTCCGGCGCGATGATCGGCGGCGCCACGACCGTGTCCGGGGTCGGCTGGGTGGTGATGGGCTTGGTCGGCTTGTAGTTGGAGAGCCAGGTCAGGATGCCGGCGGCGATCCCGACCAGGGCCACGGCCACGAACAGGCGGCGGGTGGCGCGCTTCTTGATGTCGTCGTTGTCCGGAACCGCTTCCGCCATCCTTTTCTCCCCGTGTTATCAGTGGTTTGCGTCGATGGTAGCACTTTCGGGCGGCGCCGGTGAAGAAACCCTTAATTCCGGCTCATGTTCGATGCCAAGGCTTTATTTATGCGCGATAAAGCGGTATAGTTATGGACTTGTTTTTATTCTGAAATTCTGATTTTTCACTTTGAACTGAGGGAGATTTTCATGGCCATCGAACGCACCTTGTCGATCATCAAACCGGACGCCGTCGGCAAGAACGTCATCGGCAAGATTTATTCTCGTTTCGAGACCAACGGCCTCAAGATCGTCGCCGCCAAGATGAAGTGGCTGTCCAAGGCCGAAGCCGAAGGCTTCTACGCCGTGCACCGCGAGCGTCCCTTCTTCAACGACCTGGTGTCCTTCATGATCTCCGGCCCGGTGATGATCCAGGTGCTGGAAGGCGACAATGCCATCGCCAAGAACCGCGAGCTGATGGGCGCCACCGACCCGAAGAAAGCCGAGCCCGGAACCATCCGCGCCGACTTCGCTCAGAGCATCGACGCCAACGCGGTCCATGGCTCGGACGGCCCCGAGACCGCGAAAGTGGAAGTGGCATATTTCTTCCCCGAGATGGAAGTCTACTCAGGCCGCTGATGATCAACCTGCTCGATTTCGACCTCGCCGGTCTCACCCGCTATTTCGCCGAAGATCTGGGCGAGAAGCCGTTTCGCGCCAAGCAGGTGATGCGCTGGATGCATCAGCTGGGCGCCCGGGACTTCGCGGAGATGACCGACCTGGCGAAATCGCTGCGGGAGAAGCTGCAGCAGGTGGCGGTAATCGAGCCGCCGCGCATCCTGTCCGAGCACCGCTCGGCGGACGGCACGGTGAAGTGGCTGATCGACACCGGCACCGGCAACGCCGTCGAGACCGTGTTCATTCCGGAGGACGATCGCGGCACGCTGTGCATCTCCTCCCAGGTCGGCTGTGCGCTGGCCTGCACCTTCTGCTCTACCGGACGGCAGGGCTTCAACCGCAACCTGTCGGTGTCGGAAATCATCGGCCAGCTGTGGCTGGCGAACAAGGCGCTCGGCCGCGATCCCAAAGGCGAA
The DNA here is from genome assembly GCA_964445085.1 of uncultured Burkholderiales bacterium. Classification (GTDB taxonomy): domain Bacteria; phylum Pseudomonadota; class Gammaproteobacteria; order Burkholderiales; family Thiobacteraceae; genus Thiobacter. Next base: position 1,372 of record CAYUJV010000191.1, read on the forward strand.
CGCGTCATCTCCAATGTGGTGATGATGGGCATGGGCGAGCCGCTCACCAACTTCGACAACGTGGTGACCGCGCTCAACAGCATGCTCGACGACCACGCCTACGGCCTGTCGCGCCGGCGCGTGACGGTGAGCACCTCGGGCATCGTCCCGGCGATGGACCGGCTGCGCGAGGTGTGTCCGGTGGCGCTGGCGGTATCCCTGCATGCACCCAACGACGCGCTGCGCGATGTGCTGGTTCCCATCAACCAGAAATACCCGCTGCGCGAGCTGATGGCGGCGTGCCGGCGCTACCTGGAATCGGCACCGCGCGACTTCATCACCTTCGAGTACGTGATGCTGGACGGCGTCAACGACACGCCGGCCCACGCGCGGGAGCTGATCGCCCTGGTGCGCGACGTGCCGTGCAAGTTCAACCTGATTCCGTTCAATCCGTTTCCCAACGCCAACTACGCGCGCTCGAAGCCGGAGGCCATCCGCCGCTTCCGCGAGATGCTGGTGGAGGCGGGCTACGTGGTCACCACGCGCAAGACGCGCGGCGACGACATCGACGCTGCGTGCGGCCAGCTGGCCGGGCGCGTGCAAGATAAAACCAAGCGCACCGGGCGCGCACTGACAGGAGTGTCTGCATGATCTTTCCGAAGCGACTCACGCGGGCGGCCGTGTTTGCCCTGGCCCTGGTCACCGCGGTCCTGACCGCGGCTTGCGCGACGCAGCCGGCCCAGTCCGCCAACCTCAACGAGGAGGAGAGCGCGCGCCTGGAAAGCGCGCGCGTTCACACGGAGCTCGGATCCGCCTATTACGGAAACGGCCAGTTGGCGGTGGCACTGGAGGAATTCACGATTGCGACCCAGGTGTATCCTAAATACGCGCCAGCGTTCTACATGCTGGGTCTGGTGTACATGGACATGAAGGAGGATGCCCAGGCTGAGCAGTCCTTCCAGAAGGCGATCTCCCTCGACCCCGGCAGTTCCGAAGCCTACAACAACTATGGCTGGTTCCTGTGCCAGCGCGGGAAGATCGACGAGGCGATCAAGCAGTTCATGACCGCGCTTAAGAACCCCAGGTACGAAACGCCTGAGAAGGCCTATGTCAATGCCGGCATCTGTTCGCGCAAGGGCAATGACGATGCCGCGGCACTGGACTATTTTGCGCGCGCGCTCAAGCTGCAGCCGAATCATCCCCAGGCGCTCTACAACTCCGCCGACATCTACTTCCGCCAAGGCGACTTTGCGGCGGCCAAGAGCCTGCTCCTGCGCTACATGAAGAGCACCAATCCGGCGCCGGAGGCGCTGTGGCTCGGCGTGCGCATCGAACGCAAGCTCGGGGATCGTATCGAGCAGGCCAGCTATGCCCAGATGCTGCGCCAGCGCTTCCCGGAAGCGCCCGAGACGCAGCTGCTCAAGGCCGAACGCTACGAATGAGCGACGTCGAGCACGTCACCGACCGCGGCGGGGCGCCGGTCTCCGTCGGGCAACTGCTGCGCGAGGCGCGCGAGCGTGTCGGCCTGAGCGCGGCCGACGTGGCGCGCCAGCTGCGGCTGGGTCTGCGCCAGGTCGAGGCACTGGAGGCGGGCGATTTCGCCGCCCTGCCCGGCAACACCATCGTGCGCGGCTTCATCCGCAACTACGCCAAGCTGCTGCAGCTGGACCCCGCGGGCTTCCTCGCCGCCTACGAGGCGGCCGCGCCGGCCAGCGCCGGCGGCAGCACGGCTCCGGTGCGGGAAAACATCGACATTTCGCCGCGCGCCTCGCGCCGCTGGCTGTGGTACCTGGCCGCTGCGGCGGCCCTGGTGGTGGGCGTGCCACTGGTCATTTATGCGTTGCTGCACGACGACGGTCACGGCCCGGCGGTGGCGGCGCGGCCCGCCGTCAGCGCGCCCGCAGCCCAGTCCGGGG
>CAYUJV010000192.1:0-3080 GCA_964445085.1 uncultured Burkholderiales bacterium
CCTCCAGAAAATTCGCCGCCATCACCGAGGGCGACACCGGTGGGTCGCCCACCATCTTGCCGGTGAGCAGGAGGGTGTCGGTGCTGCGGAAGATTTTGTCGATGGCGTGGAAATAGTTCAGCGCGACCACGGCTTCCTCGCCGGCGGGGGTCTGCCGGTTCACGCAGAAGTGCTGGTCGCTGTCCACCAGGTAGTAGAGCGTTTTGTCCTTGTCTTCGGTCAGCTGCAGAAACTTCAGATAGCTCAGGTTGCGGTTGGCGGCCTGGCCCTTGAGATAGAACCGGTCCCGCGGCTGGGTGGTGAGCAGGCGGCCGAGTTTTTCCCGGGTGGACGCGGGCAGGGCGTGCAGCAGTTCGTATTGCTCCTCCAGGCCGTAGTGGTGGACCCGCAGGCCTTTCTGCCTGTATTCCTCCACCAGCTCCCGGTCGCGGCGGATGTTGGCCTCGAAGCGGCTGTCCTCGGCGACGATGACCTGGACCTTGTTCCACATGCCGTTGGTCCTGCCGCCGTAGCCGAAGGCTTCGCACAGCCGATGGATGCTCTCCAGGCAGGCGCGCAGGTGGGGTGGGCGGTCGGCGATCGGGATGGCGATGATGAAGTCGTGGCGGTCATCGTGGCCGCGCTGCGCGATCAGCGCTTCCTGTTCGCGGAACAGGGACTGGTAGCAATCCAGCAGCCCATGGAAATCCGCCGCGCCGGACCACATGGCCTGCTCCAGCACGGGGTGGCACTGTTCGTAGAGGTCGATCAGGGCGCTGGGTCCGGCAGCGTCCTGCAGCTGCCGGCCGATCACGGCCAGGGCCGGGATGCGGCTCTGATAGCGCGCGATGCACTGCGTCAGGGCTTGTGTCATGGGCGCCTAGCGCCGCGAGGAATAGTTCGGATACGCATCCTGGTCGATGATGACCTCGATCAGGTTGATGTCGCGCTCGAAATCCAGGGCCTTGGCCAGGTCGTCGATGTCCTTCCGGCTTTCGACGCAGGCGTGCCGGATGCCGAAGGACTGCGCCAGCAGCCGGTAGTCCGGGTTGGTGAAGTCGCAGTCGATGAAGCGGTCGCGATACAGATGATGCTGGTTCTTGCGGATCAGGCCCATGGTGTTGTTGTTGAACAGCACGATGTTGAGCGGGATGCGGTAGTTCACCGCGGTCATGATCTCCATCGCGCACATGTGGAAGCCGCCGTCGCCGATCAGGGCGAACAGCGGCTGCTTCACCTCGCAGCCGGCGCCGATGGCGGCGGGGATGGCATGGCCCAGGGAGGAGATGCCGGTGTTGGGATGGAAGCGGTCCCGCGCCCCGACGCGGTAGAAATTCTGCGCGAACACGATGTTGTCGTCGAACATCACCACGCCGTCCGGGAACTGCCGCTCCAGCCAGGCGTAGAAGGCGCGCACGTGGTCGAACTGCTCGTTGAAGATGGTCTCGCCCGCGGCATCGGCCTGGGCCTGGGCGGCGGCGATGAAGGCGGCGACGTCCACCGGCGCCTTCGGCGGCAGGTCTTGCGCCGCAATCGCGGCATCGAGCGCGCGCAGGTAGGCGCCCAGGTCGGCCTGCACCACCAGGTCGGCGCGGAACACCTTTTCCAGCTGCTGGGCGTCGTTGTCCACCTGGATCAGCTTCTTGCCGGCGAGCAGATTCGGGTCCCACACATAGCTGGTGCGTTCGTTGAAGCTGGCGCCCAGCACCAGCACCAGGTCTGCCTGCTCGCGCAGGTAGCGCATGGCATGGCCGCCGGAGGTGACGCCCAGGCTCCCCAGCGACAGCGGCGAGCGCTCGTCCACCGCGCCCTTGGCCTTGAGGCTGCTGGTGACCGGGATATTGAGTCGCCGGCTGATATTGCGCAGCGCCTCCTGCCCACCGGAGCGGATGCAGCCGTAGCCGGCGACGATCAGCGGCCGCCTCGCCTCCCTGAGCATGGCCAGGCTTTGCTCGACGTGCGCAGGCGCCACGGTGCATACGCGGTTGGCGCGCGCGAAGGAGATGCGGTCGAGCACCGACGCATCCACCGATTCCTTCTGGATGTTGAAGGGGACGCTGAGCACCACCGGCCCCGGCGTGTCGGAGAGCAGATGCTTGGCCGCCTGGATCAGCACATTGGGCAGGTAGTCGGTGCGCTCGACCAGCTTGTGATAGCGCGTGATGCCGGCGAACAGCGCCACCTGGTCCACGGCGCCGCCTTCGCCCGAGCTTTCCTGCAATCCGCCCTTGCCGAAGATGTGGGTCGGCGCCTCGCCGGTGATGGCGAGCACCGGCAGGTGGTCGGCATAGGCGCTGGCGATCGCGGTGACGAGGTTGGTGGCGCCCGGCCCGGCGGTGGTGATGCAGGCGCCGACGCCGCCGGTCACACGCGCATGGCCCCCGGCCATGAACGCCGCCGACTGCTCGTGCTTCACCAGCAGCGACCGGATCGGCGAGTCGTACAGCGCGTCGTACACCGGCAGGATGTGGGAGCCCGGAATGCCGAAGATGCATTTGACGCCCAGTCTTTCCATGAACTGGACGAGCAGCTGACTGACCGGGATCTGCATCGGGACTTTGGCGGCGGGCGCGGATTATTGATATAAAGCAGAAGGATAAACGGACTCGCGCAGCAAGGAAACCCGCAGCAGACCAGGCCGCCCACCCATGCCCGACACCTCATTCTCCGACAACGCCGCCATCGCCGAGCGCCTGCGCGAAATGGCGGAACTGCTCGAAGCCCAAGGCGCCAATCCCTTTCGCGCCGCCGCCTACCGCAAGGCGGGCGACGCGGTGGCGCGGCTGGCGCAGGACGTGCGCGCGCTGTTCGACGCGCAGGGCACGCCGGGACTGGAGACCATCCCCGGCGTGGGCAAGGGCATCGCCGCGGCCATCGCCGAGCTGCTGATCACCGGCCGCTGGAATCAGCTGGAACGGCTGCGCGGCACGGTGGACCCGACGGCCCTGTTCCAGACCATTCCGGGCGTGGGCGCGGACCTGGCGCGGCGCATCCACGACGCGCTGGCGGTGGATACGCTGGAGGCGCTGGAGGCCGCCGCCCACGACGGACGCCTGGAGTCGGTGCCGGGCATCGGGACAGCACACGTCTGAACTCCAGTC
>CAYUJV010000193.1:0-3036 GCA_964445085.1 uncultured Burkholderiales bacterium
TGCACACGTCGGCGCGCAGCATGTTCTCGCCGAAGAACTGGTGGAACATCTGCCCCACCGGACTCTTCAGGAAGGCGACGCCGCCGGAGTGCCCGGGGCAGTGCCAGGAGTAGGAGCCGTCGGCCGCGTAGTGGGTGAGCGCGCGGAAGAACGGTGGCGGCAGGGAATCGAGGTAGGCGCGCGCCTCGCGCACCACGTAGCGCGCAATGAACTCCGGCGTGTCCTCGAACATGTGGATGAAGCCGTGCAGCTCCTTCAGCACGTCATTGGGGATGTGGCGCGAGGTGCGCGTCTCCCCGTACAGAAAGATCGGAATGTCGGCGTTGCGGAAACGGATGCCCTCGACGAAGCCGCGGATCTGCGCCACCGCATGCTCCGCCAGCTCCGGCGTAGAGAATTCCTCGTCGTCGATGGACAGGATGAAGGCCGAGGCGCGGCTCTGCTGCTGGGCGAAGGACGCGAGGTCGCCGTAGCTGGTGGCGCCCAGCACCTCCATGCCCTCGTCCTCGATCGCCTTGGCCAGGACGCGGATGCCGATGCCGCTGGCGTTCTCGGAGCGGAAGTCTTCGTCGATGATGACTACGGGGAAACGGAAGCGCATGGGAGACTCCTCTTTCTCCGGGAGACGGGTTAGCCGGATGCGGGAACGATGATGGCCGCGTTCAAATGCGCGGCAGGGTCACGCCGTGCTGACCCTGGTACTTGCCGCCGCGGTCCTTGTAGGACACCTCGCACGGCTCGTCGGATTCGAAGAAGATGACCTGCGCCACGCCTTCATTGGCGTAGATCTTGGCCGGCAGCGGCGTGGTGTTGGAGAACTCCAGCGTCACGTAGCCTTCCCACTCCGGCTCGAACGGCGTCACGTTGACGATGATGCCGCAGCGCGCGTAGGTCGACTTGCCCAGACACACCGTGAGCACGTTGCGCGGGATGCGGAAGTACTCCACGGTGCGCGCCAAGGCGAAGGAGTTGGGCGGAATGATGCAGTGGTCGCCCTTCACCTCGACGAAGGAGTTCGGGTCGAAGTTCTTGGGGTCGACGATGGTGGAGTTGATGTCCGTGAACAGCCTGAATTCGTTCGAGCAGCGGATGTCGTACCCGTAACTGGAAGTGCCATAGGACACGATGCGCTGGCCGTTGACCTCCTTCACCTGGTTCGGCTCGAACGGATCGATCATGCCGTGCTGCTCCGCCATGCGGCGGATCCACTTGTCGGATTTGATGCTCATGCTGTTCCGGCCATAAAAGCAAAAAGACGCAGGGCGCTATTGTAAAGCACCCTGCGCCCTCCTGCGGCAAGCAATTTTACGTATTTTGAATGACGATGCTCGGGAACTTGGCCGAGTGGTCGGCAGCCAGGTCGGCGATCTTCACCGCCACGCGGCGGGCGATCTGCTTGTAGATCTGCGCCACGCGCCCGTCCGGGTCCGCCACCACCGTCGGCTTGCCGGAGTCGGCCTGCTCGCGGATGTGGATGTCCAGCGGCAGCCCGCCCAGGAATTCCACGTTGTAGTCCTTGCACATGCGCTCGCCGCCGCCCTCGCCGAAGATGCGCTCCTCGTGGCCGCAGTTCGAGCAGATGTGGATGCTCATATTCTCGACGATGCCGAGGATGGGGATGTTCACCTTCTCGAACATCTTGAGGCCCTTGCGCGCGTCGATCAGGGCGATGTCCTGGGGCGTGGTCACGATCACCGAGCCGGTCACCGGCACGCGCTGGGCCAGGGTCAGCTGGATGTCGCCGGTGCCCGGGGGCAGGTCCACCACCAGATAGTCCAAGTCGTCCCACTTGGTCTGGTTCAGCAGCTGTTCCAGCGCCTGGGTCACCATGGGGCCGCGCCAGACCATGGGGGTTTCCACGTCGATCAGGAAGCCGATGGACATGGCCTGCAGGCCATGGCCGATCATCGGCAGCAGGGACTGGCCGTCTTCCGAGGCCTCCGGCTTGCCGCTGATGCCCAGCATGGTGGGCTGGGACGGGCCGTAGATGTCCGCGTCCAGGATGCCGACCCGGGCGCCCTCGGCGGCCAGAGCCAGGGCCAGGTTCACGGCCGTGGTGGATTTGCCCACGCCGCCCTTGCCGGACGCCACGGCGATCACGTTGCGCACGCCGGGCACCGGCTTCACGCCGCGCTGCACCGCATGGGCCACGATCTTCGAGCTGACGTTGGCGGTGACGTTGCCGACGCCGGCAATGGACCTGACCGCGTTCTCGGCCAGCGCCTTGATCTCGCCCAGCACGCTCTTGGCCGGGTAAGGCAGCACCACGTCGAAGCTGACGTTGTTGCCGTCGATCTTGATGTTGCGCACGGTCTTCGCCGAAACGAAGTCCTTCTGCATGTTCGGGTCGATCGCGCCCTTGAGCGCGGCTTGAACTTGTTGCTCGGTAATGGACATGACTCGCTTGCTCCCTACACAGGACATCCGGAAAAGACGTCGATTCTAAAGGTTTTTGAGCGCGGACGGAAAGGCTTTTTCCTGAAAAATCAGGGAATAACCCCATGAAAACTGCGGAAAAGCGCGGATCGGCCGGGTTCCGGGTGCGCCCCATCCCCAAGCCCGCTAAAATACGCGCTTTTCCCCGATTCCTTTAATTTCCCGAATATTCAATGACGCGCAAAATCCTCGTCACCTCGGCGCTGCCCTACGCCAACGGCAGCATCCACCTGGGCCACCTGGTGGAATACATCCAGACCGATATCTGGGTGCGCTTCCAGAAAATGCAAGGCCACGACTGTCATTACGTCTGCGCCGACGACACCCACGGCACCCCCATCATGCTGCGGGCCGAGAAGGAAGGCATCACGCCCGAGGCCCTGATCGAGCGCACCCACGGCGAGCACCTGCGCGACTTCACCGGCTTCCACATCGGCTTCGACAATTACTACTCCACCAATTCGGAGGAGAACAGGCAGCTGGCCCAGGCCATCTATCGCAAATTGCGCGACGAGGCCAAGCTGATCGAGACCAGGACCATCGAGCAGTTCTACGATCCGGAAAAGCAGATGTTCCTGCCGGACCGCTTCATCAAGGGCG
>CAYUJV010000194.1:0-3023 GCA_964445085.1 uncultured Burkholderiales bacterium
GAGGCCGTCGCGCCGGGCGGCGCGGTGGTGACCATGCTGGCCAACGACGCGGCGCTGGAAGAGGTCACCCTGGGACGCCACGGCTTCGCCGATCGCCTGGGTCAGGGCGGGCTGCATGTCTCCATGAGCACGGTGTCGCCGGAGACCTCGCGCCGTCTGGCGGAGGAGCACGCCAGGCGCGGCAGCCTGTTCGTCGCGGCGCCGGTGTTCGGCCGGCCGGAAGCGGCCGCGGCGAAGAAGCTGTGGATCTGCCCCGCGGGCCCGGCCGCCGCCAAGGCGCGGGCGAAGCCCATCCTCGAAGCGCTGGGGCAGGGCATCCACGACTTCGGCGAGGACCCCGGCGCCGCGAACGTCGTGAAGCTCTCGGGCAACTTCCTCATCCTGTCCGCGATCGAGGCGATGGCGGAAGCGCTGGCGCTGGCGGAGAAGAACGGCATCGACCGCAATGCGCTGGCCGGCTTCTTCGGGCAGACCATTTTCGCCTGCCCCATCTACCAGAACTACGGCCGCCTGCTTGCAGCGCGGGCCTATCAGCCCGCGGGCTTCAAGCTGGAGCTGGGCATGAAGGACATGCGGCTGGTGCGGAGCGTGGCGGAAGACGCAAACCTGCCCATGCCCCTGGCCGACCTGATCCGCGCCCGGCTGCTGAGCGCCCTGGCCAAGGGCCGCGGGCAATGGGACTGGACCGCCATCGAACTCGCCTCGGCCGAGGATGGCGGCATCGACGCCGGCGCCTAGGGTCGCGCGTCGCTCCAACGCTTCACGCTTGTCACCGCCTGCTGCCCGTTGACCGCGTTTTCCGACCCGCACCACAACCGGGCCATCATACTGCTGGCCGTCGCGGCCTTCGGCAGTTCGGCCGCCGCGCGCCTGTGCGACCCGATGCTGCCGGAACTGGCACGGACCTTCGCCGCGAGGCCGGCCGCGGTCGCACATGTCGTGTCGGCCTTCTCCGTGGCCTATGGCTTGATGCAGGCGTTCTTCGGCCCCCTCGGCGACCGCGTCGGGAAATACCGCCTGGTCGCGCTCACCACCCTCGCCAGCGTGTTCGGAACCGTCGGCGCTGCCCTGGCATCGTCCCTGGATTGGCTGGTGTTTTTTCGGCTGCTGGCCGGCGCCACGGCGGCGGGCATCATTCCGCTCTCCATGGCCTGGATCGGCGACACCGTCCCCTATGAGCACCGCCAGCCGACCCTGGCCCGGTTCATGGGCGGACAGATCGCGGGCGTGATCGGCGGGCAGTTTCTCGGCGGCCTGTTCACCGATACTCTGGGCTGGCGCTGGGCCTTCGCATTTCTCGCCGTCATCTATCTGGCCGTGGGCTGGATGGTGCTCGCGGAGTCACGGGCCAATCCCCGGGCGCAGCATCAGCCACAGCTCGGCGCCTCCCCCCGCGGCATGCTGCACCAGATCGCGCAGCTGTTTCGCCGCCGCTGGGCGCGGGTGATTCTCGCCGTCGTGTTCCTGGAAGGGATGCTGGTCTTTGGCGCCCTGGCCCTGGTGCCTTCCTATCTCCACGGGCGCTTCGGCATGACGCTGACGGGCGCGGGCGCCCTGATGGCTTCCTTCGGCGTGGGCGGCCTCAGCTACATCCTCGTCGCCCGCCATTTGGTGCGCCGCCTGGGAGAAACCGGCCTGGCCCTGCTCGGCGGCGCGCTGATTGCGCTCGCGTGGGCGCTGCTGGCCTATGGCCCGTCCTGGGCTTGGGCGATCCCCGCCAGCTATTGCGTGGGCCTGGGCTTCTACATGCTGCACAACACCCTGCAGACCAACGCAACCCAGATGGCCCCCGACATACGCGGCACGGCGGTCTCGCTGTTTGCTTCCTCCTTTTTCCTGGGACAGTCGCTGGGTGTGGTCGTCGCCGCGATCGTCTTCGATCGCTTCGGATTCGCGGTCCTGGTGCTTGCCGCGGGATTGCTTCTCCCCGTGGTCAGCGGCGTGTTCGCCCGGCTGCTGTCGCGGCGTCACCGACAATTGCACGGCGTGACCCGCCTAGGACCCTGATCGCGGGCGCCGGCCCCTGTGCTGTCGGCGCGGTCTTGCTATGATGTCGGTTCGTTCCGACGTGCCTGTTGTCCGTTTTTCACTTTCCCGGATTTGTCGCTGAAATGCAGAAAATCAAAGTGCTGTTCGTTTGCATGGGCAACATCTGCCGCTCGCCCACGGCCGAAAGCGTGTTCCGGCAGCAGGTGGAACAGGCGGGGCTCGCCCGGCATATCGAGATCGATTCCGCAGGCACCCATGCCTACCACATCGGCAAGCCGCCGGACGGGCGCGCGCAGCAGGCCGGCGCCAAGCGCGGCTACGACATGGCGCAGCTGCGCGGACGGCGCGTGAGCGAACGGGACTTCGCCGAATTCGACTACGTGCTGGCGATGGACATGGACAATCTGTCCATCCTGCAGAGCCAGTGCCCGGAGCAGCATGCCCACAAGCTGGGATTGTTCATGGAGCACGCCAGGAACTTCGTCGAGCGCGAGGTGCCGGACCCGTACTACGGCGGACCGGCCGGCTTCGAACAGGTGCTGGACATGGTGGAGGATGCGAGCAGCGGCCTGCTCGAGCACATCCGCCGCAAGCACTTCGGTCGCTGAACTCCCGCGTCCGCCAAAACAAAAACGCCGTGCAGATGCACGGCGTTTTTGCTGGGACGGCGGGCCGCGCTATTCGTGGCGCGTTTCCACCTGCTGCATCGGCTCGTTGCTCACCGCCGCCTGTTGCATCCAGGCGGGCTTGGGCCGCGGGCCGCGCGGTTTGGCGGGCTCCTCGGCCACCGGCGCGGCGGGCACGATCTTGTCGCGGCTGGTCTCGATCATCACCAGGCCGGCGGCTTCCAGGTTGACCGGCTCCGGGGCTTTGACCGGCGCCGGTGCCGCCTGGCGCGCGAGCGCCGCGTCTTCCACGATGGCTTCGATCAGCTTGACCGGGGCCGGCGCGGCTGCGGGCGCGGAGAAGGGCAGTTCGGTCTGCGCGCCACCCGCCACCGGGACCGGGGACGGAGCGGCTGCGCGCGCAGCCCG
>CAYUJV010000195.1:0-3001 GCA_964445085.1 uncultured Burkholderiales bacterium
TGGGCCGCGCCGCCGGTCTGTGCGGCGCCGCGCGCGATCCGCGCTGCGGTGAGGAGGCGGGCGTGCTCGCCGGCTGGTGCGCCGCGCGCATGGAGCAGCACCTGCAGGCGCTGGGCCAGGTGTGGAAGGGATTCCGGCGCCAGCGGCCGTTCTGGGAATGAACCCGTCACGAGGAGGCAGCATGTTCGAATCCGCCGAGCTCGGCCATACCCTTGCCAAGACCAGCTTCGACCGCCAGCTGCCGCGCCTGCGCAAGGCGCTGCTCGATGCCCAGTTCGATCTGCTGCAGAGCGCGCCGGCCGCGGTGGTGATCCTGGTGCACGGCATGGACGGCGCGGGCAAGGGCGACACCATCAACATCCTCAATGCCTGGATGGATGCGCGCCACATTCACACCGTCGGCATCGCCGATCCCTCCGACGAGGAAAAGCAGCGCGCCCACATGTGGCGCTTCTGGCGGCTGCTGCCGGCCAAGGGCAAGACCGGCCTGTTCTCCGGCTCCTGGTATTCCGATCTGCTGTCCTCCGGCATGCTGCGCAAGAGCGGCAGCGCGCGCCTGGACCGCCTGCTCGACCGCATCCTGCGCTTCGAGCGCATGCTGGCGCAGGAGAACGTGCTGGTGCTGAAATTCTGGCTGCACCTGTCCAAGGCGCAGCAGCGCGCCCGGTTCCAGGAGCTGGAGAAGCGCAAGCGCACGCGCTGGCGCGTGACCCGGCGCGACTGGCGCAACCATGCGCGCTACGACAAGTTCCACCGCCTCGCCGAGCGCGTGCTGCGCGCCACCGATGCCGCCCACGCGCCGTGGGTCGTGGTGGCAGGCGCCGACGCGCGCTACCGCGACTTCACCGTGGCGCGCACCGTGCTCGAGGCGCTGAGCGCGCGACTGAGGCAGGCCGCCGCGCCGCTGGCGCCGCCGGCGCTCATCCTCGATCCGCACCGCGACACGCGCCTGCTCGACCAGCTCGACCTGTCGCAGCGCCTGACGGAGAAGGCGTACGAGAAGGAGCTGGCGAAGTGGCAGGGCCGGCTCGGCCGTCTGAGCCGCGAGGCGAAGTTTCGCGACCTGTCGGTGGTGGCGGTGTTCGAAGGCGCGGATGCGGCGGGGAAGGGCGGCACCATCCGCCGCATCACCGCCGCGCTGGACGCGCGCATGTACCGGGTGGTGCCCACCGCCGCGCCCACCGACGAGGAACGCGCCCATCCCTACCTGTGGCGCTTCTGGCGCCACGCGCCGGCGCGCGGGCAGTTCGTCATCTTCGACCGCTCCTGGTACGGGCGCGTGCTGGTGGAGCGCATCGAGGGCTTCGCCACCGACGCCGAATGGAGCCGCGCCTACGGCGAGATCAACGACTTCGAGGAGGAGCTGGCCGACGGCGGCGCGATCGTGGCCAAATACTGGCTGCAGATCAGCCACGGCGAACAGCTGGCGCGGTTCGAGGCGCGCCAGAAGACCGGCTACAAGAAATACAAGATCACCCCCGAGGACTGGCGCAACCGCGCGAAGTGGGACGCCTACCAGCGCGCCGCCTGCGACATGTTCGACCACACCAGCACGGAACTGGCGCCGTGGGTGCGGGTGGAAGCGGAGAACAAGTACTACGGGCGGATCAAGGTGCTGAAGGATCTGTGCCGGCGGATCGAGGCGAAGCTGGGGTGAAGGACCGGTTTCACCCTGGGGGCGTGGAGACACAGAAACACCGAGGCACGGAGCAAAGCGGCATCTTCAGTGAGCAGAACGCAAAGGTTGTGCGCGCCCAGACCGTGCGATCCCTTGCGCGCTTTGCGTGGCGGGATTGCTGGTCTTTCTGTGCCTCTGTGTCTCTGTGGTGAACGGATTGCAGTGCCTACCAGTGCAGCGCCCGCAGCCGCGCCGTCTTCTTCTGCTGGTGCGCCTGCATCCGTTCCACCACATCGTCGAGCAGGGCGATCGCATCCAGTACGAAGGGGCCCTTGTTGATCATCACGCATTCGGCGCGCTCGGCCATGGCGGCGTCGGTGATTTCGGCGCGCGAGGGGATGCCGCGCTTGACCAGGTTCTCCAGCACCTGGGTGGCCCAGATCACCGGCACGTGGGCGGCCTCGCACAGCCACAGCAGCTCCTCCTGGATTTCCGCCAGCCGCTCGTAGCCGATCTCGACCGCCAGGTCGCCGCGGGCGATCATCACGCCGAAGGGGTGGCGTCCCGCGCCGTGGACGATGATCTCCGGCAGCTTCTGCACCGCGCGCCGGGTTTCGATCTTGGCGACGATGCCGAGATGGCCGGCATTGCGCGCGGCCAGGGCCTCCACCAGGCGGTCCATGTCCTCGCCGCTCTGCACGAAGGAATAGCCGACGATGTCGGCGTGCTCCACCACGAAGTCGAGGTCGCGCAGGTCCTTGGTCGTCAGCGCCGGCAGGGCGAGGCTGCTGTCCGGGAAATTCACGCCCTTGTCGGGCTGGATCCGGTCGCCCTCGGGCTTGGTGCGCAGCACGCGCAGCAGGGCGCCCTGCGCGTCGAGGGCCTCGATGCGGGCGGCAATCCGGCCTTCGTCGATGAGCACGGCCTCGCCCTCCTGCAGCGAGTCGAACACTTCGGGCGGCAGGCAGGGAATGTGGGCGAAGCTCGGCTCCTTGCGGCCGTTCTCGGTCCAGGCCGGCTCGCCCGGAATCGGCGCGCGGGTGAGGTGCAGAAAGTCCCCGGCGCGCACGCGGATCTCCAGCGGCAGCGGCACGATGGGGCCGCACACCGTGGCGAAGGATTCCCGGGCCTCGCCGTGGACGAGGGACTGCTCCAGCACGAGCCGGGTGCCCGGCGTCAGATAGAAGCCGGCCTCGGCATCCGCCAGCACTTCGCGCTCGGAGATGCGCACCCGCACCGTCAGCTCCCGCTGCCGCCCGCGGGCGTCCAGCACCTTGACGACGTCGCCGGGCATGAGCCGCGCCAGCCATTCCGGCGACACCGCGGCGCGGGCGGGGATGGTGCGCCCGAGGGGATCGCGCTCGGCGGCGCGGCCCGGCTGCC
>CAYUJV010000196.1:0-2791 GCA_964445085.1 uncultured Burkholderiales bacterium
CCCTCGGTCTGCGTCACGTCCTGTCGCGGCGGCTACCGGCTGGGCAGCACGATGGAGTTCTCCGGCTTCGACGACAGCCTGAACGAGCGTCGCCTGGGCGCGCTGGAGCGCGGCGCGACGGAGTTCCTGCGGCAGCCGACCGGGCCCGAGGTGCAGGAGAAATGGTGCGGCTGGCGGCCGATGAGCCGCGACGACATCCCGCTGATCGGCCGCGCCCCCGGCCAGCCGGGCCTGTGGCTGAACCTCGGCCACGGCATGATGGGCGTGGGCATGAGCGCCGGCGGCGGGCAACTGCTGGCCGACCTGATCACTGGCCGCGCGCCGGATCTCGACCCGGCCCCGTTCGATCCCGCGCGCTTCGCCTGAAGCGGGCGCGCAGCGCGGCCCGGATGCAGAAGGGGCGGCTTGCGCCGCCCCTTCCGATGGGTGCCATGGCCGGGCTGGCCGCGCTCAGTTGCCTGCGGGCGCGGCTCCGGGGCCGATGTACTTGCCGAGGAAGGTCTCCATGCGCTTGTAGAGCTCGGCGCGGTTCTCCGGCTTGTAGAAGCCATGGCCTTCGCCCGGCCCCAGCATGGTCTCGAGTGGCGTGCCGCTGGCCTTGAACGCGGATTTCAGGGCGTTGAACTGCTCCATCGGGACACGGCGATCCACCATGCCCTGGACGATGAAGACCGGGACCTTGATCTTGTCCACGTTCTGGGCCGGCGACCATGCCTTGAGTTGGTTGTCGTCCGTGCCGAGCACGCGGTCGAGATAGCGCCGGCCGGAGGCGCTATCGCGGATGTCGCCTTCCTTCTTCATCACCTGCAGGTCGTACACGCCGACGTAGCCGATCGCGCACTTGTACAGCTCCGGATAGCGGATGGGCTGCATGAGCGCGGCATACCCGCCATAGCTGGCGCCGAAGGTGCAGATGCGTGTGGGGTCGGCCAGCTTGTTGTCGATCGCCCAGCGGACGCCGTCGGCAAGATCATCCTGCATCTTGCCGCCCCACTCGCGGTAGCCGGACATCATGAAGCCGCGGCCACGGCCGCCTGACCCACGGTAATTCACCTGCAGCACGGCATATCCGCGGCTGGCCAGGAACTGGGCTTCGCTGTTGTAGCTCCAGCTGTCATAGATACCGTGCGGGCCGCCGTGGGGCATCACCACCATCGGCTTGGGGGCATTGCCAGCCGGGGCAGTGAACAGGCCGTGCAGGGTGAGGCCGTCTCGGGTCTTGAAGCTCACCGGCGCGCTAGATGCCATCGATTCCGGCTTGATCCAGGGCTTCGCCCGGTCGATCAGCTGGATCTTGTTGCCGGCACTAAGGTTTAGTACGTACCACGCGCCGGGATCACGATCGCTCCAGACGTAGAACAGGAGCTTGTCGCCCTTGTCCGACCATTTGAGGAAGGACACCATTTCCCCGGGGAAGGCTTTCAGAAGCCCGGCGTGCAGGCTCGCTCCTTTCGAGGAGGGGTCGAAATACTCGATCGTCGGCTTGGCCTCGATGTAGGTCACGCCGAATGGCGGTTCGTCATGGCCCGCGTACAGGATGGACGCGATCTCCTGGTCGTCCCGCCCTGCGAGCTTGGTGCGCGTTCCCCTCGCAAGATCGACCTTGTAGAGCTGTTCCGGCGCGTCGTTGTCGGCGATCATCGCGTAGGCGGTGTTGTTGTCCGCCTCGACATAGACCAGGCTCATGTCGTAACCGGCCAGCGACTTCGGCACGGGCATCCAGTCGGAACCAGGCGTCGGGCGATAGAACAGCACCGGATTGTCCTGGTCGTCGGTGGTCCGACGAAGCCGGGCACGGCCGTCGTGGTCGAAGTCGAAATTGGCGGTTTCCTTGCTGTATTCGACCTGCTGGCGGCTGCCGGTGCGGGTATCCACCTTGTAGATGGTGGTGCTGCGATCCTCGTCGCCGACGCGGCTGGGCCATGCGGTGAACTGCACCAGGATCATGCCGGGCTCGTTACGCAGGACTTTTGCGACCGACGCGAAGCCATGGTCCTTGCGGCGCCCGGTGATCGTGCCGGAATCCGGGACGAAGGCGAACAGGGTGTTCTGGTTCTTGCCGCGGATGTCGGAGCTCATCAGCTCGCCGTAGCTCACTGGCTGTGTCTTGAGCGGATCGCGCTCGGCGCGCGATACCACGACCTGCTCGTTGGAGCCCCAGTAGATGTTAGTGACATGCTGCTGGCGGCCGAATCGCAACGCCTGCACGCCGCCACCGCCTTCCAGCGGCACGATGTGCAGCTGGGTTTCCATGCCGTCGGCGCTTGGCACGGCCATCGCCACGTACTTGCCGTCTGGAGACATCGAGACTTCGTCGAGCGCGGCATGCTTCGAGAAGTCCATGTAGCTCGGCACCTGTGCGAAGGCAGGGCCAGCCAAAGCGATTGCCGCCAACAGGACGGTTGCGGTGTATTTCATCTTCATTCCCCAATGAATGCGCTTCCAGCGCGGTTCGGATCATAACGGCGCGCGATCTGGGATGTCATGTGCCATCCGCTTGGGAGGCCATCCGGTACGTCGCGAATAGCGATACCTTCGCCGCGGTGAAGCCAGGGCGATACCGTTGCAGCGGGCTTCCCAGAGCCTCTCGGCTCACGCCGCCAGCATCGCCGCGTGAGATCACCCGCGGCAATCACGGTGGCGCCGTCGCGACGGCCGGGGGCAATGGCTCGCCGGGTTCAGACCTCAAGCGTCGCCAGGTCGCCCTTCTGCTCCAGCCAACTCTTGCGATCCGAAGCGCGCTTCTTGGCCAGCAGCATGTCCATCAGGCCGGCGGTGGCGGCGTCGTCGT
>CAYUJV010000197.1:0-2790 GCA_964445085.1 uncultured Burkholderiales bacterium
GATGCCGGCGACACGCGCGGCGACAACCCCGGCAACAGTCCCGGCGCGGCGGCGGAAGCCGACCCCGCGGACGGCGCCCCCAGCATCATCAGCATCGACTCTGCGCCCGACACCATCGAGCCGCTGCTCAAGGCCATCGACGACCAGGGCGATCCACAGCGCGACCTGTGGGCGCGCATCCGGGTCGGATTCTCCCTGCCCGAGTTGCAGACCCCGCTGGTCGCGGAGGCGGAAAGCTGGTACGCGGACCGGCCGGAGTACGTCGCGCGCATGCTGGAGCGCAGCAAGCGCTATCTGTACTACATCGTGCAGGAAGTGGAAAAGCGCGGCATGCCGACCGAGATCGCGCTGCTGCCGATGATCGAGAGTGCCTTCAACCCGCAAGCTCATTCCCGCTCCAACGCGGTAGGTATTTGGCAGTTCATCCCGTCCACCGGGCGCACCTTCGGCCTGCAGCAGAACTGGTGGGTGGACAGCCGGCGCGACATCATGGCCGCCACCAATGCCGCGCTCGACTATCTGGAGAAGCTGCATGGCATGTTCGGCGACTGGGAGCTGGCGCTGGCCGCCTACAACTGGGGCGAGGGCTCGGTGTCCCGCGCCATCGCCAGGAACGAGGCACAGGGGCTGCCGACCGACTACCTGAGCCTGCGCATGCCGGCCGAGACCGCGAACTACGTGCCGCGCCTCCTGGCGGTGAAACATCTGATCCAGCGGCCGCAGGATTTCTCCGCCGACCTGGGCGTGCTGCCGAACTCGCCCTACTTCGCCCAGATCACCATCAACCAGCACATCGACGTGGCGCTGGCGGCGCGCCTGGCGGAAACCTCGCTCAAGGAATTCACCGCGCTCAACCCGCACTACAACCGGCCCATCATCAGCGCCCGGCAGCCGACCACCCTGCTGCTGCCGGTGGACAAGGCCGAGGTGTTCGCGCACAACCTGGAAAGCCACAAGACGCCGCTGGTGTCGTGGAAGCCGTATTCGGCCAAGCGCGGGGAGCGCCTCGACCTGATCGCCCGCCGCAACGGCATCACCACTGCCCGCCTGAAGGAAGTCAACGGCATTCCAGAGAAGAGCCACCGCCTCGCCCGCGCGCAGATGCTGCTGGTGCCGGGCAGCGCCAGCGAGCAGACCCTGGACCGGGCTCACTTCACGACGGTGGCGGCCGCATCCGACGCGTCTGGCGCGGCCCACTACACGGTCCGTCGCGGCGACACCCTGGCCACCATCGCCCGCAAGCACGGGGTGAGCGTCGCTCAGATCAAGCACTGGAACAAGCTGAACTCGAATCGCGTCGCGCTGAACCAGAAGCTGGTCATCGCCGCGCCGGCGAGCACGAAGCTGGCCTCCGCCGGCAAGCTGGCGAAGCACGCGCCGAAACCGACCCGCTACACCGTCCGCCGCAGCGATACGCTCTACGGCATCGCCCAGCGCTTCGCCGTGGAGCTGGATGACCTGCGCCGCTGGAACCGGCTGTCCGCGCGCAGTCGCCTGCGCCCCGGCGACACCCTCACCCTCTATCTCGCCAGAGCCAACTAGGAACCTCTGCGGAAGTACTGCGCGGCCCCTTTGCCCGCTGCCTTCTGCGAAGCTTCGCTCAGGAAGCTCTGCAAAAGGTCGCGAGCAAGTCCGGCTGGCCGCCGAGAAGCGCACCTGCACAAGCGAGTACAGCGAGCATCGCAGGCGGCCAGACGGGCTGCGCAGTACTTTGGCAGAGGTTCCCTAGCGGTTTCCCGCCGGCTGCCGATCAGCTGACGGATGCAGGTGGCAGCGCACCTGGCGCCCGTCGACCTCGGTCACGCCCGGATAGCGCTCGCGACAGACCGGCATGGCCTGGGGGCAGCGCGGATGGAAATGGCAGCCCTGGGGCGGATTCGACGGCGACGGCAGTTCGCCCTGCAGCCGGATCACCTGCCGCCCGCTCTTCTCGATGGTCGGTACCGCCGACAGCAGCGCCTGGGTGTAGGGATGTTGCGGGGCGCGCAGCACCTGATCCGTGGGCCCCGCCTCGACGATGCGGCCCAGATACATCACCGCGACCTCCTGGGCCAGGAATTCCACCACCGAGATGTTGTGGGTGATGAACAGGTAGGCGAGCCCCAGCTGGTCCTGCAGCTGCTTCAGCAGATTCAGGATCTGTGCCTGCACCGACACATCGAGCGCGCTGGTCGGCTCGTCGCACACGATCAGCCGCGGCTTCACCGCCAGGGCGCGCGCAATGGCGATGCGCTGGCGCTGCCCGCCGGAGAATTCATGGGGGTAGCGGTATCTGGCGTCGGGCGCGAGACCGACCGCCGCCAGCAGCCGCTCCACCTCGGCCCCGCGCTCGCGCGCCTCCCCGCCCACGCCGAGGGCGGTCATGCCTTCCTCCAGGATGTCCGCCACCACCATGCGCGGGTCGAGGGAGGAAAACGGATCCTGAAACACGATCTGGAACTGGCTGCGGCGGGGGCGCAGCTCGGCGCGCGACATGCCCACCAGCTCCACGCCGTCGAAGCGCACGGAGCCGCCGCTGACCGGGATCAGCTGCAGAATGCCCTTGCCGACCGTGGTCTTGCCGCAGCCGGACTCGCCCACCAGCGCCACGGTGCGTCCGGCGCGAATGTCCAGCGACACGCCGTCCACCGCCTTCACGAAGCCCACCGTGTGCTGGAACAAACCCTTGCGGATGGGGAAATGCACCTTCAGGTCCCGCACCCGGAGCAGGTCCTGCGGCGCGGTTACCCCCGCCCCGGGCGCACCCGCGCCGGCGGCGGAGGGCATGGCCGGCGTCGGCGCCCTCCCCTC
>CAYUJV010000198.1:0-2705 GCA_964445085.1 uncultured Burkholderiales bacterium
ACGACCAGGAGTCATTGTGACTGTTGGGTTCCACACGAAATGACGAAGAGCCGACAGACCAGGCGGCCGAGGATGCGTCCAGCTTCGGCGGCAACAGCCTGACAGGGGCCGATTCGGCCGCTGCTGATCCTATTGATGAAGTCGCCGCGTTCGCCAACCGCGACAAGGAGGTATGACGATGACGCCGAGAGGATTTTTCGACTGCCTGGACGTTGCCGCTGCCGAGCAGAGCCAGGCGCAGGCGGTGGAGTTTGAGCCAGTCGGCGACCAATCGACCGATGCCGGCCGCGAGGCGGAAGTCGCTGCCTTCGTGAATCGACCTGCCTCGGCCACCATCGAGACCGCCAGGCCGGCGGTCAAGGTGAGCGGCAACGCTAGCAACTACAGCGGCGGCAGTGCGAGAAGTACGCCGCTGGCCGAGGCCGCCGGCTTTTACAGCAGCGGCAGCCGATAAGCGCGCCGGCCGGCGTGGGGCCGGCCGACACTTCCACAAACCCACCTGTTAGAGAGGTGAATCATGGCAACTCTGAATCCTACCAATGCAACGCAGGCAGTTCATCATGCAGCCGTGCAGCTCGCCGCGCTCGACTGGCTCGACCAGGACGCGGCGCGGCAGCTCGGGCCGCTCGCCGAGGCCGTGGCAAACGCCTTCATGGTCGTGTTCTACCAGGCCGAGACGGGGCAGGCGACGCCTGCTGACTTCCGTGATGCCTTGGAGGCGGTGCGGCAGTCACTCCGCGCCGCGTAGGCACGCGCACCAGGAACAGCAAGGGCGGCCAGTGGCCGCCCTTGTCATTCCGGGCCTGCATCGTCAAAGGCGACGATGTGCGCCGGCGTGCTCGAGCATCGCCAGATCGTGCGATGACGGCCGCTCTGGCCTTCTCCCTTGGCGTGGATCTCGCATCGTCATTTCTAGCGATGAGATCCAGTGCACCAGGTCACGCACGTCGAGCTGCAGCACCATCAGTAATGGCGATGCTGGCCAGTCCTATCCTTCCAAGCCGTGAATGGTTCGCGCACGTGCTGCGACTTGGTGCGCGTGCTCGATATAGGCCGGGTCGGCCGTAGCTTCGGCGTCGGCCAGGAACGCGGCCACGGCCTCGGCGCCTGTCAGCCATTCGGCCGGGTCAAACGGTGTCAGCATTTCACGGCCTGCGGCCTTCGTCATCTGGCGAAGTGCAATCAGTAGCTCGCCCTGGTCGCCATCCTCAAGGATGCTGTTCAGCAGTTCCACCGCATAGGCCGGGTCTTTGCGGAAGGCTTCGGCCATCGCGTCATCATGCAGGCGTGCGCGCTCTTGGTCAGCTTCCAAGGCTTCACATGTCGGCCACTCGCGGCCCACGGCCGGCGCATCCACCCATTCGCGTTGTTCCGGCGGCAAGGGATACCCACCGGCGGCCTCGGCTTTGGCCAGCAACTCGGCCAGGGTATAGCGCACCTGGTCAGGCGTGACGGCGCGAGCCGGGTCTGCCTTCAAGGCGTCATGGGCCGGGCCCGCCTTCTCATGCAGCCAGTTTTCCAGGTTCTTCGGGTTTGTCATCGGCGGGCCTCATCGAGCCAGGCCAGCGTTTCAGCATCGCGGGCGGCTATGCGGGTCAGCAGCTCGCGCACGAAGGCTGCCATGCTGATGCTGCGCGCGGCCAGGACGGCCGCCGCTTCGGCCTTCACGTCCGCCGGCACGGCGGCGCTCACTGTTTTCATGGTCATCTACCTCCTATCTCAGCTCGACCTCAGATCAACGCCAGGTCGCTGTTCATAAAACGGTGATTTGTTGAACATCTTCACAGCGAGATTGATTGGCTGTCCATGATGTCATCCGCCTGTTAAAATACTCGTCAACTTTTCAACGTCCAGCAATCACTCCTTTGCTGGACATTTTGCGCTAGGACGATGAAGCGGCCAATGGGGCAACGCATCGGGTACGCCCGAGTCTCGACAGATGACCAAAGCCTTGATTTGCAGTTCGACGCGCTGCATAGGGCTGGCATAGCCGACGACCGCCTCTACTCCGACACCGCGAGCGGCAAGGACGCCGAGCGCGAGGAGCTGGCTGCGTGTCTCAAGGCGCTGCGCGAAGGTGACACCCTGGTCGTTTGGCGGCTTGACCGGATGGGCCGTAGTCTGCCCGATCTTGTGCGCATTGTCGGCGAGTTGGAAAGGAAGGGCGTCGGCTTCGAGAGCCTGACTGAGAAGATTGAGACAGGGAGCGCAGCGGGAAAGCTGGTTTTCCACGTCTTTGCTGCGCTCGCTGAATTTGAGCGCAATCTGATCCGCGAGCGTACTCAGGCCGGCCTTGTCGCAGCTCGGGCCAGAGGAAGGCACGGTGGCCGCAGGCCGAAGCTTGATGCGCAGCAGATAAAAGAGATTCAACAACTGATGTCTGACCCAACGATCCCGGTCAGCGTCATTGCGAAGCGATACAAGGTATCGCGGACCACTATTTACAAAGTAGCTCCCGTCAGGCGGCCCGAGCCGACGCGGCAGGCCTGACAACAGAAGGATAAAGATGGACGCCAATACCAAGAAGGGCTACGACCTCATCAACCGACGCCGCAAGCAGTGGGTCAACGAGGAAGAGGTACGCCACGCCTGGATGAAAGGGCTCGAAGAGGCTTTGCAGATCGACCTGGACGCCGAGCGAGCCAAGCGTGACTCCAGCTACAACAACGTTGTCATCGAGTTCAAAGGCCCTGGCCTTTTCAAAG
>CAYUJV010000199.1:0-2654 GCA_964445085.1 uncultured Burkholderiales bacterium
GGGGCCGCAGCGGCCGGCGCGGCCGGAGCGGCGGCCGCCGGCTTTTCCGCGGCGGGGGCGGCGCCCTTGTGATGCACGTCGGTGACCTTGTGATCGGCGGTGATGGTCACCGCGGTGTCGACCACCTTGCCGGCGTCGCTGACGATGAAGGCCATGGGGTGGCCGACCTCGATGGTGCTGCCCACGTCGGCCAGCGGGCCGGACAGGAAGCCGTCCTGGAACACTTCCACGTCCATGATGGCCTTGTCGGTTTCGACCGTGGCCACGATGTCGCCGCGCTTGATGGCGTCGCCGATGTTCTTTTCCCAGGTCACCACCACGCCTTCGGTCATGGTGTCGGAGAGCTGGGGCATGACGATGGCGGTGCCGGCGTGATGCGGGATCATTTCCGAGGGGGCTTTTTCCGTGACGACTTCATCCTGGGCGATGGCGAGATCGCCCTGGGTGTCGGTGATGTAGCCCAACGGGGCCCCGACCGCGACCGTGGCGCCGACCTCGGCCAGCGGCCCGGCGAGATAGCCGGCCTTGAACACTTCCACGTCCATGATGGCCTTGTCGGTCTCGACCGTGGCCACGATGTCGCCGCGCTCGACGCGGTCGCCCGGCTGCTTTTCCCAGGTGACCACGACGCCCTCGGTCATGGTGTCCGAGAGCTGGGGCATGGTGATGACGAAATGTGAGGACATTCCAGTTCCTTGTGAGCGGGTAGCTTGTAGGGGGTAGCTGGTAGCTTTTGACGCCGCGCGCTGCGCGCGCGTCCCTATTGGCTACGAGCTACAGGCTACGAGCTACAGGCCTGTTTACTTGCCAAACATCTTCAACACCGCATTCACCACATCCTCGTGGTTCGGAATCGCGGCCAGTTCCAGCTTGTGGTTGTAAGGCTGGGGCACGTTGGCGGAGTGCACGCGCACCGGCGCGGCATCCAGGTCGAAGAAGCATTCCTCGTTGATGATGGCCATGACTTCGGCACCCACGCCCACCGGCGCTTCGTCTTCCTCGGCGATCACGGCGCGGTGGGTCTTGGCCACCGACTTGCGGATGCCCTCGCGGTCGAGGGGGGAGAGCGAGTACAGATCCACCACCTCGGCGCTGATGTTGTACTGCTTGGCCAGGATCTCGGCCGCCTTCAGGCACCAGTGCACGGAGATGTTGTAGCCGAACAGGGTAACGTCGGTGCCGGTGCGGGTGACTTCCGAGCCTTCCAGCGGGTGGAAGTATTCGCCATCGGGCACGTCGCCCTTCATGTTGTACATGAGCTCGTGCTCGTTGATGAACACCGGGTCGTCGCAGCGCACGGCGGACTTGAGCAGGCCGTAGGCCTGCTTGGGATTGGACGGGGTGACCACGCGCAGGCCGGCGATGCCCATGAACACCTTCTCCATGCGCGCCGAGTGCTGTGCGCCGAGCTGGTGGGCGGTACCGCCGGGTGAGCGCACCACGATCGGGGCGGTGAGCTGGCCGCCGGACATGTAGCGCACCTTGGCGGCGGAGTTGAACAGCTGGTCCATGGCCAGCCAGGCGAAGTTCACCGACATGATCTCCACGATGGGACGCACGCCGATGAAGGAGGCGCCGATGGCGAGTCCGGTAAAGCCGTTTTCCGAAATCGGGGTGTCGATCACGCGCAGCGGGCCGTACTTTTCGTACAGGCCCTTGGTGGCCTTGTAGGTGCCGCCGGCGACGCCGATGTCCTCGCCCATGGCGATCACCAGCGGATCGCGCGCCATTTCCTCGTCGTGGGCGCGGCGGATCGCTTCCCAATACATCATCTCTGCCATGATTCTTTCCTTATGCCACTTTGCCGGTGAGCCAGGGGAGCTGGGTCTCCCGGTCGGCCAGCACGTATTTTTCGAGGTCCTTCACGTCCGGCTCCGGGGATTCCTCGGCGAACTTGATGACCTCGTGCTCGATGTAGTCGTCGATTTCCTTTTCCATTTTGGTGAAATCGTCCATGGTCATCGCCTTCACGTCGATCAGGCGATCGCGCAGGATGAAGATCGGGTCGCGCTGCTTCCACAGTTCCTCTTCCTCGCGCGAACGGTAGGAGCGGGAGTCGGACATGGAGTGGCCGCGATAGCGGTAGGTCATCAGCTCCAGGAAGTAGGGGCCCTTGCCGGCGCGCACGTGGTCCACGGCCTTGCGCGCATGCTCGTACACCACGTCGATGTCCTGGCCGTCGCACTGGGCGGACTCGATGTCGTAGCCGCACACGCGCTTGAACTGGTCCACCACCGCGGTGGAGCGGTCGATGGCGGTGCCGATGCCGTACTGGTTGTTCTCGCACACGAACAGGACCGGCAGCTTGTACAGCGCGGCCATGTTCAGGGTCTCGTGGAAGGTGCCCTGGTTGTTGGCGGCATCGCCCAGGAAGCAGATGGCGATCTCGTCGCCGCCCTTCATCTGGATGCCCTTGCCCAGGCCGGCGGCCAGCGGGAAGGGGCCGCCCACCAGCGCGTAGCCGCCCATGAAGCGCTTGCTCACGTCGAAGATGTGCATCGAACCGCCACGGCCTTTGGAAGAGCCGGTTTCCTTGCCGTACAGCTCGGCCATCACCTCTTTCGGGTCGGCGCCGCACTTGATCGCGTGCACGTGGTCGCGATAGCCGGTGATGACGTAATCGTGACCGGGGCGCGCCGCTTCCATCACGCCGT
>CAYUJV010000200.1:0-2630 GCA_964445085.1 uncultured Burkholderiales bacterium
TTGGGCACGAGGCTCGTCTCGTGGTCGACGATGAGTTGCAAGCCCTTGAGGTCGGCGGCTTCGACCTTGGCCAGCCCCCGGTTTTTGGCCAGCGCCTCGACCACGGCAACGGCGTTTTCCAGCAGCCGGTAACGCCCCCGGCTCTGCGCATGCAGGATGGCCGCCACGCCTTCGCCGACGGGCACTTCACAGCATTCCTGCACGAAGCGCGCGGTATCGGCTTCGCTCGCCTCGGTCATGCGGCAGCGGTAGGCGATGCGGGTGCGGATGTGGGCGGTTTCGCTGAACCCGCGCACCTCGGATTCGTGCACCACGAGCAGCACGTAGGTCTGCGCGCGCTCGGCCACGTCGCGCAGGTATTCGATGCCGGCCTGGCGCACCGCGCCGTTTTTCATGGCCAGCCCGTACTGCGCCTCATCAAAAACGATCGGCGTGCCGTGTTCGCGCAGCGCGGCGATCTGGGCGTCCACCTCGGCGGTGGCGTTGCCACGGTGCTTGATGCCGAGCTGCTCGGACACTTTCCAGCGCAGGCCGGACAGGCTCATGCCCACGTGCCCCTTGACCAGCACGACGCCGCCGCCCGCGCCCCAGGCGGACACGTTGCGGGTCTTGCCCACGCCGGGCTGGCCTTCGACCAGGCACAGGCAGGCTGACAGGCTGCCGCGCTGTTTCATGGCTTCGACCGCCGCGAGCAGGCGGGTGTAGTTCTCGGTGGTGGCGGAATGGCGCTTCATCTCAGCCCCTCCATTCGATGGGGGACAGGTTCGCGTTCTGCTGCTGCGCCTTGAGCCATGCGCGCCGCCAGGCGGCATCCAGCGCGGCTTCGAGGCGGCGGATGTCGGCGGCCTCTTCGGGGGTGGCGGGGAAGGCTTTGGCCGCACCAAACCGACTGCAACGCCCCTCGGGGGCGGGTTTTCCGAACAAATTTCTCAACAATGCAAACATGGCGTACACTCCTTGTGTGATCCCTTCCGCTAGCGCTTCGGGGGTTGCAATCCGCCGTAGGTTAGTTGTCGCTAACCTGCGGCGCTCTCAAAATCCGGGTCGTCCCCGGCGTCTTCGTCCTCATCCCGCCCGCTGGGCGCGTAGAGGTCCATCATCAAATCGTGGTTGCTAACTTCCACCGTCTCAGGCTCGGGCGCGTCGCGCGCGACGGGCAAGAGCTCGGGCGCGAGCGCGGGCACGTCCATCACCAGGCTGGGCGCGAGGTCGATGACATTGCCCAGCGTGGCGCGGGCGGCGTCGATCTGTTTCTGATGCCGCGCGACCTGGCCTTCCACCCGCTTGATCCGTTCCTGCTCGCGGTAGCTCTTGGGCCAGGCGTCGCGCACCAGGTGGTTGAATTTCGCTTCGCCCAGCGGTTCGCCGTCCTGCCGGTACACCCACACCCGGCTGGCGTCGTGGATGTCGAAGCGCACGCGCACGGTTTCGCCTTCGGTGGTGGCGTGCGCCAGCACGTCTGAGCCGTACTCGCCGTTGAAAATGCGCACCCGGCCGCGCTGCACGCGGCGCAGTTTCTCCGGCATCCACAGGGCGTTCAGCTCGGCGTCGCCTTCGGCGAACACGATGCTGGTTGTATCCATGCGGTCGAGATACACGTCTTCTGGGGTTTTTCCGCCGAGGCTCTTGTGTTTGTGGTGGCGGTTGTATTCGTCGACAACGCGCTCGATGTCGATCAGCAACTGGCCGAAGCTGGGCACGGCAATCCCGCCGAAGCCCTTTTTCTGCAAGGCTTTCTGCATGCGGTTGACGGTGAGCTGGTCCGCCCCTTTCCAGTGGCAGGTTGGGTAGGTCTGCGCCAGCGCGATGAGGGTGTGCGACCAGATGCGCTCGATGATGCCGCGCGCCTGCGGGTTTCCGGGAATGCCGGTGTGGTGGGCGATGCCCTGCCTGGAGAGCGTGCCGGTGATCGGGTGGTCGATGAGCTTGCCGGTCTGCCCGCTGCCGTTGTCGCTGTAGTAGATGAGCGGGCGCGCGCGGGTTCTGCGCTGCGCGTCGCGGAAGGCCGCTGAAACGGCCAGCGTGGATTCGGCCAGATCGACCGACCAGCCGACGATTTTGCGGCTCACCCAGTCGATCACGAACGTGATTTCGGGCACGAAAGGCTGGCCGTGTTCGGGGTGCAGCACGCGCGCCTTGAAGCTGTGGCCGTCGCCCACCCACACATCGTTGCTGCTCATGTGGCTGTCGTCGCGGCGGATGTATGGCAGCAGTTGCTTGTATTCGCTGCCGGTCATGCGCCCGCGCATCTTGGTGGTGAGCGGCAGGGATTTTTCCAGCCGCGCCAGTGCGCTGTAGCTCGGCACGTCCAGTCCCTGCGCTTCGAGCACTGGGGTGATCTCGCGCAACACCCGCGCCAGCGGCGGCTTCATCGGGCTCTGGTAGGCCTTCAGGAACACCGAGACAAGTCGCGGATCGGGGCCTTTTTTAACTGAGCGCCCTGGAGCGAGGTAGCGGGTCACGTCGCCCTCCGCGTCGCCATGCTTGAAGGCGCGGTACAGCCGGACCAGCCTGGCGATGGTGGCGTCCGCCCCGCCCAGGTACAGCGTGCCGCGCGGCTTGATATACAGCGCTTCCGCCGCGCCTTGCAGTGTCGCGTCGCAGGCTCGCGCCGCCAGCCGCTCGCCCAG
>CAYUJV010000201.1:0-2606 GCA_964445085.1 uncultured Burkholderiales bacterium
CAGGCGCCGCCGCGGGCGCCGCTGCCGGCGCGGCCGCGGGCACCATCTGCTGCATGGGCGGCGCGGCATACATCACGTTGCCGCCGGCCTGGGTGCGGGTGATGCGCACTTTCTCCTCGCCCTCGGTGATTTCGAGTTCGGCGATGCCGGACTCCTCGACGAGGTCGATCAGCTTCTTCAGCTTCCTCAGATCCATGGTGGGGTTCCTTATTTTTGCAGCGCGTAGTCCAGGGCCAGCTCGTAGCCGAGCGCCCCGAGACCGCTGATCACGCCCACCGCCTGGTCCGAGAAATACGAGTGGTGGCGGAAGGGTTCACGCGCGAAGACGTTGGATAGATGCACTTCGATGAAGGGAATGCCCACGGCAGCAAGGGCATCCCGCAGCGCGACGCTGGTATGGGTATACGCCGCGGGGTTGATCAGGATGAAATCGATGCCCTCGGCGCGCGCCCGCTGGACGCGCTCGACGAGCTCCGCTTCGGCATTGCTCTGAAAGGTTTCCAGGCTCGCCCCGCCGGCCTTGGCGCGCCGCTTCAGACGCGCATCGATATCCGCCAGGGTGTCGCGGCCATAGTGCTCCGGCTCGCGGCTACCCAGGAGATTGAGGTTCGGGCCGTGCAGAACCAGGATTTTTTTCTTGTTGGCCCCGGAAGACTTCTCTGCGCCTGCGCCCGTTTTTGCTGCACCTCGTTTCGGAGAGGCAGCGGGGGCTTTCTTGATCATGGGCCGAATTTTGCCGCAAATGGGGGCATTTTGTCCAGATGTTCGCCGAACTTGCCGCCAAGATGAGTCGGCGCGGGCGCCGCCGGCTCTGGACGGGCGCCCAGCTTAACACAGCCGGCCGCGATCCGCCCGGCCGCGCGCGCCCTACAGCAGGTCCGGCAGCAGCTTCTCCAGCTCGGCCTCGCTCATGGTGCCGAGATGGGTCGCGACGATGTTGCCCTGCCGGTCAAGGACCACCGAGAACGGCAGCGCGCTGCGGCTGCCCAGCGCGTCGGCAAAGCCGGACCCCTCCGCGCCCCCGAGCAGTAAAGGATAGTTCACGGCGAACTCCTTGGCGAAGGCCGCGACCGCATCGCGTTCATCCAGGGCGATGCCGACGAAGGTGAAGCCTTTGCCCGCGTACTTCGCCTGGATCTTCACGAATTCCGGAATCTCGGCCCGGCATGGCGGGCACCAGGTCGCCCAGAAATTCAGCACCGTCACCTTGCCCTTCCACCGCTCCAGGGGCTGCGGGCGGCTGTCCAGATCGAGGAAGGTCGTGGAATAGATCCGCTGCGGGGTCATGCCGTTCGGAGCTTCGGGCGCGGTGCGCCAGTGCCCGGCCAGCATGCCCAGGCCGAGGGCGATCGCCGCCACGGCGGCGATCATCAGCCATTGCGCGCGCGCGGTCATTTCAGCACCGCATCCAGGCTCTTGAGGAATTTCTCCGGCGGCTGATAGCCGACGACGCGCCCGCTCTCCGCGCCGTTGGCGTCAAAGAAGATGAGCCCGGGCGGCCCGAACAGGTTGAAGCGCTTGAGCAGCGCCTTGTCGGCATCGGTATTGTCGGTGACATCGACCTGGATCAGCACCACGCCCTTGAGCCGCGCCTGCACCTTGGGATCGGAGAAGGTGAAGCGCTCCAGTTCCTTGCAGGACACGCACCAGTCGGCGAAGAAGTCGAGCATCACCGGCTTGCCCCGGGCCGCCTCGAGCCGCGCCTGGAAGTCGGCGGCCTTGACCCGTTCGAACTTGAGCCCGTGCTCCGCCGCCGCGGCCGCCGTGCCGACGCCGGCACTCACGCGCAGCCCGGCCAGGGGCTGCAGGATGTCGCGGCTGCCGGACAAGGCGCCGATGGCGAGCGACACGCCGAACACGAGCGCGATCACGCCGACGCCCTTCCAGAATTTCTTGAAGCCGGAGGCATTGGGCGGCAGCGGGTCGATGGCGTGCAGGTAGATCGCCGAGACGATGAGCAGGGCCGCCCACAGCAGCATGTGCGCCACGTCGGGGATCACCGGCGAGATCAGCCAGATCGCCACGCCCAGCAGCATCACGCCGAAGAAGGCCTTGACCGCATTCATCCACCCGCCGGCGCGCGGCAGCAGGGCGCCGCCGGCAATGCCCACCAGCAGCAGCGGCACGCCCATGCCCATGGCCATGGCGAACAGGGCCCAGCCGCCGAGCCAGACGTCGCGGGTCTGGCCGATGTAGAGCAGGGCACCGGCCAGCGGGGCGGCGACACAGGGGCCGACGATGACTGCGGACAGCACGCCCATGACGAACACGCCCACCAGGTTGCCACCCTTCATTCTGTTGCTGGCCTCGGTGAAGCGGCTCTGGATGAAGTTGGGCATCTGCAGCTCATAGAAGCCGAACATGGAGAAGGCCAGGGCGACGAAGATCGCCGCGAACGTCCCGAGCACCCAGGGATTCTGCAGCGCGGCGGAGATCAGCGCGCCGGAGAGGCCGGCCACCACCCCCGCGATGGCGTAGGTGATGGCCATGCCGAGCACGTAGGCCAGGGACAGGGTGAAGCCCTGCATCTTGGTCATCTGCTTGCCCTGGCCGACGATGATGCCGGACAGGATGGGGATCATCGGGAACACGCAGGGCGTGAGCGC
>CAYUJV010000202.1:0-2589 GCA_964445085.1 uncultured Burkholderiales bacterium
GGCTCGGCCGCGGCCGGCCAGCGCCGCACCACGCCCTCGCGCGACAGCAGCAGCACGCTGCGGAAGTAATGCTGCTGGCCGGCCACCGATGCGGTGATGTCCGGGTCGCCGGTGCGGTCGAGGAGGATGCTCAGACTGGCCAGGCTTTCCCGGGCGCCGCTGAGGTAGGTGTGGATGGGCGTGGCCAGGTTCTGCGACAGCAGCTGGTTCTTGTCGCGGGCGTCGTCCATCGCATGGTCCTTGATGCCGAAATACAGCCAGCCCGCCAGCAGCAGGACCGGCAACGAGCAGAGCAGGGCGAAGGCAAGGACCAGGATTTGCCGCAGGGAGGGGCGGTAGTACATCGATGCTCCGGGGGACAGCGCGCTGTCGTGTTCTTATTGGGCGGGGGACGAGCAAGAAAGGTGCCTGCGCCGGGCGGGCAAGCTAAAGCGCTTCAAATCAGCGGGTTGTGGCGAGGCGCGGGGTGCGCCGGCGTGCAGGTGGAGTGTCGGCGGCTCCGACGCCCTGAACAAAATCGCGACAGGCGCCGGAAACGGCACCCTGGCGAGGCTCCTTAGCGCTTGGCGAAACGCAGGAAGTAGTTGTCCTTCAGCAGCGGCCGGTCCTCGATCAGCCTGAAGCCGGCGGCCTCGATTTCCGCGATCACGGTCTCCTTGCCGGCGCGCACGTGGTTCAACACCCAGGACGAGCTGATGCCGGGGATGCGCTCGAAGTCGACGATCACCAGGGTGCCGTTGGGCTTGAGCGCGCGGTGGATCGACGCCAGCATGGACTGCGGGTATTCAAAGTGATGGTAGGTGTCGCAGACGAAGGCGAGGTCGATGGATTCCCGGGCGAGGGACACGTCGCTGGGCGTATTCACCACGCCCTGCACGTTGCGCAGGTTCCGCTCGCGGCTGGTGCGCAGGATGTTGTCGACGAAGGTCTTGGAGATGTCGACGGCGATGACCATGCCGGCCGGATTCGCCCGCGGGGCGAACAGCCGCGTGAACAGCCCGGTGCCGGCGCCGATGTCGGCCACCACCATGCCCGGCGCCACGCCGGTGGCGGCGACGATCTGCTCGCGCTTGTCGTAGACTTCGCGGCCTTCGTGCTCGAAGCGTTCCACCCACTCCTGGTAGTTCGGGTGCTCGAAGGGAACATTGATGCCGGGATGGACGCTCTGTTCCTTGGCCACCGCCGCGGCGGCGCAACAGAGGAGCAAGGTCAGCAGCAGGGGGCGCAGATCACGGTGACGCATGTCGCTCTCCTCGACAGGCCCGCGCGGGCGGCTATTCCAGCCAGCCCTTCAGGTAGAACAGCCGGAAACCTTCCGACGAGCGCGACGGTCCGATCACCAGAGCGGCGTAACGGCCGTGTTCGGGATCGGCCTCGGCCCGGGCCTGGGCCTCCGAGTCCTTCACGTAGACGCAGTTCTCGGGGAAGCGCTTGCGATTCTTGCCGGGCGCGTACACCACGGCGTAGCGCTCGCCGAGGTTTTCCGATTCTTCCAGGTGAAAGCCTTTCATGGGAACATTCCTGCTCGCGTGTTGACAGATTAGTCGATTATGGCGAGCACGGCGGCACCCGACAAGAAAATTGGCGACTGCGCCCTGTGCGGGCGGCCCATGTTTGCCGGCCCCAGCGTGGACGAGCACCACCTGGTGCCGGTGAGCTGCGGCGGGAAGGAGAAGGTGCCGCTGCATCGCATCTGCCACCAAAAGATCCACGCCAGCTTCAGCGAAAGGGAACTCGCGGCCTGGTTCCACACCTTCGAGCGGCTGCGACACCACCAGGACATGCGCAAATTCATCGCCTGGGTGCGCAAGAAGCACCCCGAGTACTACGACGTCTCGCGCCGCTCGCGGCAGAGGCGGCGCAAATGATCGGCCTGCTGCAGCGGGTGAGCACGGCGCGCGTCGTGGTCGCAGGCAACACGGTCGGCGCCATCGACCGCGGCCTGCTGGTCCTCGTCGGCGTGGAACGCGGCGATGCCGAAGGCACCGCGGCGCGCCTGCTGGAGCGGGTGCTCGGCTATCGCGTGTTTGCCGACGCCGAGGGGAAAATGAATCTGTCGTTGCGGGAGGTCCGGGGCGGTCTGCTGCTGGTGCCCCAGTTCACCCTGGCCGCCGACACGCAAAAGGGGACACGCGCGTCCTTCACGCCCGCGGCGCCGCCGGAAGAGGGCAGGCGACTGTTCGATCATCTCCTCGCGCGCGCCCGCGGCCTGCACGCTCCGGTGGCGAGCGGCGTCTTCGGCGCCGACATGCAGGTGCACCTGGTGAACGACGGGCCAGTGACGTTCTGGCTGCGTGTGGCGCCGGGCAGCAGCTAGTCTTGGCGATGCCGGTCCTGCACCTGACGCCTTCGCTCGCCGCCCACGGACTGGTCGTGGTGGTCGCCTTGCTCGTCTACGTCGTCGCCAGCCATGTGCTGCAGCAGCGCCGGCATCCGTCGGCGGCCATCGGCTGGGTGCTGTTCATCCTGCTGCTGCCCTACGCGGCGCTTCCCCTCTATCTGGTGTTCGGCACGCGCAAGCGGGTGCGGCCGGCCCATGGACCGCGCCCGGCGCGCATCACCGAGGCGACGGCGCGCGACTGGCCGGCT
>CAYUJV010000203.1:0-2569 GCA_964445085.1 uncultured Burkholderiales bacterium
AAGCCCAGCCCGCCGCCGGCCCTGCTGCCGCAGCGGCCATGAACTTTGCCGATGCCCCGCAGGCCAGCATCGCCCGGCCCCCCGAAGACCCGGTGGACGCCATCGTGCGCGAGACCCTGGCCGACTGGAAGCCCCTCATCGACCCCCTGGTGCAACCCCTGCAGCGCTTCCTCGACGAGGCCGCAGCCCAAGGCCTCAGCGCCGGCGAAGTCATCGACCAGCTGCCCGCCCTGCTGGCGCAGATGGACAGCTCCGCGCTCACCGCCGCACTCACCGCAAGCGCCTTCGCCGCGCAGGCCGGGGCAGAAAGCGGGCTTGAGGACGCCGCCTCCACAAGCGCCGCCACCACGAGCTCCGCCCCCACGGGCGCCGCCCCATGAGCCCATCCCCATGAGCGCCGCCACCGAATTTGCCAGGGCCTCGCGGCTGCCCCCCGCCGAAGCCATCGCCTACATGGCCGGGCGCGACCAGGTCACCGAAACCGGGCACTACACCGACCTCTGGCGCGACCAGCACGAACGCGCCTTCACCATCAGCCGCCTCACCCGCGCCGACCTGCTCGAGCGCGTCAAGCAAAGCCTCGACCAGGCCGTCGCCGGCGACCTCACCCGCCGCGACTGGCTCAAACAGACCCGCGCGCTGCTGCAAAAGGAAGGCTTCTGGGGCAAGGTCCAGGTCAAAGACCCCCTCACCGGCGAAGACCAGACCACCACCTTCAACGACGCGCGGCTGCAGCTCATCTTCGACACCAACGTGCGCCAGGTGCTCGCCGCCGGCCAGTGGCAGCGCATGCTGCGCAACCGCCAGACGCACCCCTACGCGCGCTACGTCAGCATGGACGACAGCCGCGTGCGCCCGCTGCACCGCGCCTGGCACAACACCGTGCTGCCCATCGACCACCCCTGGTGGCAAACCCACCGACCGCCCAACGGCTACCGCTGCCGCTGCCGTGTCGTCGGCCTCACCCGCGCCGAGTACGAGCGCGGCTACTCGCTCTCGCGCCCCGACGCCGAAACCAACCCCCTCGCGCCCACCGTGCGCGAACCCTTCAAGACCGAGCCTCCGCCGCAACAGACCATCGCCTGGGAAAACCCCGCCACCGGCGAAATCCAGCGCATCCCCGCCGGCATCGACCCCGGCTTCGACTACAACGCCGGCACCGCAGGTGCCAGCCTCGCGTTCGAAGAATTCGCGCGCAACAAACTGCTCAAGCTCTCCCCGCCGATCCGCGCTGCCGCGCAGAAGTCCGGGGTTTTCCCGCCCAGGATCGCCAGGGAACTGCCAGGCCAGCCCACCTGGGAGACGTTGGGCCTGCCCGATCTGAAGGCCATGACACCGCATGGAGAAACGCCCGAACTGATCAAAGGCGCTGAAGACGCCGCCGCCGCCGTCGAGCTGCTGCGCGAGGCCCTTGGCGTACCCGAAGGCGGTCTGAAACTGGTGCAGACCCCCACCGGCCGGGTGGCCATCCTCGACCGGCTGCTTGCACACATGGTGGACAAGCGCAAGGACGAGCGAGAACGCTTCGGCAGGTTCATCCTGCCAACGCTGCGCCAGCCCGACGAGGTGTGGGCCACCCGCTACGACGACGACACCACCCGGCGCCGCTTCATCAAGCTGTTTGCCGGTGTCAAATACGACATCCTGGTGATCGTGCGTGAGCTACCCGACGGCAGCGTGCTGTGGAACGTGATGAACCGGAGTCGGGGTGGAATGAACGCCATGCGGGTCGGGACACCGATCTACCGCAGCGACGCCAATGAAGGGTAGAACGTGGGGGATCAAGCTCCCGAATCACCGGTCCGGACGGCGGGGTCAATTTTCAGGCGGCTATGGGCTCCGGTACCAGCCGCTTTCGCTCCCCACGTTCGAGTGCAATTCTAAGAGAAGCCGGCCATGCTGACCATCACCGTTGACGACAGCGCCTTCGCCGCCACCCTGCGCCACCTGCAAGCGCGCCTGAGCGACCTCACCCCGGTCATGGAAGGCATCGGCCACGCCCTCGAGACCCGCGTGCGCAACCGCTTCGAAACCAGAACCGACCCCGACGGCCGCCCCTGGGCCCCGTGGGCCGAGTCCACCCGTGAAGCCTACCCCTTCGCCGGCACCGAAGCCGCAAAAGCCGAAGGCCCCGGCAACGCCCGCTTGCTCGACCGCTACGGCACCATGCTCGCCGGCCTCAACTACCAGGCCGGCCCCAGCAGCGTGCGCATCGGCTTCGCCATGCCTTACTCCACGTACCATGAATTCGGCACCCGCCACATGCCCCGCCGCGGCATGCTCATGAGCAACCCCGAAACCGGCCAGCTCGCCCCCGAAGACGAACGCACCATCCTCGACCTCCTCACCCAGTTCCTGGGCGACCTCCCGCCTGTCTAACCACCCGCCCCGCCAACTGATCACTTTCCCACCCGAAAACGCCTTTTCAATAAAGTCATCCCGCCTCGTCCCAACACATCCCCGAGAATCCCAAATATCGCGCCTCCGTCGATCCCTTTATCTCACTTCCCTACACCGAGCGGGTCGCCCGGCGCCGCCTGTTCGCCCCCCTGCCCCTCCGCCCTCGCAC
>CAYUJV010000204.1:0-2567 GCA_964445085.1 uncultured Burkholderiales bacterium
GCCCCCGAGCCGGAAGCCGGCGCGCCGGCGCCGCGTGCCGCACGCGCGTCTCGCGCGTCGACCCGCGACGCGGGTCTGCCGCCGCCCCTCGCGAGCAAGGATTTCGCCCAGCTCAGGGACGAATACCAGACCTGGTTCGATGCTTGCACCGTGCGCCCCGAGCAGCAGGGCGCCGTGGCCTATTACGTCCGGCGCCTGCAGCAGGGCCAGCCGCACTACGGGCAGGTGGGAGACGAGCTCGGCATCCCCTGGTATTTCATCGGCGTGATCCACGGCATGGAATGCGGCTTCAACTTCAACGGCCACCTGCACAACGGCGATCCGCTCACCGCGCGCACGGCGAACTGGCCGCCGGGGCGGCCGGTGACGGGCGACCCGCCGTTCACCTGGCGCCAGAGCGCGCGCGATGCGCTGGTGATGAAGGGCTACCATCAGGTCACCGACTGGTCGCTGCCGCACATTCTGTATCTGCTGGAGAAATACAACGGCTTCGGCTACCGCCTGCGCCAGGTGCCGACGCCCTATTTGTGGAGCTTTTCCAACCTGTACCGCAAGGGCAAATTCGTGCGCGACCGGGTGTACGACCCGAACGCGGTGAGCAAGCAATGCGGCGCCGCGCTCATGCTCAAGGCGGTGCTGCCGGCGACGCGCGGCAGCACACGGGGAGCGGCGCCGAAAGCGATGGGACGCGCGACGCGGAGCACCCCTCGCCGTACCGCGCGCAAGCGCCGCGCCTGAGTCCGACTGGGTCCGACCATTCATTCAGCACCGGAGGAGGAACATCATGGCAAGGAAAGCAGTGCTCATCGGCATCAACCGCTATCGCATCCCGGGCGCGGACCTGCGCGGCTGCGTCAACGACGTGAAGAACATGCAGGCGGTGCTCACCCAGTACTACGGCTTCGCCGCCAAGGACATCGTGCTGCTCACCGACTACGAGGCGACCAAGAAGAACATGGAGGCCGCGATCAAGGCGCTCATCAGCGGCAACCGCAAGGGCGACGTGTTGTACCTGCACTATTCCGGCCACGGCTCCAACGTGCCGGACCAGGATGGCGACGAGGCCGACCATCGCGACGAGATCCTCTGTCCCACGGATCTCGACTGGAAGGACCCGCTGCGCGACGACTGGCTGCGCGTCCAGTTCGACCGGGTCAAGCCCGGCGTGAACCTCACCGTGGTGATGGACTGCTGCCACTCCGGCAGCAATACCCGCGCGCTGCTGCCGCCCGATGCGCCGTCGATCCCGCGCTACCTGCCCAATCCCTGGGACATCATGGCCGAGGAATCCGGCCGCAAGCTGCGCGGCAAGATCCGCGGCGAACTGCGCGTGTCCTCCCGCGCCACGCGCAAGAAGACCGACGTGGTGAACGTGGACATCCCGGAAGTGCTGCTGACCGGCTGCCGCGACACCCAGACCTCGGCCGACGCCTACATTGCTGGCACCTACAACGGTGCGCTCACCTACAACCTGGTGGCGGCGATCAAGGAGGCCAAGGGCAAGGCCACCTACGCCGATCTGCACGCCAGGACCATCGCCAAGCTCAAGGCCGGCAAGTTCAGCCAGGTGCCGCAGCTCGAGGGGCGCAAGGCCAATTTCGCCCGCGAATTCCTGGCACCGCTGGCGTGAGTGGGGCGGACCCGCGGGCTTGCCCTGT
Organism: uncultured Burkholderiales bacterium; assembly: GCA_964445085.1. Taxonomy (GTDB): domain Bacteria; phylum Pseudomonadota; class Gammaproteobacteria; order Burkholderiales; family Thiobacteraceae; genus Thiobacter. Next base: position 1,659 of record CAYUJV010000204.1, read on the forward strand.
CATCGATGACGGATACCCAGACGACTGGGCCGGGCGCTGACGCCGGACCCGACCTGTTCCTGAGCTATGCGCGCGAGGATCGCCCCACGGCGCAGCAGCTCGCCCACGCCCTGGGCGAGGAGGGCTTTTCCGTGTGGTGGGACCGGGAGATTCGCGGCGGGCGCGACTTCACGGAGGAGATCGCCGCCAACCTGCGGGCGGCGCGCCGGGTGATCGTCCTGTGGTCGCCGCAGGCGGTGGATTCCAGCTTCGTGCGCGACGAGTCGGCGCGGGCGCGCGACGCCGGCAAGTTGCTGCCGCTGCGCATCGCCGACGTGGAGCTGCCGCTGGGTTTCGGCCAGATCCAGACCCTGGACCTGATCGGCTGGGACGGCGACCGCAGTGCCGCCGATTTCCGCGCCGTCGTGAACGAGTTGCGGCATGCCGCCGGCCAGAAGCCATTGCCGGTGGCGGCCGGCCCGAAGTGGCGCCTGCGCCGGTCCCATCTGGCGTGGCTGGCGGGGATCGTGGCGGCCGTCGCCCTGGGCTATGCCGCGCTGCAGTGGCAGAACCAGGCGCGGGCGGAACGGTTCTTTCAAGACGGCGTCGCGGCGCAGTTCGCCACCCAGCCGAACCTGGAGAGCGCGCGCAACAATTACCTCAGCGCCCTCGAGTTGCGCCCCGACCATGCGCGCACGCACTATTACCTTGGCCATGTCTACGCGCAGCTGCATCTGCTGGATGCCGCCCGCGCCGATTTCGGCGCGGCGCTGAAGCTCGCGCGCGGCCTGGATGCGAACCAGATCGCGGATGCGCGCAAGCAGTTGGCGGCGCTGAGCGTTGCCAACGAGCCGGCGCCCATCACCCGCACGGCCGCCGACACCCTGGAGCCGCCTGCGGCACCGGCGCGCGAGGCCGAAGCGCCTGCCG
>CAYUJV010000205.1:0-2390 GCA_964445085.1 uncultured Burkholderiales bacterium
GTTCTGGAACGGCAGCCAGGCGCCCGAGGGGCCGCGCAGCATGCAGGTGGTGTTGGCGCTGTTCTGCCCATTCTCGCCCGGATCGGTGAAGTGCCGGTGGTTTGGGCTGGTGACGCTGTAGTCGCGCCCACGCTGCCCGGTCATGGAGCCGCCGACGAGCAGCGGGTAGGGATACTGTCCCGGCGTGGCGTATGGCTTGATGAATCCGAGATAGGCCGCCTCATACACCGTGGAAACCTTGGCCACCACGACCACGCGCCGGCCGTTGGCCACGAACCAGTATGGGATGGGCGCGTTCCAGAGCGCCATACCGGGCGGCCAGGTGGTGATGGCTCCTGGCTGGGCGGAAAAGTTGGCGGCCGCGTTATAGCCGATGAAACCCTGGTTTTCCAAGAAATACCAGCCAGCCGTCGCATCCTGAAAGGTGCGGATGCCGACGTAGATTTCGTCAACACCGGCCAACCCAGGCCCTCTCAGGATCAATTCCTGCGTTTCCGTCTGCTCATCCCACCGCAGCTCCGCCCACCGCTCCGTCGCTGGCAGCATGTCGGTAGTGACGAACTGGCGCAGGCGGCGCAGCAGATCGCGGTAATCGGTGGCGGTTCCGGAAGTCCAGGCCACGTCAGTCCACCCACTCGAAACGCACGGCGGCTGGCGGCCATGGCACGAACCAGCCTTCCTCGGCGAAGAAGCCGCCTTTCGCGGCCAGATCGAGATAGCAGCGGGCGGCGGCCTCGGCGGTGACAGGATGGTCGAAGCGCAACAGCAGCGAGGGGCTGAACAGCCTGCCGCGCTCGTCCGTGATGGCGGAGCCGGCCAGCAGGATAGACTTGCACCGCCGCGCCCGGTATTGAGAAAGATCGATGACGTTTCCGCTCATGTCATGCTCCCATGATGATCTGTTTGACCGCGCCCGCATTGCGCGACAGCACGTTGAGCAGCACGCGCTCGCCGGATGGCGAGTTGAGATAGTCCCGCGCCAGCGCGGGATCGACGACATTGACGATGCGCACGCTTTGCTGCGGCGCTGCGGCCTGTATCGCCGGCACCGGTCCCCCGGCTGCGAAGGCCAGCCGCCCGGCGCTCCATGCCGGCGGCAGCTTGAGGCCGTTGATGGCGTCGAGGAATGCCACGCCGAAGCGCCGCACGGCGTCGGCGCGCACCACGTACTCGCCGGCCGACAGCCGCGCCGGGATCGAGTCAGAGGTCGAGGTGCCGGGGCCGGTGACGTAGCCGCCGGAGGCAAAACCCAGCCACTTCAATCCCGCGGAGATGAAGCTGCCAAGGCCGGATTCTCCGCCTTTGCCGCCGCCGAATAGCGCCTCTGCGAGCTTCTGCGCCGCGATGCGGTTGATGGCGGAGATGACAGATCGCGCGAATTCGAGGAATGCTTCCTTGGCCGTCTTCGCGCCCGAGCCGATACTCTCGAACATCGAGGCGAAGGCGCCCTGCACCTGCCCGGCGATCTTGGTGCCGAGGTTCTCCGCCACCGGCTGCGTCTTGAGGATTTCGGCGCGCAGGTTATCCATGCGGCGCGCCACTTCCTCCGGCGGGTAGAGCTTTTCCATCGCCGCCTGCATCGCCGGCAGCAGCGCTTCCATAGCTGTCTTCGCCTCGGCAGCCGCCTGCGTGATGCGGCTTTCGGCCTGTTGCTGGGTGAGCACGCCAGCCTGTTGCAGCACGTTGGCGTTGTCCTGCGCCTGGCGCATGCGCTCCAGCGTTTCGCGCCACTTCGTCTCCAGCGCCTGGAGATTGTCGCGCGCAGTACGGACATCGATGGCGCGGTTGACCAGATCGACGCCCTCCGTGTCGCCCGCCATCTTCGAGAGCATGTCGGCGAACTCGGCCTTGATCGCGGCGGCGCGCTGCTCCGGCGTTTCCTTGCCGGTCGCCTGCGCGATCTCCTGTCGCAGCTTGGCCTTGATGGATTCGATCTCGGCGGCGGCGCGGTCGAGATTGGCCTTGATCTCAACCTCGACCACCGTGCGCCGTCCGGCCAGTGCGTCGAGCGCCACCTTGAGTTCGGCGAGCTTGTTCTTTGCCGCCTGCGCCTGCGCCGCATCGATGCCTGGGGTTTTCAGGATGCGCTCTTGCTCTCTGATCCTGCCCTCGATCTCACGCTGTTCGATATCGAGAGCCTGGCGCATCATCGCGCCCTTGGCCTGCCAGTAGTCCTGCTCCTTGACGAGCCGCGCGCGGAATGCGGCTTCAAGCAGGTCTTCGGCGGTCTTCAAACCGGCTTTGAGGGCGGCGAGTTCGGCGTCGAAGGATTCCGGCAGGAGGCGCGGGCCGCGCGATTTAGACGAAGCGCGTATCTTCGCCGCCATCGCCTCGATCTCTGCGGCCGGCTTGCCCAGCGCCTTGCCGATCTCGCGCGCGCGGGCGATCTC
>CAYUJV010000206.1:0-2350 GCA_964445085.1 uncultured Burkholderiales bacterium
GGGCGACGCGGCCGGCGAGAGCCGCGCCTACGAGTCCGCCTTCAACCTGTTCAAGATCGGCAACTACCAGGCCGCGATTGCCGCCTTCGAGAATTTCCTCAAGGCCTATCCGGCCAGCCCCCTTGCCGCCAATGCCCAATACTGGATCGGCAATTCCTACTCCGCCCTGCGCGACTACAAGTCCGCCATCGCCGCGCAGCAAAAGCTGCTCAGCCTGTATCCGACCAGTCCCAAGGTGCCGGATGCGCTGCTGAACATGGCGAGCTCGCAGTCCGACCTGGGCGACAAGGCCACCGCGCGCAAGACGCTGCAGGACATCGTGGCGAAATACCCGACCAGTCCGGCCGCGGACGTCGCGAAGAAGCGCCTGGCCAGCATGAAGTAAGCGCGTCCGGCCCGCCCGGGCCGGATGCTTTTTTTATCGCACGCCGGAGGTGAACAGCCGTGGTCACCGCCTACCTCACCCATCCCACCTGTCTGCGGCACGACATGGGCGCCTACCATCCGGAACAGCCGGCGCGGCTCACCGCCATCGAGGCGGCGCTGCGCGCCGCCGGCCTGCTCGAGCGGCTGCAGATCGTCACGCCCGGCGCCGCCGGCCATGAGCACCTGCTCCGCGTCCACTCGTCGGCCTATGTCGCGGAGATCGAAAAGGCGGCGCCGCAACAGGGCATGAGCTTTCTGGATCCGGACACCTCCATGAATCCTTTCTCCCTGGAGGCGGCCCGGCATGCGGCGGGCGCCCTGGTGGCGGCAGTGGATCAGGTGATCGCCAGCGAAGCGGGCAATGCCTTCTGCGCGGTGCGCCCGCCCGGCCACCACGCCCTGCGCCAGCGCGCCATGGGCTTTTGCATCTTCAACAACGTCGCCATCGGCGCCGCCCATGCGCTGGACGCCCATGGGCTGGAACGCGTCGCCATCGTGGATTTCGACGTGCACCACGGCAACGGCACCGAGGACGCCTTCCACGACGATCCGCGGGTGATGCTGTGCTCCAGCTTCCAGCATCCGTTCTATCCGTTCAGCGGCGCCGATTCGGGCAACGCCCACATCGTCCCGATGCCGCTGGCGGCCGGATCGGGCGGCCGGGAATTCAGGAAGGCCTGGCTGGACCTCGGGTTACCGGCGCTGGAGCGGTTCCGGCCGCAGATGGTCTTTTTCTCGGCCGGCTTCGACGCCCATCGCGACGATCCGCTGGCGGGCCTGAATCTGGTGGAGGAGGATTTTGCCTGGATCACGCGCGAGGTGCTGGCGATCGCCGCGCGCCATGCCGCGGGGCGCGTCGTCTCCACGCTGGAGGGCGGCTACGACCTGGAGGCGCTGGGGCGCAGCGCCGCGGCGCACGTTCAGGAACTGGTGAGCGCCGCCTCGTAGGCCTGCCGCGCGCGCTCGCTGAAGCAGACGAAATAGACCTTCTCGATGTCCGGGTGGCGCGCGAGCCCTGCCTTCACCTCGCGCACGGCGATCGCCACCGCCCGCTCCAGCGGAAAGCCGTAGGCGCCGGTGGAAATCGCCGGAAACGCGAGGGTCTTGAGATGATGGCGATGGGCCAGCTCCAGGCTCTCCCGGTAACAGCTCGCCAGCAGCGCATCCTCGCCCTGCCCGCCGCCGTGCCACACCGGGCCGACCGTGTGGATCACGTGCCTGGCGGGAAGCCGATAGCCGCGAGTGATCTTCGCCTCGCCGGTGGCGCAGCCGTGCAGGGTGCGGCACTCGGCCAGCAGCTCGGGCCCGGCGGCGCGGTGTATCGCGCCGTCCACGCCACCGCCACCCAGCAGCGAATTGTTGGCGGCATTGACGATGGCATCCACCGCGAGCGTGGTGATGTCGGTCTGGATGACTTCGATTCTGGACGAAGCCGGCATAAACATCGCTACAGCAGGACGAGGCTGTCGCGGTGGATCAGTTCGGCCTCGTCCACATAGCCGAGAATGCTCTCGATCTGGCTCGACGGCTTGCGCAGGATCTTGCGGGTTTCCTGGGCGCTGTAGTTGACCAGGCCGCGCGCGACCTCGCGGCCGTCGGCGTCGATGCAGGTCACCGCCTCCCCGCGCTCGAATTCGCCCGCGACGTCCTGCACGCCGATGGGCAGCAGGCTCTTACCTTCTTCCTTCAGCGCGCGCACCGCGCCGGCGTCCAGCACGAGCTTGCCGCGCACCTGCAGGTGATCCGCCAGCCACTTCTTGCGCGCCGCGATCTTGTTGGTCTCGTCCGCAATCAGCTGGGTGCCGATCAGCTCGCCCCGGGCCAGCCGCACCAGCACGTCCGGTTCGCGGCCCCAGGCGATGACGGTGTGCGCGCCGCTGCGGCCGGCGCGCTTGGCGGCGAGCACCTTGGTCAGCATGCCGCC
>CAYUJV010000207.1:0-2320 GCA_964445085.1 uncultured Burkholderiales bacterium
GCGGCGTGGCCTGGTCTCCGGCAGCCTGATCCGCGCGCTGTTCCATGGGCGCGAGCGACCAGCCGGCAGCGCCGTCGCCGCCTTCGCCATGGGGACCGCGCTCCACCTTCTTGAGCGCCTTCATCAGCAGGCTCATGGCGCGGGCGGAACCTCCTGTGCGCTGCCGGCGCCCTGCCCCGCCGGCGCCTGCGGCAGGTAGCGCCGGTAGAAGGACAGCTCGTCGCTGGCCAGGCTCGGATTGGAAATCACCGTGGGGCGCAGGAAGATCACCAGCTCGGTCTGGCTGGTCTTGCGGTCGCGCTTGCCGGTGAGGAAGTTGGTCACCGGGTTGTCGGTGAGCCCCGGCAGGCCATCGCGGTTCTTGGCGGTGTCGTCCTGCATCAGGCCGCCCAGGACCACCGTGTCGCCGCTGGCCACCTGCAGCACGGATTCCATCTCCCGCACCTGGATCACGGGCACGTTGTTGGTGACGCCGACCTTCTTCAACTCCGGATTCGGATCGGGCGCGTCACCCGCCTTGCGCGTGATGGTGGGGCGCACCACCAGCGTCACGCGCCCGTCCTGGTTGATCTGCGGCGTCACCGCCATCACCACCCCGACCGGCACGGTATGGGCGGTGGTGGTGTAGGTGGGCGGGACGATGAGGCCGCCTGTGGTCGCCTGGGTGCCCTGCTGCACGTCGATGGAGAAATACACCAGGTTGTCCACGACCTTGAGCATGGAGGTCTGGTTGTTGAGCACCATCAGCTTCGGGCTGGACAGCACGCGCGCGTCGCCGAAGGACTGCAGCAGCTTCACCGCCGCGGTGAAATCGCGGTTCGCGTTGTTGTAGGTGGCGGTGAAGAACGGGGCCGCGGTGGCGAGATTGGGCGTGGTGTTGAAATAGAAACCGGTGCTGGCGCCCGCCGCGAGCGCCCGCTGCCAGTCGATGCCGGCGGAAAACTCGTCCTTCAGCGTCACCTCGACGATGGTCGCCTCGATCAGCACCTGCCGGTTGGCCGCCGCCTGCACGCCGTCGAGATACTGCTGCACCAGCTTGTGCTGGGCCTCGGTCGCCATCACCAGCACCGTGCCGCCCACCGGATTCACGATCACGTCGTCGCGCTTGTCGTCGAGCCCGCTCTGGGGGCCCTGGCCGAACACCTCCTTGTACAGGTTGGGCGCGGCCTGGCCGGCGCGGGCCACGGCATTGGCCTGCTGCAGCCGCTCCTCGCGCGCGGCGCGCGCCGCTTCGACCCGGGCGTTGCGCTCCTCCGCCGACTGCGAGACGGAGCGGGTGGACTTGATGATGTCGCGGATGTTCGCCGCCAGCACGTCCCAGAAATCGTTGCTGGAACTGCTGGTGACCGTGGTGGTGGAGCTGTTGGCCCCCGCGGTCCCCGTCTGCGCCACCGCACCGGCCGAGCCCGTCGCGCCGCCGGTGGTCGCCACCTGGGCCGAGACGCCGATGCTGGAGGTGGTCTTGCGGCTGAGATTGACGTAATCGACCTTGTAGGTCTTGAGGTAGGGGGTGTCGGGCGTGACGATCAGCGTCTTGCCTTCCAGCTTGTAGCGGATGCTGACCTGGTTCGCGATGCGGTCGAGGATGGCCGGCAGGGTCTCGTTGATCGCATTCAGCGTCACCACGCCCTGGATGTTCGGGTGCACGTCGACGTTGAGCTGGGCGTCGCGGGCGAGAGCGAACAGCAGTTCCTTCACCGGCACTTCGGTGACCACCACGCTGTAGGTCGGCGCTGGCGCACGCGGCTTGGGCGGCGGCAGCAGCGGCGCGGCGCGCACCGGCTGGGGAATGTCGCTCGCGGCGGCGGAGGCGGCGGGTTGGGAAATGTGGCCAGCGGAAATCGGGAAGTGGGGCTCGTTGGCGCAACTGGTCAACAGCAGGACCGCCAACAGGACTGGGATTCTGGTGCGGATGATAGGCCCCCTCAACATGGTTCGACCCCCGCGCTAGCGGAGCTGCTCGGTCTCGGCGCGCACGCCCTCGACCGTGCGCAGATAGGGATGCTGCGCCTTGAGCCGGGCAGGCAGCTGGGCCAGCGCCTGGTTCGCCGCCGTCCGGTCGGAGAAACTGCCGTAGAGCACGCTCCACGCAGGCTTGCCTCCCGCCTTGGTACGGTACACATAAACCCTGTCTATTTCAACGAGTTTGGCGAGTTCCTGCAAGTAGTTGTCGAGCCGTTTGGGGTCGGCGGCACCCAGGAGCTGGATGTGGATGGCCAGGGTGTCCGGCGGCGAGGCGTCCAGCCATTTCTCCGTGGCGGCCAGACGGGTTTCGCTCAGGCTGCGCGGCGCCGCCGCGGGCGGCGCCCCCGTCGGCCTT
>CAYUJV010000208.1:0-2230 GCA_964445085.1 uncultured Burkholderiales bacterium
GAGGTGCGCGACGTGCACCCGACCCACTACGGCCGGGTGTGCCCGATCGAAACGCCGGAAGGCCCGAACATCGGCCTGATCAACTCCCTGGCGCTGTATGCCCGCACCAACGAGTACGGCTTCCTGGAGACGCCCTACCGCAAGGTGGTCAACGGCAAGGTGACCGATGAGATCGAATACCTGTCCGCGATCGAGGAAGGCCAGTACGTGATCGCCCAGGCGAATGCCGAGCTCGACAAGGGCGGCAAGTTCAAGGAAGAGTTCGTGTCCTGCCGCCACTGGAGCGAATTCACCCTGGCGCCGCGCGAGAACGTGCAGTACATGGACGTGGCGCCGGCGCAGATCGTGTCGGTGGCCGCCTCGCTCATCCCGTTCCTGGAGCATGACGACGCCAACCGCGCGCTGATGGGCTCCAACATGCAGCGCCAGGCCGTGCCCTGCCTGCGTCCGGAAAAGCCCGTGGTCGGCACCGGCATCGAGCGCACCGCGGCGGTCGACTCCGGCACCGTGGTCACCGCCAGCCGCGGCGGCGTGGTGGACTACGTCGATGCCTCGCGCGTCGTGGTGCGCGTGAACGACGACGAAACCGCGCCGGGCGAAGTCGGCGTGGACATCTACAGCTTCGTCAAATTCACCCGCTCCAACCAGAACACCAACATCAACCAGCGACCGCTGGTGAAGATCGGCGACGTCATCAGCCGCGGCGACGTGATCGCAGACGGCGCGTCCACCGACATGGGCGAGCTGGCGCTGGGCCAGAACATGATGGTCGCCTTCATGCCCTGGAACGGCTACAACTTCGAGGACTCGATCCTCATCAACGAGCGCGTGGTGGCCGAAGACCGCTACACCTCGATCCACATCGAGGAGCTGTCGGTGGTCGCCCGCGACACCAAGCTCGGGCCGGAAGAGATCACCCGCGACATTCCCAACCTGTCCGAACGCATGGCGGGCCGCCTGGATGAGTCCGGTATCGTCTACATCGGCGCCGAAGTGGAAGCCGGCGACGTGCTGGTGGGCAAGGTGACGCCCAAGGGCGAGACCCAGCTCACCCCGGAAGAGAAGCTGCTGCGTGCGATCTTCGGCGAGAAGGCGTCGGACGTGAAGGACACCTCGCTGCGCGTGCCCTCCGGCATGGCCGGCACCGTGATCGACGTGCAGGTGTTCACCCGCGAGGGTATCGAGCGCGACAAGCGCGCCGCGCAGATCATCGACGACATGCTCAAGGAGTACAAGAAGGACCTCGCCGACCGCATGCGCATCGTGGAAGAGGACACCTTCGGCCGCATCGAGCGCCTCCTGATCGGCAAGGTCGCCAATGGCGGCCCGAAGAAGCTGGCCAAGGGCACCAAGATCGCCAAGAGCTACCTGGCCGAGATCGGCCGCTACGACTGGTTCGACATCCGCCTCGCCAACGACGAGGCAGCGAGCCAGCTCGAACTGCTGAAGGAAAGCCTGGAGGCCAAGCGCCGCGAATTCGACCAGATGTTCGCCGAGAAGAAGAAGAAGCTCACCAGCGGCGACGAACTGCCCCCGGGCGTGCAGAAGATGGTCAAGGTCTATCTCGCGGTGAAGCGGCGCCTGCAGCCCGGCGACAAAATGGCCGGCCGCCACGGCAACAAGGGCGTGATCTCCAAGATCGTGCCGGTGGAGGACATGCCCTACATGGAGGACGGCACCCCCGTCGACATCGTGCTCAACCCGCTGGGCGTGCCGTCGCGGATGAACGTGGGCCAGATCCTGGAAACCCACCTGGGCTGGGCGGCCAAGGGCCTTGGCAACCAGATTGCCAAGATGCTGGAAGACGCCCAGAACCTGACCGTGGGCCAGCTGCGCAAGTACCTGGAGAAGATCTACAACCGCACCGGGCGCCCGGAAGAGCTCGACACCCTGAGCGACAAGGAAATCGTCGAGCTCGCGGTCAACCTGAGCAAGGGCGTGCCCTTCGCCTCGCCGGTGTTCGACGGCGCGACCGAGGACGAGATCAAGGACATGCTGGAGCTCGCCGGCCTGCCCCGCTCCGGCCAGGTCACCCTGTACGACGGCCGCACCGGGGAAGCGTTCGAGCGTCCGGTCACCGTGGGCTACATGCACGTGCTGAAGCTGCACCACCTGGTGGATGACAAGATGCATGCCCGCTCCACCGGCCCCTACTCCCTGGTCACCCAGCAGCCTCTGGGCGGCAAGGCGCAGTTCGGCGGCCAGCGCTTCGGCGAGATGGAGGTGTGGG
>CAYUJV010000209.1:0-2223 GCA_964445085.1 uncultured Burkholderiales bacterium
GGAGCGGCCGGGGGCGAACTCGGCCACGCGCACGCGCACCGGCACGCAGGCGCGGCAGCGGTCGCACAGCGGCCGGTAGACATAGGCGCCGCTGCGACGAAAGCCCATGTGGATCAGCTTGCCGTACAGGGTGTCGTTGATGAGCTGGCTCGGGGTGGCCACCTGCGAGCGCGCCAGACGTTCGGGGAGATAGCTGCAGGAGTAGGGCGAAGTCAGATAGAACTGGAGCTTGTGCGCGGGAAAATCATTCAGCATCGGACCCGATCCACCTCGTCCTTCAGGTTGGCGTCCAGCCGCCAGGTGCCGGGCGGACGCTCTGATTTTATCAGTTCCTGCAGGCGCCGGATGAATTCCGCGCGGGGAATCTCCCGGGCGCCGAGGGAGGCCAGATGGGCGGTCTTCATCTGGCAGTCGATCAGGCCGAAACCCCAGCGCCGCAGCTGCCATACCAGGTGCACGAAGGCGATCTTGGAGGCATCGGTGACCCGGGTGAACATGGATTCGCCGTAGAACATGTGGCCGATGGCCACGCCGTACAGCCCGCCGGCGAGTTCGCCGTCGATCCAGGTTTCGGCGGAGTGGGCGAAGCCCAGCTGGTGCAGGCGGGTGTAGGCCTCGATCATCTGCGGCGTGATCCAGGTGCCGCCCTGGCCGGCGCGGCGCTGGGCGCAGCCCTGCATGACCTCGGTGAAGGCGGTGTCAAGGCGCACCTCGTAGGCGCGGTTGCGCAGGACCTTCCTGAGGGAGCGTGTAATCCGCAGTTCATCCGGAAAGAGCACCATGCGCGGGTCGGGGCTCCACCACAGGATCGGTTCGCCCGGGTTGAACCAGGGGAAGATGCCGTGGGCGTAGGCGTCGAGCAGGCGTTGCGGCCGCAAATCGCCGCCGGCGGCGAGCAGGCCGTTGGGGGCGTCCAGCGCGGTGTCGACGGGAGGGAAGGGCGAGTGTGCGGCGAGCCACGGAATCATGCCGCCATTTTACCCGGGCGCGCTTACCCGACTTCGATAGTCGATTATTTTCAGTGCTATACATACAAAAAACCCCTTGCGCGGAATATTGGTGTTCGCCTATATTGCGAAATAAGGATACGAATATCCTCTTAGTGGCGGGGTGGCGACAGGAAGCTGGCGCGCGGGGGCAGGGGCGGCGGGCGGCGTTCTTGACAGGGTGCGCGGCCTCGCCTTTGATGAATGAGGCGGCGGCGGAAAAAGGGAGGAAGGGCATGTCTGCGGTACGCGTGTTCTTGGAAAGCCTGGTGTTCTTCGCGGGCGCATCGCTACGCGTCGCGCCCATCCCTCTTGCTGCCATCGTTCCCCCGCGCCGTGGGCGCAGGAGGGCCTGATGGAAATCCTCTATCTCCTCATTCCCCTGAGCATGGTGCTGGTGCTGCTGGTGGGCCTCTCCTTCTGGTGGGCTTCCAAGTCGGGCCAGTTCGAAGACCTGGAGGGTCCCGCGTATCGCGTCGTGATGGACGACGACACGCCGCATCCGGAGAAATAGCCAGGCACTACCGAACAGCCGTCTGCGCGGCGGCAGGCTGTTCAGTATTACCTGACAAGAAAAGGAGAGGTGCGCATGGAAGCCACATACAACTATAAGGTAGTACGACAATTCGCCCTGATGACGGTGGTCTGGGGGATTGTCGGCATGCTGGTGGGGGTGTTCATCGCGGCCCAGCTGATCTGGCCGGACATGACCTACGGCATTCCCTGGCTGAGTTATGGCCGATTGCGCCCGCTACACACCAATGCCGTGATTTTCGCCTTCGGCGGCTCGGCCCTCTTCGCCACCTCCTATTACATCGTGCAGCGCACCTGCCACGTGCGCCTGTTCGCCGAAAAGCTGGCCGGCTTCACCTTCTGGGGCTGGCAGCTGATCATCGTGCTGGCGGCGATCACCCTGCCGCTCGGCTACACCACTTCGAAGGAATACGCCGAGCTGGAATGGCCGATCGACATCCTGATCGCGGTGGTGTGGGTGGCCTACGCCATCGTCTTCTTCGGCACCATCATCAAGCGCAAGACCAAGCACATCTATGTGGCGAACTGGTTCCTCGGAGCGTTCATCATCACCGTGGCCCTGCTGCACATCGTCAACAGCGCGGAGATTCCGGTCGGGCCGATGAAGTCCTATTCGGCCTATGCCGGCGTGCAGGATGCGATGGTGCAGTGGTGGTACGGCCACAATGCGGTGGGCTTCTTCCTGACCGCGGGCTTCCTCGGC
>CAYUJV010000210.1:0-2216 GCA_964445085.1 uncultured Burkholderiales bacterium
TGGGCGTTGAAGATCTCGCCTTCGTCCAACCCCAGGCTTTCCACGATGTACTGGTAGGCGTGGGTGTGGATGGCTTCCTCGAAGGCCTGGCGCAACAGGTACTGGCGGCACTCGGGCGCGGTGATGTGGCGGTAGGTGCCGAGCACGATGTTGTTGGCGGCCAGGGAGTCGGCGGTGACGAAGAAGCCCAAATTGCGCTTGATGATGAGGCGCTCGTCCGCGGTCAGGCCATTGGGGTCCTTCCAGGTGGCGATGTCGCGGCTCATGTTGATCTCCTGCGGCATCCAGTGGTTGGCGCAGCCGGCGAGGTATTTTTCCCAGGCCCATTTGTATTTGAAGGGCACCAGCTGGTTCACGTCGGCGCCGCCGTTGATGACGCGCTTGTCTTCCACCCGCACGCGGCGGTGTTTTTGATCGGTGTTGGTTTCCGGTGCCGCGGGGGCCGGTTCCATCGCGGGAATGCCGCCCATGAAACCGGTGGGCGCGAAGTTGCGGGGTGCGGGAGACAGGTCGTCTTCAAAGCTCAGCATCGGTTGTTTCTCCTCGACGTAGGGTGTTGCCGTTATCGGTGGGCGGAAAGTCACGCCCTTTTGTTCTCTTCCATCCTCGCCCTTGTGTTCGGACGATGTGGTTTTAATTTTTGTGTCACCCCTCTCCCCAGCCCTCTCCCACGAGGGGAGAGGGGGCACGCTGGGACGGGAGAGGGGAGGCGTTGCTTACTGGCAAGCCTCGCACTCTTCGAAGCCGGGGTCGCCGGGGCGCATGGTGCAGGCCTTGCCGACGACTTCCGCCTCGGGCAGGTTGGGCACGGTGCCGGACATCATCGGGGCTCCGGCGGCGACGGCGCCGAGGCCGCTGGCCGCGGGGTTGGCCGAAACACTCGACGCGCCCACGCCGCCGCCAATCCCGCCATGGGCCGGCACCGCATTCAGCTCGCCGCCCTTGCCGGTGGACTTCTCGGCGGAGGTGGCGGCCAGGGTGCGCAGGTAGTAGGTGGTCTTGAGGCCGCGGATCCAGGCGAGCTTGTAGGTCTCGTCCAGTTTCTTGCCGGAGGCGCCGGCCATGTAGATGTTGAGTGATTGCGCCTGGTCGATCCACTTCTGGCGGCGGGCGGCGGCTTCCACCAGCCACACCGGCTCCACTTCGAACGAGGTCGCGTACAGCGCGCGCAGCTCGGCCGGCACGCGGTCGATGCGGGCGTGCGAGCCGTCGACGTGCTCGAGGTCGCCCACCATCACTTCATCCCACAGCCCCAGCTTCTTCAGGTCGGCGACCAGGTACTTGTTCGCCACGGTGAACTCGCCGGAGAGGTTGGATTTCACGTAGATGTTCTGGTATGTCGGCTCGATGGAGGCGGACACGCCCACGATGTTGGCGATGGTCGCGGTGGGCGCGATCGCCAGGCAGTTGGAGTTGCGCATGCCGACCTGCTTGATGCGCGCGCGCAGCGCGTCCCAGTCCAGGCTGGCGCTGTCGTCGTACTCCAGGTAGCCGCCGCGCTCCTCCTGCAGGAGCTTCAAGGAATCCTTGGGCAGGATGCCCTTGTCCCACAGCGAGCCGTTGAAGCTGCTGTAGCGGCCGCGTTCTTCCGCCAGCTCGGTGGAAGCCCAGTAGGCGTAATAGGCCACGGCTTCCATGGAGCGGTCGGCGAATTCCACCGCCGCGTTCGAGGCGTAGGGCACGCGCAGTCCGTACAGCGCATCCTGGAAGCCCATGATGCCGAGCCCCACGGGACGGTGCTTCAGGTTGGAGGTGCGCGCCTTGCCCACGGAGTAGTAGTTGATGTCGATCACGTTGTCGAGCATGCGCATGGCGGTGCGGATGGTCTGCTTCAGCTTGTCGTGGTCGAGCTGGCCGTTCTTCAGGTGATTCACCAGGTTGACCGAGCCCAGGTTGCACACGGCGATTTCCTGGTCGTTGGTGTTGAGCGTGATCTCGGTGCAGAGGTTGGAGCTGTGCACCACGCCCACGTGCTGCTGCGGGCTGCGGATGTTGCACGGGTCCTTGAAGGTGATCCAGGGATGGCCGGTCTCGAACAGCATGGACAGCATTTTGCGCCACAGCTGCACCGCCGGCATCCTGCGGAACACCTTGATCTCGCCGCGCGCGGCCTTCTCCTCGTAGGCCACGTAGGCGCGCTCGAAGTCGCGGCCGAAGCGGTCGTGCAGGTCGGGCACCTCGTTGGGGGAGAACAGGGTCCACTCGCCCTTTTCCAT
>CAYUJV010000211.1:0-2194 GCA_964445085.1 uncultured Burkholderiales bacterium
CGATATGCGCGGCCATGCCGAGCAGCGCGCCGAAGCCCCTGCGCCGGCGCCGATGGCGTCCGCGCCGATTCGCCCGCCTGCCGCCCGCGTGCCGGGGCGCAAGCGGGAAATTCCTGCCTTACTCCTGCCCCCGCGGCAGGCTGTCAGCAACAGCAGCGACTGAGCCCGGCGCTGCCGGTGCCGCTGCCTCGGCCGGCTGTTCTGCCGCCGCTGCCGGCTGCATCGGGCTGGCTTCCGTTGCGGAGCGCTTGTCCGGTTGCGGCGCGGGCGCATCCGGTTCCTCGTCATCCAGCAGTTTCTCCCGCGGCGGGTTGCCGTCATGGATCACGCTGCGCCGATGCTGGATATAGGCGTCGCGCAGGAAGGTGTAGGGATCCAGCGCCGCCTCGTCCAGCACCTTCTCCGCATCCAGCAGGCGCGCGCGGTGGTCGACGGCGCGCAGGGCGGTCAGGCTGTTGCGCGTGGGAATGTGGTCCAGGTTGGTGACCGGATCCAGCTGGTAATAGGCGGCGAGGCCGACCGTGTCGCGCACGTTGCTCGGGCCGAGGAAGGGCAGCATCAGGAACGGTCCGTCGCCCACGCCCCAGTAGCCCAGGGTCTGGCCGAAGTCCTCGTCATGTTTCTCCAGGCCGAAGCTGGTCGCCACGTCGAAGATGCCGGCGATGCCGAAGGTGGTGTTGAACACCACGCGCATGAGGTCGGACGTCGCCCGCTGGAACTTGAACTGCAGCGCGTTGTTGAGCGCAGTGAACACATCATCGATGTTGCCGAAGAAGTTGGTCACCCCGGTGCGCACCGGGCTGGGCAGGACCGCCTTGTAGCCCTGGGCCACCGGCTTCAGCACGGCCTTGTCCACGGTGTCGTTGAACTTGTAGATGCCGCGGTTGATCGGCTCGATCGGATCGCGGGGATCGGTCGCGGTGGCGCAGCCGGCGAGGGCGAGGATCCCGGCCAGGCCGAGGGCGCGCAGCAAGCGGAAAGCAAGAAGTTGCATGGTAATGTTTTTCCGAATGTTTTTCTTTGAAAAATCCGCCAGATGATAGCAGCTTGGGGCCCAAGTTGGAACCAAGGTACGGCTCCTGTTTATATCGACCGGGCGCGCGTGTTCCTTGAATGGACGCCTGCTGGCACGGGCCTTGCCGGAAGGACGCGCGGTGCCGGCTCCGCCGGTCGCCGACGTCCGGCGCTCAGGCTAAACCTTTTCGAGATGCTGCCGCTAATGGCCTTCATGGCACTCAAAGGTATAACAATCGGAACCTTGGCACGCAAGGCTGGTGTCAATATCGAGACGATCCGCTATTACCAGCGACGTGGTCTGCTGATGGAGCCGCCCAAACCGGCCGAAGGATACCGCCTGTATCCCCTCGACTCGGTGCAGCGCATCCTCTTCATCAAGCGCGCGCAGCGGCTTGGATTCAGCCTGGAGGAGATCATCAATCTGCTCCGGCTGGGCACGGGCAACTGCAGCGAGACCAAGGCGCTGGCGATGCAGAAGCTCTCCGCCATCGAGACCCGCCTGGAAGACCTCGAAAAGATGAAGAGGACGCTCCAGGAACTCGTGCAGCGCTGCGACAGCGGCGCCGGCGACGCGGACTGCGCCATCGTCTCCAGCCTTGCCGAGCGCGAGCTCGAGATCCGCTAGGCGCCATCCTCTTCCGCTGCCGGCCGCGGGGACGCAGGCCGGCAGCGGTGCTGCTTTTCCGCGTCGCGGCGCATTGCCTGGCAAAAATTCCTGCTGCGCCTTACCATGAGGCGGAATGACGGCCTCTTCAGCATTCGTTCACGTTCTCGGAGCCGACGTCGGCGGCACCAAGACGCTGCTGCGGCTTGCCCGCGTCGGCGAGGGTGAAGTCGTCACCGTGGCCGAGGCGCGCGTCGCGAGCGCGTCCTGGTCTTCCCTCACACCCATGCTGCAGCAATTCCTGTCCGGCCGGCCGACGCCGGCGGCGGCCTGCATCGGCGTGGCCTGCCCGGTGGAGTCGCGCCGGGTGCGCCTCACCAACCTGGAACTCTGGATCGACGCCGACGAGATCGGCCAGATCTGTTCCATTCCCCGCGTCCGCCTGATCAACGATTTCGTCGCCATCGGCTACGGCATCGAGACCCTGGGCGCGGACGATCTGGTCACCCTGCAGGCCGGCCAGCGGCGGGCCGGCGCGCCGCGCGCGGTGCTGGGCGCGGGCACGGGGCTGGG
>CAYUJV010000212.1:0-2141 GCA_964445085.1 uncultured Burkholderiales bacterium
CGACGTGTTCTACCTGCACAGCCGTCTGCTGGAGCGTGCCGCGCGCGTGAATGAGGAGTACGTCGAGAAGTTCACCAATGGTGAAGTCAAGGGCAAAACCGGCTCCCTGACCGCGCTGCCCGTGATCGAAACCCAGGCCGGCGACGTGACCGCCTTCGTGCCGACCAACGTGATCTCCATCACCGACGGCCAGATCTTCCTCGAGACCGACCTGTTCAACGCCGGCATCCGTCCCGCGATCAACGCCGGTATCTCCGTGTCCCGCGTGGGTGGTGCCGCCCAGACCAAGGTCATCAAGAAGCTCGGCGGCGGCGTGCGTCTGGCCCTGGCCCAGTACCGCGAGCTGGCAGCGTTCGCCCAGTTCGCCTCCGACCTGGACGAAGCAACCCGCAAGCAGCTGGAGCGCGGCAAGCGCGTGACCGAGCTGATGAAGCAGCTGCAGTTCAGCCCGATGAGCGTGGCGCAGATGGCCGTGTCGCTGTATGCCGTGAACAAGGGCTACTTCGACGACGTGGACGTGAAGAAGGTGCTGGCCTTCGAAGCCGCGCTGCAAGCCCACCTGAAGAGCAAGTACCCGGCCATCCTCGACAAGATCAGCAGCACCAACGATCTTGACGAGGCCACCGAGAAGGAGCTCGCCGCCGCCTGTGACGACTTCAAGAAAACGGGCACCTACTAAGGACTGAGCGATGCCAAGCAGTCGCGAGATTCGTGTCAAGATCAACAGCGTCAAGAACACGAAGAAAATCACCAAGGCCATGGAAATGGTGGCCGCGTCCAAGATGCGCAAGGCGCAGGAGCGGATGCGGCACGCCCGTCCCTACGGCGCGAAGATCCGCGCCGTGATGCGGCGCATGAGCTACGCCAAGACCGAGTACAAGCACCCGTTGCTGATGAAGCGCGACCAGGTCAAGAGCATCGGCCTGATCGTCGTCACCTCCGACAAGGGCCTGTGCGGCGGCCTCAACACCAACGTGTTGCGCGTGGCCGTGAACAAGATGAAAGAATGGGACGCCCAGGGTAGGCAGGTGCACGTGTGCGCCATCGGCAACAAGGGCTTCGGCTTCATGCAGCGCATGAATGCCAGCATCGCCTCCTACCTGACGCACATGGGCGACACCCCGCACATGGAAAAGCTCCTGCCGCCGGTGACGGTGATGCTGGACAAGTACATGGCGGGCGAGATCGACGAGATCCACCTGTGCTCGACGGTGTTCGTGAACACCATGAAGCAGGAGCCGGTGATGATGCAGCTCGCGCCCATCGTCGATGAACCGGACCAGATGGGCCAGGTCCCGGGTGGCGAAGACCGCGGCATCTTCGAGCATCACTGGGACTACATCTACGAGCCCGATGCAAAAGAGGTGCTCGACACCCTGCTCAAGCACTACGTCGAATACACCGTGTACCAGGCGGTGGCCGAGCACATGGCTTCCGAGCAGAGCGCGCGCATGGTGGCGATGAAGGCCGCGAGCGACAACGCCGGCAACCTGATCGACGAGCTGACGCTGGTGTACAACAAGACCCGCCAGGCCGCGATCACCAAGGAGCTGTCCGAGATCGTCGGCGGCGCCGCGGCGGTGTAGGGAAAAAACTTCACCACAGAGGCGCAGAGGAAACCCGATTTTCTCTGTGATCTCTCCGCCTCTGTGGTAACGAAATTGAATTTGAACTTATAGGAAACGACCATGAGCCAAGGAACGATTGTTCAGTGTATCGGCGCGGTGATCGACGTGGAATTCGATCGTGCCTCGATGCCCAAGGTTTACGACGCGTTGAAAGTGGGTGGCACCGAGCTGACCCTGGAGGTGCAGCAGCAGCTGGGTGACGGCGTGGTGCGCACCATCGCGCTGGGCTCCACCGACGGCGTGCGTCGCGGCCTGAAAGTAGACAACACCGGCGCCCCCATCTCCGTGCCCGTCGGTCCCAAGACCCTGGGCCGCATCATGGACGTGCTGGGCAACCCCATCGACGAGAAAGGCCCGGTCGGCGCCGAGACCACCGCTTCCATTCACCGCCACGCGCCCAAGTTCGACGAGCTGGCCGCTTCCAACGAACTGCTGGAAACGGGCATCAAGGTGATCGACCTGGTGTGCCCGTTCGCCAAGGGCGGCAAGGTCGGCCTGTTCGGCGGCGCCGGC
>CAYUJV010000213.1:0-2102 GCA_964445085.1 uncultured Burkholderiales bacterium
TAAGCCAATACCGCGCCACCCGTGTCCCGCCGCCACCGCGCGGCGGAGCGCTCCCCCCGGCCGGCGATTCGCCCGCGCCCGTGCGGCCGGTTTGCCGGCTTCACTCGCCCCTTGCTCATCACCCACGGCGCCGTCGCACCGCGTCCAGCGCCTGTCATGCCGTGGTCATGCCCCGGTCATGAATGGCCATTACGCTCCTTTCTCCTCCCCGGCTTCCCCAGCCGCCCCAACAACAACAGGAAAGGAGAAACACCATGCAATCCACGAAGTCCCGCAGGACGCTCGTCCTTGCCGTACTGCTTTGTGCCGGCGCGATGCTGCAACCGCTTTCCGCCGCCGCGCACGCCGGCAGCACCCATGGCGATGAGGACGACGACGGCGTCGTCCTGAGCTTTTCGACCGTCGGCGACTCGCGCCAGGACCCTGCTGCCCCGGGCATCTCAGCCCAGGATGCGATCTGGCTGCAGAACACCAAGGCCTGGTCGCGCATCATCGATGAAGTGGGCAAGCAGAAACCCGCCTTCCTCTTCTTCAACGGCGACATGATCATGGGCTACGGCAATGCCGTCGTGCCCGCGGACACCTCCAGCGTGACCAAGATCGTGAATTCCGACCTGGTCAAGTTCTACAAGCAGTACGCTTTCTGGCGCGGCATGGTGGCCGGCCTGATGGAGAAGGGCACTTATGTGGTCCCGGTTCCCGGCAACCACGAGACCCAGTGCAAGGCCTGCGGCAAGAAGGCGCAGCCCGCCAACGAGGATGCCTGGCGCGCCAACATGGGCGACCTGATCCTGGACAATACGCGCATGACGAGCTTGTTCGGCCAGGCGCCGTCCTTCCAGAACGTCGCCGACAACCGCTTCTACGACGGCCTGAGCACCGACCAGAGCAAGCTGTCCTACAGCTTCGATTTCCGCGGCGCCCATTTCGTGGTGATCAACACCGATCCCACCGGCCGGGACGCCCACGCCCCGGTGGGCTGGCTGGCGCAGGATCTCGCGGATGCGAAGGCGCGCGGCGCCCAGCATATCTTCGTGTTCGGCCACAAGCCCGCCTACACCTACTACTACGGCGCCGGTACCAGCGCGCCGCTGCCCACCAAGCCGGCGGGACTGGATAGCGACCCGGCCAGCCGGGATGCGTTCTGGGATCTGATGGAACAATACGGCGCGACCTACTTCTGCGGCCATGAGCACATCTTCCACATGGCGCAGCCGCGCGCGGCCCAGGGCGGCCATGCCTGGCAGGTGCTGGTGGGCTCCGGCGGCTCGCCGTTCGAAGCGGACCCGGGCGATATCACGGTCAACCCGAAGACCGACCGCTCCTACGCCTGGGCCACCGTCAAGGTCTACCAGAACGGCAAGGTGAAAATCACCGCCTATGGCTTCGACGATCAGTACGGCGCCACGCGCAAGCTCCAGTCCGTGACGCTGCAGCAGTAAACCAAGCCGTCGGGGCACCGCAGCCACCCGCGGGGCACACGCCCCGCGGGTTTTTTATTGCGGCGCCGCCGACGGAGCGGGCCTCGCAGCCTGCAGAAAAAAGAACCCCCGCCCCGAGGCAACCGGCGGGGCGAAGGCCCGAACACCGGGCCAAGGGCTTGGAGACGGATTGGGTATCGCCGCAGTCAATCCTCGCGCAAGAATGACTTGCCCGGCGCGGGGGCAGCATCTGCCGGCAGCGGGTCTATGGCCGCCGGCGCCACCGCCGCCGGGGGAGCAGCCGCGTCAGGGCGGGCAACAGCGTCGGGCGAAGCCGGCGCGGCCTCGGACATCCGCGCCAGCGGCGCCGGTGGTGGCGTCACATAGGTCTGTTGCGCCCCGGCAAAGGGCACGTCGGACAGGATCAGCACGCCCGACGCATCGTGCCCGACGTAGATGTCCGCCTGCGCCGCCGGCTGCCACGCCGTGCCGGCCAGCAGCAGGGCGGTGGACAAAGCGACAAGTCGCATGCTCAAGCGGGGCGTGCTCAGTGGGCGTGGCCGCCCGGCCCGTGGGCCTCGTCCATCGCCAGCACCTTGCGCACGAAGGGGTCGTATTCACGGTCGCCGAGGTCGGAGCCGTCGATGAATTCGTAGTCAGCGGCGCGCGCCAGGTCCGCCC
>CAYUJV010000214.1:0-2038 GCA_964445085.1 uncultured Burkholderiales bacterium
GGAGGCATCCTCGGGGCAGAGGATCACCGCCTGTTCGATGACGTTTTCCAGTTCGCGCACGTTGCCCGGCCAGTCGGCGCGGGCGAGGGCGGATGCCGCCTCCGGCGCGAGGCGGCGCACCCGCCGGCCGTGGGCCTGGGCATAGCGCGCGACGAAATGTTCCGCCAGCAGGGCGATGTCTTCGCGCCGCGCGGCAAGCGGCGGCAACGTGACCGAGAGCACCTTGATGCGGTGATAGAGGTCGCGGCGAAAGCGTCCGTGCTCAACTTCCCGTCCCAGGTCGGTGTTCGCGGCGGCGATGAGCCGGAAGTCCACCTCCAGCTCGCGGTCCGCGCCGACCGGGCGCACCCGGCGCTCCTGGAGGACGCGCAGGAGCTTGGCCTGGATCGCGGGACTCATGGCGTTCACCTCGTCCAGAAACAGGGTGCCGCCCTCGGCTTCGCGAATCAGCCCCGCGCGGTCGCGGGTGGCGCCGGTGAAGGCGCCCTTCACGCAGCCGAAGAGCTCGGTCTCGGCGAGCGGTTCGGGGATCGCCGCCACGTTGAGGGCGACGAACGGGCCCTGGCCGCCGTGCAGGGCCCGCGCCACCAGCTCCTTGCCGGTGCCGCTCTCCCCTTCGATGAGCACGTTGGCGCGCACGTTGCGTACCTGCGCGAGCCAGGCGCGCAGCTGGCGCATGGCGCTGCTCTCGCCGAGCAGCGCGCGCAGATCGCCGTCGCGGCTTTGCATCTGGCGCACGAGCTCCGCCTGGCGGCTGCGGGCATCCAGTTCGCGCCGGACCTTGGCCAGCACGAGCTCGACGGCCTCCAGGCCGAAGGGCTTGGCGAGAAAATCGAAGGCCCCCGCCTTCACGGCCCGGACTGCGTTGTCCAGCGTCGCGTAGGCGCTCACCACCACCACCGGCAGGTCTGCATCGTGGGCCTGACAGGCGCGGATCACTTCGAAGCCGTCGCGGCCGGGCATCATGAGATCGGTGAACACGAGCGCCGGCCGCGTCTCGGCCAGCACGGCCGGCAGGTCGTCCGGCGCCGCTTCGATGCGCACGCGGTACGGTCCGCAGGATTCGAGCATGCGCTTGAGCAGCGCGGCCACGTCAGGCTCGTCTTCCACCACCAGGATGTTCATCGGCGTGGCGGGCAGGGTGTTCTCGTCGCCATCGATCATGGTTTACAGTGGTTCTTCCGTTTCGTCGATGGTGCATTGTGCCATGAGCCAGCCTCTCCCCGCCTTGTTCCCCGGACGCATGCCGATCCTCCGCCACTGGCGGCCGCCAACCCTGCTCACCGGCCTGATGCTCGCGGCCGTGGGCAGTGTGCTGTTCATCGGCGCGCTTCTGTTCGTCGGCATCGACCACTTCGTCAGCCAGCGCTTCGCCGATTTCGCCAGGGAGCGCCGCGCCCAGGCCGCGGAACAGGTCCGCGACACCATCGCGCGCGAGCGGCTGGCGCTGAAAAACCTCAGTGAACTGCTCAGCCACGACGCCGAGCTCAACAATGCAACCTATTACCATCTCTATCTCGAGGGCGAGGCGAAGCATCCGCTTGCCGCGGTGCGGCGCATGGGCGAGGCATTCCGGCTCGATGCGGTGCGGCTGTGGGATCCCGATGGTCGGCTGGTGGCGAACTGGCCGGCCACGCCGCCGCCGGTCGTGGCGCCGGACGATCTGACGCGAGGGGAAGCGCAGCTGATATGGCTGGGCGGCGAGCCGTGGATCGTGGCCACGGCGCCCCTCACGCGCGCCGGCAACACCATCGCGCTCCTCTGGCTGGGGCGTCCGCTGGGCAGGGTGCTGGCCGAATCCTTTCCGCCGGGCGGCGAGGTGAGCGTGCGGCTGGCGCGATCGGGCGAGCCGTCGGACGCGGCTCAGCAGCGGGTCGGTATCCAGCCCGTTGCCGGGGCGCCGGTGTGGATTTCCCTGAAGGTGGACGACAGCGTGGGCCGCGCGCTGGCGGCAGTGAAGCGCCTGTTGGCCTGGCTGCTGCCGGCGGCGGGCCTGCTCCTGGCGGCCCTCCTCGGCTTCGCGCTGCGGCGGCAGCTC
>CAYUJV010000215.1:0-1991 GCA_964445085.1 uncultured Burkholderiales bacterium
GGGTTCCACATCGTGTTGCCGGCCAACAGATGGTTGGCCCGGCGAGCCGTGACCAACATCCCGGACTGCATATCGCGGCGCGTCGTCAACGGGTTCACCATGTTGCCGACGGCCTTCGCACCACGCAGACCACCCGTGACGGGCATCGCCAAATGGCGAATGCCCATCGCTGTCATCGAGACGCCACCGGCAAGGCCGGAGGCTATGCCGCCTGCCTGCGAGATGATCCACACCAGGACGCCCGTCAGCGCGCCGATTTGCAGCGCCGCGAACATCGGGTTCGAGTCGCCGCTACCGGAGAAGTCCGCGCGCGCGATGAAGGCGTCGTATGCCCGCATGGCAAACGTCATGATGATTGCCATGATGACGATGGTCAGGATGTAGTTCATCGCCTGCCCAAACCAGGAATCGAAGAACTTCGCCGTGGCCGGGAACATCAAGGCCAGGATGAACAGCGGCCCCAGGGCGAACACAATCGCCAGCGAGAACTTGGCGACGATGACCGCCGCGCCGCCGAGCATCGACACCAGGACGGTGCCGAGCGCCACGACCACGCCGGCAATGGCCCAGCCGAGCACAGCGCCGAAGTTCCAGCCGGCCTCGTGGGCCTTCTGGAAGCACTGCGCGACGATTTCCAGCCCTTTGCCCAGGGACTGGTCGAGCACCTGATAGATGTTCGCGGCGGGCGGCCCGCCCGACGTGTTCATCGCGTCAGCCAAGCCCGTTTCCAGGCCGTTGAGCGCGCCCATCACCCCGTTGGCGTATCCGTCCACCGTGAGCGCAAAGGCCGCGATGATGACGATCTTCACGCACTGCTTGACGAACGTCCAAAACGGCGACTCAATCGCGCCCGTGCTGATGGCGTAGCCGGTCAGCACGATGTAGAGCGTAACGCCAGTGATGGCGATCATTTGCAGCGCGTACATCAAGTTCGTGGCGGCCGGTGTCACGAACGCATTGGTAGCGTTCTGCACTGTCTCGCCGATGAACTGAAAAACCATCGGGTCCATAAGTCACCGTCCTATTTGTTGTTGCCCTCGGTCTTGGCCGGAGCGGCCGAAGACGGAGCGGAAAGAGGCGCTACCTTGATCGCCCCGCCGCGTGCGCTCCAGGTCGAAGACGAATCGGCGCGGCTGGCGTTGACGCAGTTGGGCGTTGCGGCCAGCTCGCCAGGGTTCGACTTGCACTTGGCGAGCTGCGCTTCGCGCTCGGCCTTGTGCTCCTTGAACCACTCGACCGTTTGCACGACCTCCTGCGGCTTGTCTTCCTTGCAGCCGGCCAGGGCCAGGGCCGCGACTGCTGCAAGCATCATCACTACGTTTTTCTTCATCGGTCACTCTCCTATCGTTGGTGACGGGGCCGAGCTGGCCAGGTCGAAAAGTTGTCACCAAAGGATGGTGACGCAAGACGCCGGCGAGAACCTCGCCGGCGTCACCATTGCCATTACGGCGTGCCGAACGTGATCGGCGTTGCCTTAATGCCCTTGCGGGCCGCCCAGGTGCGGGCCTGCAATTCACGCTGCTGCTGCTGCTGAATCTTGTCCTCGGCCTGGGCCACCATCGCGTAAAGCTGGAGCTTCGTTTGCTCGTTCTGGATCATTGCCTGTTCGGCGGCGATCCGGCCTTGCAGCTCGGCGATGGCCTTCGGGTCGGGCGTGTCGTTGATCTTCGCCATGAGGCTGTCAATCTGGTTGAGCCGCGACTTCGCCTTGTCGTAGGCATCCAGGGCGAAAGCCTGATCCTGGGCCGACTTCACGGCCCGCGCCTCGCACAGCTTCTTCTGGTCGCTGACCGTGATGTGCGCGCACGAGTCGAAAATCTTCGACTGCGAGTAGATCGAGGCCGCCCGGCCGCTCAGGCCGGCATAGCCGCCCGTTTTCACCGAGTCATAGACGCCTTGCCAGTCACTCGGCAGGTAATCGCGCAGCGCCGGGTTGTTCAGGATATTGCCCAGGCCGCGAGAGCCAGTCAGGGACTGGTACTGCTGTTTCA
>CAYUJV010000216.1:0-1964 GCA_964445085.1 uncultured Burkholderiales bacterium
GTTCTTGATGAAGCCCTCGCGATAGAGGATCCCCAGCTCGTTGGCCAGCTGCAGCGCGCTCGGGCGGCTGGTGTCCGGGATCGGGATCACCACGTCGATATCCAGATGGGAGAACTGGCTGCGCACCTTGTCCGCGAGGCGCTCGCCCATGCGCAGGCGCGTCGCATACACGGAAATCCCGTCCATCACCGAATCCGGCCGGGCGAAATAGACATACTCGAAAATGCACGGATTCAGCACCGGCTTCGCCGCGCACTGCTCGTTGTAGAAATTGCGATCCTCGTCCACGAACACCGCCTCGCCCGGCGCCACGTCGCGCACCAGGGTGAAGCCGAGGGCGTCCAGCGCCACGCTCTCGGAGGCCACCATGTACTCGGTGCCCTTGTCGGTCTCCAGCTTGCCGATCACCAGCGGGCGGATGCCGTAGGGATCGCGGAAGGCGAGCATGCCGTAGCCGGCGATCATCGCCACCACCGCGTAGGCGCCGCGGCAGCGCCGATGCACGCCGGCGACGGCGGCGAAGATGTTGCCGATGTCGAGCTTGTGGTTGGTGGTGCTCTCCTGCAATTCGTGGGCGAGCACGTTGAGCAGGACCTCGGAATCGGAATTGGTGTTGACGTGGCGCAGGTCCTGGCGGAACAGGTCCTGGCGCAGGGCGTCGGTGTTGGTGAGGTTGCCGTTGTGGGCCAGCACCACGCCGTAGGGCGAGTTCACGTAGAACGGCTGCGATTCGGCGGAGGATGCGGCGCTGCCGGCGGTGGGATAGCGCACGTGGGCGATGCCCATGTTGCCGAGCAGGTCGCGCATGTTGCGGGTGCGGAACACGTCGCGCACCATGCCGCTGCCCTTGTGCATGTGGAAGGTGCGCCCTTCCGAGGTCACGATCCCCGCCGCGTCCTGGCCGCGGTGCTGCAGCAATTGCAGCCCGTCGTACAGGAGCTGATTAACCGGCCCGGTCGAAACGACCCCAATGATCCCGCACATGGTTCATCCTACTCGTATTTAAGCCTGTTCCCGACTGCCGCCGGCAGCCAGGGCTTTGCGCTGAGCACGATCGCCTCCAGCGGCGCGCTGAAGGTGGCGTTGCGCCAGAACGGCTCCTTCGGCAGCGACGTCAGACCGCCCATCACCACCAGGGCCAGCACGATCACCACGCCGCGCGCGAAGCCGAAAATCGCACCCAGCATCCGATCCAACGGCCCGATTCCGATCAACTTGAGCACCTGGCCGACGGTGATGCTCAGCAGGGTCATCACCAGCAGCACCGCGAAAAACACCAGCGCATAGGCCGCCAGCAGGCGCAGCTCCTCGCTCGGTATGCTCTGCGGCAGCATCGGCGCCACTTCGCCGGCATAGAGCGTGGCCAGCCAGAACGCCACCACCCACGACAGCAGCGCGAGCACCTCGCGCAGAAACCCGCGCATGACGCTCAGGAGAATCGACAGCCCCAGGATCCCCAGCACTGCATAGTCAAATAGGGTCATGCCTCGGGAAAATCTAGACCTTGCCGCCGACCACGACCAGCTTGCTGTCCAGCGGCTTCACCTTCTGCCGCACTTTCTCCGCCGCCTCGCGCGTCACGTAGGGGCCGCTGCGCACCCGGATCTTGTCCCCCGAGGACGTTTTCACCACCTCGGTATAGGTGGCGATGCCCTTGGCCTTCAGCTCGGCCTGCTTCTGCTTGGCGTTCTTGGCTTCGGAAAAGGCGCCGTACTGGACGTAGAAGGTCTCCGCCGCGGCAAGCGGCCCTGCCGCCGGCTTGGCTTCCGGCTTGGCTTCGGCCTGCGGCTTGGCCTCGGTTTTCGCCTGAACCTTGGGCTCAGGCTTGGGCTCGGGTTTCGCCTCCACCGGCTTGGCTTCGGCTTTCGCCGCGTGCTCGGCCGGGGCGGTTACGGCTTCCGGGGCCGCTGCCGCGGGCTCGGCGGTCGCCTGGGAGGCGGGCGCCGCATTCGGGGCGGGGGCCG
>CAYUJV010000217.1:0-1950 GCA_964445085.1 uncultured Burkholderiales bacterium
TGGCATCAGGCGGCGCTTCAGACGTCTCAAGGACACAAGCCCGCTCCGTGAATCGAGCTGGACTGTATCCGCGAAAGAGTGGTCGTTTGGGTGAATCCGGCAGCGGATCTGCACGGCATTCAGGTAAGGCGGAGGTAATGTCTGACTCGTACACAGGCTACCTCCCCAGGAGTGGTCCAATGGTAACACAAATAACGAATAATAGGAATCTTTTTTGGCTCGTCTCCGAAAAGTGTAACCTGAATTATGCACGGATCGAGGGTGCTCGCCGCGCCTGGCGAGCTGAGCGGACCTCGTTGTTGACTGCCTGCTGTCGGCTGATCTGGCTGATTTCCCTCCCGTTTTGTAAGTCACTGTTTCCACGGACTCAACCGTGCATAGAAGTTTATGCACGTTGATCCAGAACTCAGCACCGCAGGGCGGTCGCGATCACGGGGGTGAACCCGTCCGCACTGGCGACAATCGCGCGCAGGCGGCCCATCAGACGGTCAAAGATGCCTTTGTCCTCGTAGTGATCGCTATAGCTGACGCCCACGCGCCCGGCGTGCCGCCAAATCTTGGCCGCCAAGAACAGAAAGCGCAAGCGCGCCGTCGCCAGGGTGGTGTGCTGCATCTGGCCGGCCTTTTCGCCCTCCTCGCGGTTGAACAGTTGCAGCCAGCAGTTCAGGTTGTAGGCCAGCATCACGATCTGAAACCAGTTGGCGTTCATCATCCAGCGCTTGGAGGGATGCGCCGCCAGCCCGGCATCGTTGTTGGCTTCCTTGATCAGGTTCTCGGCCCCCGCACGCTGGTTGTAGAACCACACCAGGGCATCCAGCGGTCCTTCCATGTTCGTCACGAAGACCCGATAGGTGTACTCGGGCGTGTCGAACAACTGGTACTGCTCGGGTTGGTCTGCCTCTTTCGTTTCCGGTTTTTTCCGGTACCGCAGCGCCAGAAACCGATAGGCTCTACCCCATCCCTCTGGCTGATAACGGAACTCACACTGCTCGTCGGCATCGGTGCGCGGCGAGGGCTTCCACGTCGCGGCCTTCAACTCATCCACCAGTCGGGCGGTCTTGCGCGCCACGATAATGAACCGCCAATTCCGGCTCTCGTAAGCCTCCACCGCCTGCCAGCAATAGAAGCCCGAATCGGCCCGCGCCAAGACGGTCTTCACCTCCGGTGGCAAGCCCGCTGCCACGCTCCTAAAGTGATCGGCGATCTCCTTGCCGTCGGGCCGGTCGCCCGTGCGCAATGCACCCCCCACGTACTCCTTGGTTTCCGCCAGAAACGTCAGGATCGGCTGGTAGCTCTTCTTGCCCTTGTTCTTTGGGTTGTAGCCTTTGCGCGCGCCCATCTGATTGCCGAACAGGGTATGCACCGTCGTGTCGGTGTCCAGCGTCACCTCCGCCAGCTGCACATGGGCCGCTTCCCAGACCCGCTGCCGCAGGCGGCGCTGCACCTCCAGCAACTGCTGCGCCACCCACAGATGCAGCGCCGCCAGAAAGCGCCAGAAGGTCGACTGCCGAGGCAACTCGATCACATGCAAGATGCCGGTCAGCATCG
The DNA here is from genome assembly GCA_964445085.1 of uncultured Burkholderiales bacterium. Lineage (GTDB taxonomy): Bacteria > Pseudomonadota > Gammaproteobacteria > Burkholderiales > Thiobacteraceae > Thiobacter. The sequence continues at coordinate 1,549 of CAYUJV010000217.1, forward strand.
GTTCCCGCTTCAGGAAGCGCAGGTGGTGCAGCCGGGAGAATCCCACGTAGCAGGCCAGCACCATCGCCAGCACGAACCGGTACATCGGCATGGCCTTGGTCTTGCGCTTGATGCTCAGCGTTTCTTCCATCAACTGCTGGAAGCCGAGTTTCTCCAGCATGGTAGCCACGGGCAAGAGGCCCCCGTAGGCGGTCAGATTCCTGGCCTCGAAGTCATAGGGCGTGGAAGCCCCGATTTTATTGGGTTCCGAAGTAACCTCACGAACCCCTTGATTGACAGGCTTGCGGAAGGTATCCTGATTTCGATCGTTCACCATTTGGGTGGCTCCTGAGAATCGGTTTCGCGGAGCGGCGACTCCGCAAGCCTTCTGTTTTATCGCAGGATTTTCAGGGGTCCCAAATG
>CAYUJV010000218.1:0-1949 GCA_964445085.1 uncultured Burkholderiales bacterium
TACACTCTTTCCCTACCGCGCCGGCCTGCGGCCTGCCGCCGCGGCTTGCCGTCACCGCGCGCCGCATCCGCCGCCAGTTCGAAGCCCTGACTCCCGCACGCGTCTGGCTGAAGCACCAGCTCGACGGCAGCGAGCTCGATCTGGACGCCTGCATCGAGCACGTGGCCGACCGCCGCTTGCAGCGCCCGGCGCCGGAGCGCGGACTGTACCGGGCCGTGCGCGCCCAGCAGCGCGACCTCGCCTGCCTGCTGCTCGCCGACCTGTCGCTCTCCACCGATGCCTACGTCGGCAACGAGGCACGGGTGATCGACGTGATCCGGGACACCCTGTTCCTGTTCTCCGAGGCGCTGTCGGCCACTGGCGACTGTTTCGGGCTTTACGGTTTCTCCTCGCTGCGGCGCGACAATGTCCGCTTTCACGTGCTGAAGGATTTCAGCGACCGCTACGACAATGCCGCCCGCGGCCGCATCGCGGCGCTCAGGCCCGGCTACTACACGCGCATGGGCGCGGCCATCCGCCACGCCACCACCATCCTCGGCGAGCAGCGCGCGCAGCAGCGGCTGATGCTCATTCTCACCGACGGCAAGCCCAACGACCTGGACCAGTACGAGGGCCGCTACGGCATCGAGGACACGCGCCATGCCATCCTCGATGCGCGCAAACAGGGGCTGCAGCCTTTCTGCGTCACCGTGGACGAGAAAGGCTCGGATTATCTCTCCCATCTGTTCGGCCTTGGCCGCTACTTGGTGATCCGCCGCCCGGCGGACCTGCCCAAGCAGCTGCCGCTGCTCTACGCGCAACTCACGCGCTGACCCCCTCCCGCATCAGATGACAATGTGTTCATCATGACCTGCGGCGCCTAAAGATTTTTCCGCACCTTCCGATTCAAGCGCGTGTAAGGCCAAATCCTGGCCGTACCCGATAACAGGCATCTAACAAGGGCAAACCCGCCGAAAGGCGGGGACGCAAAGGCACCGGCCTAAGGCGCCCCGAAAGAAGGGCGCTAGGGCAGCGGGCTCGCTGGGTGTCCACGCGCCAGCACGTCCCCCTGTTCCGATGCCCGGTGAAGAACTGGCTTGACGCATACCCGGAGACGCATCATGGAAGGCTCGCAAGGCAACGATCTGCTCAAGGCCCTGGAACAATCCCAGAACGTTCCCACTGCCGCCGAACTGCGCATGCTCGATCGTTGCACGCAGATCGCGCTGGGAACGCTGGCCGGGGCCTTCAAGGCCATGCTGGAGAAATCGGCGGACGAGTTCTTTCAGCTCGCGGAGAAGGCGGTCGAACGGCCGATGGAGACGCTCTACCTGGAAGCCATGGCCCTCGCACGCGACAAGGGCAGCGCCATGGAGGAAAGCCTCCGCAATCATCTGTACGACGGCATCCAGGCCAGCATTCATCCCCGGGCCTCCCGTCGCCAGGAGCAAGCCGAGGCCGAACTCGATTTCGATCAGTTCAGCCTGGTCGACCCGGACGACCTCGAAGAATCCATCGCCACCCAGGAGATCGTCGGGAAGCTGAAAGGCAACTGCAAGGAAGAATTGGCCGGGCTGGAGAAGCGCGTGGGCGTCCTGCTGCACGACCCGGAATTCCAGCGCTGCAAGAATCCCTTCGACCCGGCCGTGCTGGCCGACGCCTTCATGGCCGCCTGCCGCGACACCGAAGCGCCGCTCAAGGTGCGCCTGCTGTTCGTCACCATGTGGGACAAGCACATGCAGAACGCGGTGCTCTCCGCCTACCACGAACTGAACCAGTATCTGACCGAAAAGGGCATCCTGCCCAAGATCCGGCGCGAAATCCGCCGCGCCGGCGGCGCGAGCACCGCGGAAATCGCGGCCATCGCCGCCCAGGCCGCGGTCGAGGCGATCCAGGTCGCGGAGGCGGAGGGCGACGTGTTTTCGGCCATGCAGCAGTGGTTCAGCACCGCCACCGCCCGCGGCACCCTG
>CAYUJV010000219.1:0-1873 GCA_964445085.1 uncultured Burkholderiales bacterium
TCAGGGTGCGAATCAGGGTGCGAATCAGGGTGCGTATTGGGCGACGCCGTTGCCGAAGGACCAGTTTTCCTTCTTCACCTCCACCAGGTTGATGAGCACGTCTTCCGTGCGCACGCCCAGCTGGTGGTGCAGGTTTTCGGCCGCCGCCCGGTAGAAGGCCTTCTTCACCTCGAGGCTGCGGCCTTCGTTCAGGGTGATCTGGATGAACACGACGCCATGGGTGCGCGGGATGTCGAGATAGAGCGGATCGTAGATCAGGCTGTCGTCGGCATGCTCGGTGATGATCTGGAAGCGATCCCGCTCCGGGACGGCCAGGGTTTCCACCATTGCGCGGTGGACGATTTCGCCCACCCGTTGGCCGAAGCCGGCTTCCCTTCCTTTCATCAGCGAAATGCGCACGAGCGGCATGGCGTCCTCCTGAGCGGGTTGTAGTCGAGCTATTTCCAGCTTAGACCATGGGGCGCGGGGGCATCAGGCAGCGGGCGGCACGGCCTGGAACACGATGGCGTTCTTGCCCTGGTTCTTGGCCTGGTACATGAGGCGGTCGGCGATGCGGATGGCCTCGTCCGGGCTCGCCGGCGGCTCGCGGAAGGTGACGGCGCCGATGCTGCAGCCGACGGGGAAGGAGTGCAGCGCCAGCGCCTCGGTGAGGCGCAGCTTGATCTTGCCGATCAGCGTGCGCGCCGCCTCCTGGTTCGTCACCGGCAGCAGCAGGGCGAACTCGTCGCCGCCCAGGCGCGCCACCGCGTCGGTGCGGCGGATCGAGCTGCGCAGGGTGTGGCCGACGATGCGCAGCACCTTGTCGCCGGCGCTGTGGCCGCGGGTATCGTTGATCTGCTTGAAGTCGTCCAGGTCGATGTAGGCGAGGGTGATGGGTGCGCCATCGCGCTGGGACAGGGCGATGATGTAGCCCATGTGCTCGACGAAGGCGCGCGAGTTCAGGATGCCGGTGAGCGGGTCGGTGCGCGCGAGCTTCTGCTCCACGTGCAGGCGCTCGCGCAGCATGTCGAGCAGTCCCACGCCGGCGGTGAAGAATGCGAGCTGGAGCAATCCGTTCCAGAACGGGATCACGGTATGGCTGTAGGGCTGGCCCGAGGCGAGGTCGGTGGCGATGGCGATCACCGCCGAGAGGATGGCGAGCGTCATTCCCGCGGCGCGGCTCCCGTACCAGGTGCCGAAGGCGACCGGGACGAGGTAGAGGAAGACCACCGAAGTTTCCGGCCCGGTCAGGTAGTCGGCGACGCCGACCACGGAGAGGACCAGCAGGGCCAGCAGGAACACCCCTGCGGCGGGCAGGCGGCTCAGGTAGCGGTGAACGGCGGACAGCACATCCTCACCTCATGAGAGGCCGGACGGCGCGGGCGGACTGGGGGGTGCTACGCGGGAGGGGTGCGCGGCGCCGGCAACGCGCTTATTTGACGCCATTTTGCCGGGGATGCCAAGCGCATGCGCACCGGGTGGGTGGCAAGAAAGGACCGCATCCGCCTGTTGCAAGGACTGCGGCGGTGGGCCGGGGAGGAGGCGGGAGGCGGTGCGGGCCTGGTTGTGGCGGCGCGCCCTCAGCCCTTCTCCCGGGGGGAGCGCAGGGTGAGGGCGCGGCCTTGTTCCGGTACGAGGAAGATCAGGCCCGCAGCTTGAAACTCGCGGCGTAGGCCTTGGGATCCTTGCCGTCCCAGACGCTGCCGTCGAACAAGGTGCTCGAGCGCATGAGGTCCTTAGGCACCGAAACCTTGACCTGCGCCGCCGCCTGCTTGTACAGCTCGATCTGGTTCACTTTTCTGGCCACGGCGAGATAGTCCGGGTCTTCCTTGAGCAGGCCCCAGCGCTTGTGCTGGGTCAGGAACCACATGCCGTCGGACAGGTAGGGGAAGTT
>CAYUJV010000220.1:0-1828 GCA_964445085.1 uncultured Burkholderiales bacterium
GGGTGCGCGACATAGAAGTGGAGAATCAAGCGGCGCGTGAGCGGGATTCCCAGTAGTCCTCGAAGCGGCCGCTGAGGCGGCAGCAGCGTAAGGCGAGGATGGCGTTGGCGCCGCGGACGGACCAAAACATGCCCGAGCATTTGAGGCGCTTGCCGACGACGGTTCTGCAGCCAGCCTCGACGACGCCGCTTCCGACAAACAACGCTTGGGCACGGAACGTCGGATAGCGCATCCGCTCGGCGTTCCGTTCAAAGTAGTCGGCTTCAGTCAGGACGTCGGCAGCAAGCTTGTCGTTGTCTGGGCGGAGGCTGCGCAGGATCTTCACCAGAGCCTCGATCTTGCCGCCATCGAGCCGGTCGATGCACCGGGCCGCCCACCGTTTCCGAGCCGGTTCATCGAGCGGAAACAGCTTGGCGGCCAGTTCCCAGACGTGCTGGCGGGCGTGATAGAGGTCCACGATCTGAATCGCGCCGGGGAAGTGCTGCTGGGCGAGATTCCAGATCCAGGCCGCGCCGTCGCCGAGCACGACCTTCTGCCGCGCCCTGCTCCAGCCGCGCCGCCAGGCTTCGGTGTACAGCCGCAGGCCGAACTGTTCGGCCGTCTCGATGGCGGCGACATAGGACGTGGAGCCCTCATCGCGGACGGGCCGGCCTTCTTTATCAGTCGTGGTCTGCGTGAACACGCAGCCCAGTTTGACCTCGCGGGTGCGGGCCGGTTGGCCTTCGATTTTGCCGGCGCGGCCTTCCCGTTCCTCTTTCGTCACCGGCACGCCGGTACCGTCCATTTCGATGTAGAGGACCGCCACGGCAGGAGCGCAGACCTCGGGCAGATCCAGTTGTTTGGCGCGCGTGATCTCCTGCTGCTCGCCCGCTTCGATGCCGGCCCCAATGGCCTCGGCCTGCCGCTCGATGGCTTTGGCGGCGACCTTCAATCCGGCCAGCAACTCCAGTTGTTCGCGGCCTTGCTCGAAACTGGCCTCGCTGCCCACCACGGCCATCATCCGCCGCACCCCGGGTGAGAACTGGGTGCCCTCCACGTCCAACTTCCGGTCGCGCGGGCTCTGGCCCCGGTGGCAACGCGGACAGACACAGTAGCTCCGCTCGAACTCCACCGGCCCCAGCATGGTCAGCAACCGGCGGGAGCGGGTGTCGTGATAGCGCGTCCGATGCCCACAGCCGCACAGCGCGGGGCTGGCTGGGGCCGCCGGTTCCGACAGAAGACGGCCGAGGATCGCGGCTCCGGCGCGGTGCATCGAGCCGCGCACCAGCGTCTCAACGGCCTCCAGGTCAATCTGGCCGGACTTGTGCGCGCCAGAAAAGATCAACTGCAGCAGGCGGCCTACTTCCTGGGCGACTTCGCGCTGGACCGCTTCGGCCGTTTTTTTTCCTCCGTCGTCAGCGTATCTTCGACTGGCCGTAAACGGCAGATCTGTTCGTTGACTTCCAACAGCTCGTGGCTGAGCTGGCGGAAACGGTGAAACTCTTCTACTTCCCGCTGCGCCTTGCGCAAAGCCGCGGGCGTCGCAAAGGTCTCGGTGACGGTCTTGCCCTTCACCTTGCGGGTCAGGCGGAAGAAGGGGCCATGACCTGGATCATCCGGCAGATGGCAATGACAGCGGCGATTGCCGCATTTGCCTCCGGTGCTGGATATGGAGCCGGAGCGCATATCCCCCAGGCGGCTGATCTGAAGCTGGGTGGCGGCGCGCCGGGCTTCCAGAGTGGCGAGAGTTTCGTTCATGGGGCCTCCTGGTACCGAGCGTAGCACTACGCTAGGCTTTGAGCCACAAAAAAGAAAACGCCAATACGGGTTACATCTATGTCGCGCACCC
>CAYUJV010000221.1:0-1740 GCA_964445085.1 uncultured Burkholderiales bacterium
ACCAGGGCATCAACCGCCAGGGCGGCGGCCTGTCCGCCCCCGCGCTGACCGAGAAGGACATGGAGGACATCAAGACCGCGGCAGCGTTCAAGGCCGACTACATCGCGGTGTCCTTTCCCCGCGCCGGCGCCGACATCGAGCGGGCGCGCAAGCTGCTGAGAGAGGCCGGCGGCCGCGGCCTGATCATGGCCAAGATCGAGCGCGCCGAAGCCATCACCGCGCTGGAGGAAATCATCGACGCGTCCGACGCCATCATGGTGGCGCGCGGCGACCTCGGCGTGGAAGTCGGCGACGCCGCCGTGCCCGGCCTGCAGAAGAAGATGATTCGCCTGGCGCGGCAGAAGAACAAGATCGCCATCATCGCCACCCAGATGATGGAGTCCATGATCGAGAACCCGATTCCGACCCGCGCCGAAGTCTCGGACGTCGCCAACGCCGTGCTCGACGGCACCGATGCGGTGATGCTGTCGGCGGAGACCGCCGCCGGCAAATACCCGATCGAGACCATCGCCGCCATGGACCGCATCTGCGCCGAGGCGGAGAAGGAGGTCGACATCTCCTTCCTCAGCCAGTACAAGCTGAAGAAGCAGTTCGACCGCGCGGACGAGGCGATTGCCATGTCCACGATGTTCACCGCCAACCACATCAACGTGAAGGCGATCTGCGCCCTGACCCAGTCCGGCTCGTCCGCGCTGTGGATGTCGCGCATGCATTCCGAGGTGCCGATCTACGCCTTGACACCCGAAGTTGAAACCCGTAGAAAGTTGACCTTGTTTCGCGGCGTCTACCCGGTCAACTTCAAGACCACGACGACGGATCGGGAACAGCTGCTGATCGAGGCCGAAGACGAGCTGCGCCGACGCGGCGCGGTGCGCGACGGCGACCTGATCATCCTGACCTTCGGCGAAGCGATCGGCAAGTCGGGCGGCACCAATACCATGAGAATCGTACGGGTGGGCGATCACAAGAAGGCGTGACCCCGGGCTTCATCGCCGGCGTGCGGTCTGCGCCGGCCCGAATCAGTTGTTGAGTTTTTATTCAAGGAGAAAGCAATGGCATTGATTACTTTGCGCCAACTGCTGGACCACGCCGCCGAACATGGCTATGGCGTGCCGGCATTCAACGTGAACAACCTGGAACAGATGCGCGCCATCATGGAAGCCGCCGACGAGACCGATTCCCCGGTGATCGTCCAAGCCTCCGCCGGCGCCCGCAAGTATGCCGGCGCACCCTTCCTGCGCCACCTGATCCTGGCGGCGATCGAGGAATTCCCCCACATCCCGGTGTGCATGCACCAGGACCACGGCACCTCCCCCGCGGTGTGCCAGCGCTCCATCCAGCTGGGCTTCTCCTCGGTGATGATGGACGGCTCCCTCAAGGAAGACGGCAAGACCCCCTCCACCTATGAGTACAACGTGGACGTCACCCGCCGCACCGTCGAGATGGCGCACGCCTGCGGCGTGTCCGTGGAAGGCGAGCTGGGCTGCCTGGGCTCCCTGGAAACCGGCCAGGCCGGCGAGGAAGACGGCATCGGCGCCGAAGGCCACCTGGATCACAGCCAGCTGTTGACCGACCCCAACGAGGCCGCGGATTTCGTCAAGAAAACCAAGGTCGACGCCCTGGCCATCGCCATCGGCACCAGCCACGGCGCCTACAAGTTCACCAAGAAGCCGACCGGCGCCGTGCTGCGCATCGACCGGGTCAAGGAAATCCACGCCCGCATCCCCAACACCCACCTGG
>CAYUJV010000222.1:0-1664 GCA_964445085.1 uncultured Burkholderiales bacterium
GGATTTTCGCGGCTGATCCAGGCGGCGCGACCGCGAAAAGATGCAGGGCCCCCGGAGGTGGCCCTGCATTGCGCCGCGGCAAGCGGGGGAAGCCGCGGCTAGGAGTTTGCGCGGCAGAAGCCATGCCGAGTCAACAAGATATGGATAAGGGCGTTTGAGGGAGATGGCGACGAGCTACCTCCCCTACGATCCGACCCAGACCTTGTTGCTGCCGCCCGCATTACAGGAGTGGTTGCCGGAAGGGCATCTGGCCTACTACATCAGCGACACGGTGGACGCGCTGGAGCTGAGCGCATTTCATGCGCGCTACGCGGGAGGCGGGCCGCGCAACCAGCCGTTCGATCCGGCGATGATGGTCAAGATTCTGCTGTACGGGTACGCCACGGGAGTGTTCTCGTCGCGCAAGATTGCACGCAAGCTGCACGAGGATGTGGCGTTCCGAGTGCTGGCGGCGGGCAACTATCCGAAGCACCGGACGATTTGCGAGTTCCGGGCGTTGCACCTCAAGGAGCTGTCGGCGCTGTTCGTGCAGGTGGTGCAGTTGGCACGGGAATGCGGGCTGGTCAAGTTGGGCACGATTGCCGTGGATGGCACCAAGATCAAGGCCAACGCCTCGCGGCACAAGGCGATGAGCTACAAGCGCATGCGCGAGGAGCAGGCCGACCTGGAGGCGCAGATCCAGGCGCTGCTCGATCACGCCCAGGCGGCGGATCGAGCCGAACGGGACGAACCGGAGCTGGATGTGCCGGCGGAGCTGGAGCGCCGGGAAGCCCGGCTGGCGGTGATCAAGGCGGCACGCGAACGACTGGAAGCGCGCCAGGCCGAACAGGACCGGGCAAAGGGGCGCGGTCCCGACGACGACCGGCGACCCAAAGGCAAAGACGGCAAGCCCAAGGGCGGTCGCTACAAGCGGGACTTCGGGGTGCCCGAAGACAGCGCCCAGGAGAGTTTCACCGACCCGGACAGCCGGATCATGAAGCGGGCCGGCGGCGGCTTCGACCAGAGCTACAACGCCCACACGGCGGTCGATGACGCCGCCCAGATCATCGTGGCCGCCGAGCTCACGAACAATGCCGCCGATGCCGACCGACTACCGGTGCTGCTCGACGCCGTGAAGGCGAATCTGAAGGCCACGCCCGCCACCGCTCTGGCCGACACCGGATTCCGCTCGGAAGCCGTGTTCGCCCAGCTGGCCGCCGGACCGACCGAAGCCATCGTCGCCTTGGGCCGCGAGGGGCGTGCGCTGCTCAAGATCGATGCCGCCAAGCATCCCCACACGCTGGCGATGGCAGCGCGCCTGGACACCGAGCGGGCCAAGGCCGCCTACCGGCGGCGTAAGGCGATTGTCGAAGCGCCCAACGGCTGGATCAAGAACGTTCTCGGCTTCCGCCAGTTCAGTCTGCGCAGCCTGGACAAGGTGCGCGAGGAGTTCAAGCTCGTCTGTCTGGCGCTGAACCTGCGCCGAATGAGCTACCTGGTGAAGCCATGAGGGCCACCGAGGCCATTCTCCGGGTTCGCGTCCTCTGTTTGGCTACCTCTCCCGCCTCGCCGCTCACCGCGCCAGCAACTCCGAGGATCCGATGATCGACCTCCAGCCTTCATTCACCCCTCACCTGCACGACAAACAATCCCGCTTGGAATCGGTCTGCCGCGCAGACTCCTAG
>CAYUJV010000223.1:0-1636 GCA_964445085.1 uncultured Burkholderiales bacterium
GCTCGCGCACCGCCTGTTCCACCCGGCGCCGGGTCTCGGCGTTCACCAGCGGGCTGCCGGCCAGCACGCGCGAGACGGTGGCCTGCGAGACCCCGGCCCGGTGCGCGATGTCCAGCGACGTGACGCGGGTCTTCTTGCGGGGTCGGCGCGGCTCGGTCATCCCCGGAGTTTAACCAATGCCGCCCGCGCGCCCTGCTGGCCGCCCCGGCCGCGCGCCGGCGTTGGCCTGCAGGCAGCGAAGCCCATTGCCCGCACGCGTGCGCAGGCTTCGCCCTCTCGGCCCATCAATAGCCAACAGCTATTGATTGCATTTCAAAATGAAACTTCACCTATCGATTGGCGCGCACTACAGTCACGAAGTCGGCCGACGCTGGATTCCCGGTGCACCCAGGCCCACACCACCCAACCGACCATCGACCAACGGAGAGGACCATGGCTATGAACGAATCCAAGCACGGCGGCAAATGCCCGGTGATGCACGGCGCGATGACCGCCGCCGGCACCACCAACACCAGCTGGTGGCCGAACGCGCTGAACCTGGACATCCTCCACCAGCACGACACCAAGACCAATCCGATGGGCAAGGGCTTCAACTATCGGGAAGAGGTGAAGAAGCTGGACGTGGCCGCGCTGAAGAGGGACCTGCACGCGCTGATGACCGACAGCCAGGACTGGTGGCCGGCAGACTGGGGCCACTACGGCGGCCTGATGATCCGCATGGCCTGGCACGCGGCCGGCACCTACCGCCTGGCCGACGGCCGCGGCGGCGGCGGCACCGGCAACCAGCGCTTCGCCCCGCTCAACAGCTGGCCGGACAACGCCAGCCTGGACAAGGCGCGGCGCCTGCTGTGGCCGATCAAGAAGAAGTACGGCAACCGGATCAGCTGGGCCGACCTGATGATCCTGGCCGGCAACATCGCCTATGAGTCGATGGGCCTGAAGACCTTCGGCTTCGGCTTCGGCCGCGAGGACATCTGGCATCCCGAGAAGGACATCTACTGGGGCTCCGAGAAGGAATGGCTGGGCCGCGACCGCTATGAGAGCGACGACAAGCCCGACTCGCTGGAGAACCCGCTGGCCGCGGTGCAGATGGGCCTGATCTACGTCAACCCGGAAGGCGTGGGCGGCAAGCCCGACCCGGCCAAGACCGCGCTGGAAGTGCGCGAGACCTTCAAGCGCATGGCCATGAACGACGAGGAGACCGCGGCCCTGACCGCCGGCGGCCACACCGTCGGCAAGGCCCACGGCAATGGCCGCGCCGACCGCCTGGGCCCCGACCCGGAAGGTGCCGACGTCGCCGAGCAGGGCCTGGGCTGGTCGAATCCCGACATGCAGGGCAAGGCCGCCAACGCCATGACCTCGGGCATCGAGGGCGCATGGACGTCGAACCCGACCCAGTTCGACATGGGCTACTTCGACATGCTGTTCAACCACGAGTGGGAGCTGCGCAAGTCGCCCGCCGGCGCCAACCAGTGGGAGCCGGTGGACATCAAGGAAGAGGACAAGCCGCTGGATCCGACGGATCCCACCAAGCGCCGCAACCCGATCATGACCGACGCCGACATGGCGATGAAGGTGGACCCGATCTACAACGCGATCTGCCGCAAGTTCATGGCCGATCCGGAGTACTTCAAGG
>CAYUJV010000224.1:0-1526 GCA_964445085.1 uncultured Burkholderiales bacterium
ACCATCCACTCCACCAGGTCAAGTCCTGTCACTTCCTCGGTGACGCAGTGTTCGACCTGCAGCCGGGTATTCACTTCCAGAAAATAGAACTCGCTGCGTTCGACGTCGTAGACGAATTCCACCGTGCCGGCCGAACGGTAGCCCACCGCCGCGCCGAGTTTTTCCGCCGCCGCGTGCAGGGCGCGGCGCTGCGCATCGGACAGGCCGGGTGCCGGCGTTTCTTCCAATACCTTCTGGTTGCGACGCTGCACCGAACAATCACGGTCGCCGACCGCCACCACGCGTTCGCCGTCGCCGAAGATCTGCACTTCGATGTGGCGTGCACGCGTGATCAGGCGTTCCAGATACACCCCGTCGTTCTTGAAATACTGCGCCGCCAGGCGCTTCACCCGGCCGAACACCTCGGGCAGTTCGGCCGGGTCGTGCACCGCCTGCATGCCGATGCCGCCGCCGCCGGCCACGGCCTTGACCATGACCGGGAAGCCCACACGGCTGGCTGCCGCCACCGCGTCTTCCACGCTGTCCAGCAGGCCGCTGCCCGGCGGTAGCGGCACGCCGGCGCGTTCCGCCACGTCGCGTGCGCGATCCTTCAGGCCAAAGGCTTCCACCTGTTCCGGCGTGGGGCCGAGAAAGGCCACGTCGGCTGCCTCGCAGGCGCGGGCGAAGGCCATGTTCTCGGAGAGAAAGCCGTAGCCCGGATGCACCGCCTGTGCGCCGGTGGCGCGGCACGCCGCCAGGATGGCGTCGGCATCCAGATAGCTCTGCGCGGCAGGCGCGGGGCCCACGCAAATGGCCTCGTCGGCATGGCGCACGTGCGGCGCGCCGCGATCCGCCTCGGAGTAGACGGCCACGCTGGCCACGCCCATTTTCTTCAGGGTGCGCACGATGCGCCAGGCGATTTCTCCCCGGTTGGCGACCAGAACCTTGCTGAACATCAACACGTATCCTTATTCAAATCAAATGGCGACCAGTTGCCGGATGCCGTCCAGAGGCATGGTTTCGCCCATGCCCGCACGGAGGACTTCGCCGCGCTGCATCACGGCGTAGAAATCGGCCAGTTCCTCGGCGAAGTCGTAATACTGCTCGACCAGCAGGATGCCCATGCCGCGTTCGGCGAGCAGCGTGATGACCCGGCCGATGTCCTTGATGATCGACGGCTGGATGCCTTCGGTAGGCTCGTCGAGGATGAGGTATTTCGGCCTGGCGGCAAGCGCGCGGCCAATGGCGAGCTGTTGCTGCTGGCCACCGGAAAGATCGCCGCCGCGCCGGTGCAGCATGGTCTTCAGCACCGGAAAAAGTTCGAAGATGTCGTCGGGAATGGTCTTCGCCCTGGGGTTGGCGGCCAGCCCCATGAGCAGGTTCTCGCGCACGGTGAGGCGACCGAAAATGTCGCGTCCCTGCGGCACATACCCCAGCCCGCGACGCGCGCGCTGATGCGGCTTGAGCCGGGTGACATCCTCGCCGAAGAGGCTCATGCTGCCGCGCTTGACGGGCAGCGCGCCCATCAGGCACTTGAGCAGCGTGGT